>NZ_JBVHLW010000097.1:0-1022 GCF_055558795.1 Streptomyces sp. NPDC025618 | reverse complement strand
CTAGTGACCTGAGTCGTTGATGCGTCGTTTGATATGCATGGGGCGTCCGGGGCCGCGGTTGGCCGAGCTGGTGTTGTCCGAGCGTGAGCGTGAGGTGCTCGGTGGGTGGGTGCGGGCTCAATCCACGCCGCAAGCCCTGGCGTTGAGAGCGAAACTGGTGCTGGCATGTGCCGAGGTCGAGCCGGACGGACTGCCGCGGTCGGCCAGCTCGGTGGCTCGCCAGCTGGGGGTCACCACCGAGACGGTGTCCGAGTGGCGGGCCCGGTTCATCGCCCACCGCTTGGACGGTCTGGGCGACGCACCCCGGCCGGGCCGGCTGCGGACCGTCACCGACGAGCAGGTCGCCGAACTGGTGCGGCTCACCCTGGAGACGAAGCCGAAGAGCGCCACCCACTGGTCGACCCGGTCGATGGCCCAGCGCACGGGGATGTCGCAGTCGACCGTGTCCCGGATCTGGCGGGCCTTCGGCCTCAAACCGCACCGTACCGAGTCGTTCAAGTTGTCCACCGACCCGTTCTTCGTGGACAAGGTCCACGACGTGGTGGGGCTGTACCTCGACCCGCCGGAGCGCGCCTTGGTCCTGTGTGTGGACGAGAAGTCGCAGATCCAGGCCCTGGACCGGTCACAGCCGGTGCTGCCGATGATGCCCGGCGTGCCCGAGCGCCGCAGCCACGACTACCTGCGCGCGGGCACCACCACCCTGTTCGCCGCGCTGGACGCCGCAAGTGGCCAGGTCATCGGATCGCTCCACCGCCGGCACCGCACCGCGGAGTTCAAGAAGTTCCTCGCCAAGCTCGACCGGCAGGTCCCGGACGGAGTGGACGTGCACCTGATCGTGGACAACTACACCACCCACAAGACCGAGCCGGTCCGCAGGTGGCTGCTGGCCCATCCCCGCTTCCACCTGCACTTCACCCCGACCGGCTCGTCCTGGCTGAACCTGGTCGAGCGATGGTTCGCCGAGCTGACCTGCAAGAAGCTCCAGCGCAGCGTGCACCGCTCCGTCCAGGCACTTGAACGCG
>NZ_JBVHLW010000096.1:0-1028 GCF_055558795.1 Streptomyces sp. NPDC025618 | reverse complement strand
GGGTGGTTTCGCCGGTGAGGCGGCGGGTCATGAGGTCGATCATCGCGAGGTGGATCATGGCTTCGGAGCGGTGCGGGTGGGTCTCGTAGTCGCGGGCGAGGCGGCGGTGGTGCATGAACCAGCCGAAGGTCCGCTCGATGGTCCAGCGTCTCGGGATCACCTTGAACCCCCGGGTGCCCGGGGGCCGCTGGACGGGGTGGACGTCGATGCCCAGGCGGGCGCCGTGCTCGATGGCGGTGGTGCGGTAGCCGGCGTCGACCCAGGCCTTGCGCACGCGGGGGTGGGCGGTGGCGATGCGGGAGAGCAGGTGGACGCCGGCGGCGGTGTCGGAGACACTCGCGGACGTGACCATGACAGTCAGCAGCAGGCCGAGTGTGTCCGTCCCCAGGTGTCGCTTGCGCCCGATGATGCGCTTGCCCGCGTCGGTGCCCTGGTCCGCGAGGTGCACATTGGCGGAGGTCTTGACGGTCTGGGAGTCCAGCACGCAGGCGGACGGCTCGCCGTTGCGGCCTTCGGCCTCGCGGACCAGGCGCCGCAGGAGGCCGGTGAGCTGCTCGAAGATGCCGTCCTTCTGCCAGGCCGCGAAGTAGCCGTAGGTGGTGCGCCAGTGCGGGAAGTCGTGCGGCAGGTAACGCCAGGGGATGCCGGTGCGGTCCACGTAGAGGACGGCGTTCATGAGGGAGCGCAGGTCGTGCTCGGGCGGGCGGCCGATGTCCAGGCCGCGGCCGCGGCGTCCGCCCCGCCAGGCCGTCAGCACCGGCTCGATCAACTCCCAGCGGGCATCGGATAGATCGCTGGGATAGCTGCGGCGCGGAGTCATGTTTCCGATGTACTGCGCGGCGGCTGGCTTGGCGAGCAGGCAGACGACCACCGACCGGGACGCCTTGGGATGACACAGGAGGTGCCGGAACAAAACAGCCCTCTCCCGCCACATCCCGGGCTCGTCGGCTCATCAGCCCCTCCAGCACCTGGACACGGCGACCGTAAAACCACAACACATTGCCCTGAAACAGGTGCAAACGCTCAGT
>NZ_JBVHLW010000095.1:0-1248 GCF_055558795.1 Streptomyces sp. NPDC025618 | reverse complement strand
GCCGACCTGGGCGTGTCCTGCGGCAACGGCAAAGGGCAGATCTTCCGTGACGGACAGGTGATTGCCACCGTGCCCGAAGCGAAGATCGTCGACGCGCTGGTGGACGAAGCCCTGTGCCTCACCCACGATCCCACGGCTACCGAAGAGAGCTGAGGCCCATGACCGCCACAGCCGCCATCACCGAGCCGCCCGCCGCAGCCGACATCCGCAGCCAGGTCACCGCGGTCCTGGACGGCTTCCTCGACCGCAAGGCGCGTACCGCCGCGGGCCTGCAAATGCCCGCCGAGGTCCCCCGGACCCTGCACGACTTCCTGGCCGCCGGAGGCAAGCGGCTGCGGCCCTTGCTGTGCGTGGCCGGCTGGCAGGCCGCCGGCGGCCGCGGCACCCCCGCCCCGGTGATCAAGACCGCGGCATCGCTGGAGATGTTCCACGCCTTCGCCCTCATCCACGACGACGTCATGGACAACAGCGACACCCGCCGCGGTGCCCCCACCGTCCACCGCCGCCTGGCCCGGCACCACGGAGCGGGTCTCACCGCCACAGCAGCCCAGCGGCTCGGGGCCAGCACCGCGATCCTCATCGGTGATCTGGCCTTGGCCTGGTCTGACGAACTTCTGCACACCGCCGGATTGACCGCGCGACAGCTGAGGGCCGTGCTGCCGCTGATCGATGTGATGCGCAGTGAGGTGATGTACGGCCAGTACCTGGACGTCACCGCCGTCGGCCACCCCACCGCGGACGTGGACCGCGCGCTGCGGATCATGCGGTACAAGACCGCCAAGTACACCGTTGAGCGGCCTCTGCACATCGGCGCCGCTCTCGCCGGCCCCGTCTCGGCCGTTCAGGCGGCTCTGACGGCCTACGCCATCCCCCTCGGCGAAGCCTTCCAGCTCCGCGACGACCTCCTGGGAGTCTTCGGCAAGCCAGGCCATACCGGCAAACCATGTCTGGACGATCTCCGTGACGGCAAGGCCACGGTCCTGATCGCCCTGACCCTGAAGCATGCGTCCCGGGTCCAGGCCGGCCAACTGCGCCTTTTCCTAGGCTGCCCCACCCTCACCGAAGACCAGGCAGAGGTCGCGCGCCGCATCATCATGGCCACCGGCGCCCCGGACAGAGTCGAACAGATGATCACCGAACGCTACGAGCGCGCCCTGGCCGCGCTGGAGTCCGCGTCCTTCGGGCAGGCCGCCACCGCAACCCTTCACTCTCTCGCCGAATCCGCGGTGCGGAGGCATAGATGACCAC
>NZ_JBVHLW010000094.1:0-2484 GCF_055558795.1 Streptomyces sp. NPDC025618 | reverse complement strand
GGACCGTGTGGGAGAGTAGGACGCCGCCGAACAAATTTTGATGAAATGCCCTGGTGGGAACTCCGGTTCCTGCCAGGGCATTTCTGCGTTCCCGGACCTTTTTATTGGTGCGCTGCGACCGACGGCGCCGACTTCTGCTTGAGGGAGTTCGAGCCCCAGCTCGACCGGGACTCAAGGGGAGATGACGGCGATCGTGAGCCCTCGTTGTCCTCTGGTTTTCCCACGCCGCCGCGTGGAGCGCGCGCCGGGTGCGAAGATGGCTCGGGACGCCCCTGAACTCCAGCGCAGAAGAGGTGAGCGAGCCCCGTGGCCCAGAAAGTCGCTGTTCTCGGCACAGGAAAGATCGGCGAGGCACTGCTCAGCGGGATGATCCGCGCAGGCTGGTCGACCGACGACCTGCTGGTCACCGCCCGTCGCCCGGAGCGGGCCGAGGCACTCCGCGCCCGCTACGGCGTCGACACCGTCACCAACGTCGAGGCCGCCAAGGCCGCCGACACCCTGATCCTCGCTGTAAAGCCGCAGGACATGGCGACGCTCCTCGAGGAGCTCGCCCCCCACCTGCCCGCCGACCGGCTCGTGATCAGCGCCGCGGCCGGCGTCCCCACAGCCTTCTTCGAGGAGAAGCTGCCGGAGGGCGTCCCCGTCGTGCGCGTCATGCCCAACACCCCTGTCCTCGTGGACGAGGGCATGTCCGTGATCTCCGCGGGCACCCATGCCACGGAGGACCACCTCCTCCGCACCGAGGCGATCTTCAAGCCCGTCGGCAAGACGCTCCGGGTCCCGGAGTCCCAGCAGGACGCGGCGACCGCCCTCTCCGGCTCCGGTCCCGCGTATTTCTACTTCCTCGTCGAGGCGATGACCGACGCCGGCATCCTCCTCGGCCTCCCGCGGGACAAGGCCCACGATCTCATCGTCCAGGCGGCCATCGGCGCGGCCGTCATGCTGCGTGACAGCGGCGAGCACCCGGTCAAGCTCCGCGAGGCGGTCACCTCGCCGGCGGGCACGACGATCAGCGCGATCCGCGAGCTGGAGCGCCACGGGGTGCGGGCCGCCCTGATCGCCGCACTCGAAGCGGCTCGCGACCGCAGCCGGGAACTGGCCTCCGGACAGGCCTGACAGCGGCGACAGTTCGTACGGAACGGCCTCGGATTCCCTTCGGTCTCCGAGGCCGTTCTTCGTGCTTTCAGGCGGGCGGCATCAGACCGATCGCCGCGTAGGCCGCGTCGACGGTCGGCCGGGCCACCTTTCTGGCCCGCTCGGCCCCGGTGCGCAGGACCGCGTCCACATATCCCGGGTCGGCGCACAATTCCGCGTGCCTTTCCCGCACCGGCCGCAGCAGTTCGAGCACGGCATCGGCGGTGTCCCGCTTCAGAGCGCCGTACGAGTCGTACCCCTCGGCCAGCTCGGCGGGCTTTCCGCCGACGCAGGACGCGAGGATCTCCAGCAGATTCGCGACTCCGGGCTGTTCTTCCCGGTCGTATACGACGGAGCTGCCGCTGTCGGTCACCGCGCGCATGATCTTCTTGCGTACGACGTCCGCCTCGTCGAGGAGATAGACGATCCCGCTCGTCTCCGCGTGGGACTTGCCCATCTTCGAAGTGGGGTCCTGGAGGTCCATGACCCTGGCGGCCACGCTCGGGAGTACGGCCTTCGGCACGGTGAACGTGCGGCCGTACCGCTGATTGAAGCGCACCGCCAGGTCGCGCGTGAGCTCCACGTGCTGGGCCTGGTCGTCGCCCACGGGCACCTCGTCCGCCGAATAGGCGAGGATGTCGGCCGCCATGAGCACGGGATACGTCAGCAGGGACAGCCGTACGCTGCCGCCGGTCGCCCGTTCGCGCGCGGATTTCTCCTTGTACTGGATCATCCGGCGCATCTCGCCGTCGGACGCCGTGCACTCGAGCAGATAGGAGAGCCGGGTGTGCTCGTCCACATGACTCTGCACGAACATCGTGCAGCGGGACGGCTCCAGCCCCGCGGCGAGCAGCAGCGTCGCCGCTTGCCGGCTGAGCCTGCGGACCCGGGCGGGGTCGTGGTCGACGGTCAGGGCGTGCAGGTCGACGACGCAGAAGAGCGCGTCGGCCTTGTGCTGGTCCGTCTCGACCCACTGGCGTACGGCTCCGAGATAGTTGCCCAGCGTCAGATGGCCGGTGGGCTTGATACCGCTGAAGATCCGGGTCATGGGGTCTTGCCTCCCTTGGAGAGGGACCACCACCACGGACAGCAAAAAGGCCGCCGAGGCGGCGGCCGTGGATGCATGCGCAGAAGACGGGCCGCCGGTCAGGCGGCCCACCACTGCTGAGTGCTGCGGCACGCATGCTGAGTCATGCGCCGACCGTACCCCTGTGAAACCCCCTTGCGCCACGGGTTTGATGCGTCCTACGGGCTCGTGTAGAGTTCTTCGAGTTGCCACGGCGTCCGCGAGGACGGCGAGGCGGCCACTCACGCCGCACCGGCGGCAATCTCTACTGCATGTTCCCTGAA
>NZ_JBVHLW010000093.1:0-2694 GCF_055558795.1 Streptomyces sp. NPDC025618 | reverse complement strand
ACGCGCCAGACCCTCCCGGCTCTGAGCCGTCACCACCGCATCATCCAGAACACCCGCGGCATGAATCACACCGGTAAGAGGGTGCGCGGGATCCGTCTTGCCGACGAGCTCCGCCACCGCCTCCGCATCACTCACATCCGCCGCCACGACCGACACCTCGGCACCCAACGCACCCAGCCGCTCCACCAACTCACCGGCACCCGGAGCATCCAACCCACGACGGCCGACCAGGAGCAGATGCCGCATTCCCCACTGCCGGACCGCATGGTCGGCCACGACCTGGCCGAGCGCTCCGGTGCCGCCGGTGATCAGCAGGGTGCCGTCCCGGTCGAGAGCAGGCGGTATCTCCAGCACCAGCTTGCCGGTGTGCTTGGCCTGACTCATGAACCGGAACGCCTCCCGCGCCCGCTCCAGCGGCCAGGAGCGCACCGGCAGCGGGGCGAGCGCGCCGGAGGCGAACAACTCCCCCATTTCCGCGAACATTTCCCTGATCCGGTCAGGTCCGGCGTCGGTGACGAGGTCGTAGACCTGGTACGTGACCCCGGGATGCTCGACGGCCACCTCACCGGGGTCGCGCAGATCGGTCTTGCCCATCTCCAGGAACCGGCCGCCATCACCGAGCAGACGCAAGGACGCCTCGATGAACTCGCCCGTCAGGCTGTTCAGCACCACATCCACACCACGGCCACCGGTCGCCTGCCGGATCGTCTCCTCGAATCCGGCATCGCGCGACGAGGCCCGATGAGCGGCATCGACGCCCATCTCCTCCAGCACGGCATGCTTGGCAGGGCTCGCCGTCGCGTACACCTCGACACCCAGATGACGGGCGATACGCACCGCCGCCATCCCCACACCACCCGTCGCGGCATGGATCAGCACCGACTCACCCGGCTTCACACGAGCCAACTCCACCAACCCGTACCAAGCCGTCAGGAACGCCACCGGCACACCGGCCGCCTCCCGCACATCCCACCCCCGTGGGACCGGCGCGATCATGCGGGCGTCCGCTACGGCCAGCGGGCCGAAGGAGCCGCCGAGTACGCCCATGACCTGGTCGCCCACCGAAAGGTGCGTGACGTCGGGCCCGACCTCCGTGACGATGCCCGCGCCCTCGCCGCCCAGGCCGGTCTGTCCCGGCACCATGCCGAGACTGACCAGGACATCACGGAAGTTGATGCCCGCAGCCCGGACCTCCAGGCGCACCTGGCCGGAGGTCAGGGGCTCGATGAGCTCGGGACAGGCCACGGGGGCCACGCTCTCCAGCGTCCCGGCACCACCGGTCTCCAGCCGCCACGCCTGCTCGGCGGGCGCGCCGACGGCAGGGCCTCCGGCCGCGCGGACCAGCCTCGGGATCAGGAGCGTCCCGTCGCGGAGGGCGAGTTGGGGCTCGTCCAGCTCCTCAACGGCGTGACGCAGGGCGGCCTGCGGGAGGTCGTCGCTGTCCGTGTCCACGAGTACGAAGCGGCCGGGGTGTTCGGACTGGGCGCTGCGGATCAGGCCCCAGACGGAGGCGGCGGCCGGGTCGACGTCGGTGCCGTCGTCGGTGGCGACGGCACCGCGCGTCACCAGCAGCAGCCGGGAATCGGCCAGCTGGGGTGCTGCCAGGAACTCCTGGACCAGGGACAGCGCGCGTTCCGCCGTCGCGAGTCCGTCGCCGGCCTCGACGGGAGCGACCACCGCCCAGGGCGCCTCGTCCCCAGGGCGCACGTCGGCCATGCCGACCCAGGCATCGCCGCCCGACGCGTCCTGTTCCGGCACGGGGAGCGGTGTCCACTGCACGGTGAACAGGCCGTCGTCGTCGCGTACGGATGTCAACTGCCCGACGTCGGCGGGGCGCAGCGTCACCGATCCCGCACTCAGTACGTTCGCGCCGGCGGCGTCCGTCACGAGGAGCCGGAGCTCCCGTTCGGTGGCGTCGTGCCGGACGGGTGACACCCGCACGCGTACGGTGTCGGCGCCCGCGGCCCACAGTCCGACCTGGTTCCAGGTGAACGGCAGCCATACCTTGCCGTCGTCCTGCGGCTCCCCGCCCCAGTCGAGCAGGAGGGCCGGGTGGAGGGCGGCGTCGAGGAGGGCGGGGTGGATGCCGTAACCGTCGTGCGAACCGGCGGCCTCGGGC
Organism: Streptomyces sp. NPDC025618; assembly: GCF_055558795.1. NCBI lineage: Bacteria > Bacillati > Actinomycetota > Actinomycetes > Kitasatosporales > Streptomycetaceae > Streptomyces > Streptomyces sp. NPDC025618. The sequence goes on along the minus strand of NZ_JBVHLW010000093.1, from coordinate 575 downwards.
AGAGCGACCTCGGCCAGCAGATCCTGACCGTGCCGCCAGACCGACCGCAGACCCTGGAAGGCGGGGCCGTACGCGTATCCCACGTCGGCCATCCGCTCGTAGAAACCCTCCGCCTCGACCGGCACCGCACCCGACGCGGGCCAGGCACCGATCAGCCCATCGGGCGCGGCCGTGGGTTCGGGGGTGAGGATGCCGGTGGCGTGGCAGACCCATTCGTTGTCGCCGTCGTCGGGCCGGGTGTAGACGCGGACTTCGCGACGGCCGTCATCGGTGGCCGTGTCGACCACGACCTGCACTCGTAGACCGGAGGCGGCCGGCACGACCACCGGAGCCTGCAACATCAGCTCCTCGACACTGGAGCAACCGACCTCGTCGCCCGCCCGCAACACCCACTCCACCAACGCCGCACCGGGGACGAGGACCGTCCCGGCCACCTCGTGATCGGCCAGCCACGACGCACCGGACCGGGAGAGCCGGCCCGTCAGCAGGCAGCCACCCCGGTCGGCGAACTCCACCGCCGCACCCAACAACGGATGCCCCGCCGCCACCAGCCCCAGACCCGCCGCGTCCACCCG
>NZ_JBVHLW010000092.1:0-2996 GCF_055558795.1 Streptomyces sp. NPDC025618 | reverse complement strand
CGGACCGGGCGGGGGTGTTCATCGAGCTGGGCCCGGCCCCGGTGCTGACGACTGCCGCCCAGCACACCCTCGACGAAGCCGAAGGACCGGAACCGCTGCTGCTGTCTTCGCTGGTCGCTGGGCGAGCGGATGACCTGGCTTTTCTCCAGGCCATGGCCCGGCTTCACGTGGCCGGGGTCGCGGTGGAGTGGAGTGGCTGGTTCCCGGACAGGCCCGCTGTGGTTGATCTGCCGACGTATGCGTTCCAGCGTGAGCGGTTCTGGCTGGCGGGCAGGTCCGGTCGGGTGGACGCGGCGGGTCTGGGGCTGGTGGCGGCGGGGCATCCGTTGTTGGGTGCGGCGGTGGAGTTCGCCGACCGGGGTGGCTGCCTGCTGACCGGCTGGCTCTCCCGGTCCGGTGCGCCGTGGCTGGCCGACCACGAGGTGGCCGGGACCGTTCTCCTCCCCGGTGCGGCGTTGGTGGAGTGGGTGTTGCGGGCGGGCGACGAGGTCGGTTGCTCCAGTGTCGAGGAGTTGATGTTGCAGGCTCCGGTGGTCGTGCCGGCCGCCTCCGGTCTACGGGTGCAGGTCGTGGTCGACGCGGCCACCGATGACGGCCGTCGTGAAGTCCGTGTCTACACCCGGCCCGACGACGGCGACAACGAATGGGTCTGCCACGCCACCGGCATCCTCACCCCGGAATCCGCCCGGTCCGCTGACGGGATGAGCGGCCCTTGGCCTTCCGCCGAAGCCGAGCCGATGGACGTCGAGACCTTCTACGCGCAGGCCGCCCAGGCCGGTTACGCGTACGGCCCCGCTTTCCAGGGTCTGCGGTCGGTCTGGCGGCACGGTCAGGATCTGCTGGCCGAGGTCGCTCTGCCCGAGGCCGCCGGTTCGCACGACGGTTACGGCATCCACCCCGCCCTCCTCGACGCCGCCCTCCACCCTCTGCTGGCCGCCCGGTTCCGGGACGGCGGGGACGAGCGCGTATACGTCCCCTACGCCTGGAACGGCGTATCGCTGTGGGCGGTGGGTGCCACGACCGTTCGCGTACGTCTCAGCCCGGTCGGGGACAGCATCGAGCAAGGAGTGCGGGTGACGGTCGCCGACACGACCGGTGGCCCCGTACTGAGTGTCGACGCCATGCGGACGCGCCCCGTGCGGCAAGGCCGGCTCCTTGCCACCCAACGACCCGACGTGCGCGGCTTGTTCACGGTGGACTGGACGCCGATTCCGGTGCCGGAGCAGGAAGCGCCGAGTCGCACCCCCTGGGTCACGCTCGCCGACGGCATCACTCTGGCCGACGCGGCGCGGGCCCAGGGCGAGGCGCCCTGGGCGGTGGTCGCTCCCGTCGAGGCCGGCGACGGGCTCGCGACGGCGGAACGGGTGCTCTCCCTGGTCCAGGAGTTCCTGACCACGTCCGAGCTGGCCGATTCCCGGCTGCTGCTGGTGACGCGTGATGCCGTCGCCACCGAGCCGGGCCTCGACGTCGATCCGGCGGCCGCGGCCGTCTGGGGGCTGGTCCGCAGTGCCCAGTCCGAGAACCCGGGCCGCTTCGCCCTGGTGGACACGGACAGCGACGACCTCCCGCGGGCCGCCCTGCGCCACGTCATCGAGGCGCAGGACGAACCCCAGCTCGCTCTGCGCGAAGGCCGGATACACGTTCCGCGCCTGGCCCAGGCATGTAGGTCGACCGAGCTGGTCGCACCGCTCGGCGAAGCGGCCTGGCGCCTCCAGATGGTCACGGGCGGCTCGCTGGAGGACCTGACGGCGGCTCCCTGCCCGGAGGTTCTCGAGCCCCTGGAGCCCGGTCAGGTCCGGGTGTCGATGAGCGCGGCCGGCATCAACTTCCGCGATGTGCTCGTCGCGTTGGGCATGGTCCCCGCCTACGGAGCCATGGGCGGTGAAGGCGCGGGCATCGTGACGGAGGCCGGCCCCGACGTCACCCATGTCGCGGTCGGTGACCAGGTCATGGGCGTGTTCGAGGGCGCGTTCGGCCCCGTCGCGGTCGCCGACGCCCGCATGGTCACGTGCGTCCCGCGAGAGTGGGATGTGCGGGAGGCGGCCGGTGTGCCGGTGGCGTTCCTGACGGCTTGGTACGGGTTGGTGGAGTTGGCTCGTGTGAAGCCGGGTGAGTCGGTGCTGATCCATGCCGCGACGGGTGGTGTGGGGATGGCGGCGGTGCGCATCGCCCGTCATCTGGGTGCCGAGGTGTACGCGACGGCGAGCCCTGCCAAGCATGCCGTGCTGGAGGAGATGGGCATCGACGCCGCCCACCGGGCCTCGTCGCGCGATGCCGGATTCGAGGAGACGATCCGGCAGGCGACCGGTGGCCGTGGTGTGGATGTGGTGCTGAACAGCCTGACGGGCGAGTTCATCGACGCGTCCTTGCGTCTGCTGGGCGACGGTGGCCGGTTCCTGGAGATGGGCAAGACCGATGTCCGTGACCCCGGCGAGGTGGCCGGCCGGCACCCCGGCGTGACGTACCACGTCTATGACCTCGTCACCGACGCCGGGCCCGACCTGATCGGGCGGATGCTGGGGCACCTCGCCGAGTTGTTCACCTCAGAGCGGCTTAAGCCGCTGCCGGTACGTTCCTGGCCCCTGGACAAGGCGCGGGAGGCGTTCCGGTTCATGAGTCAGGCCAAGCACACCGGCAAGCTGGTGCTGGAGATACCGCCTGCCCTCGACCCCGAGGGCACGGTGGTGATCACCGGCGGCACCGGCGTGCTGGGACAGCTGGTCGCCGAGCACCTCGTACGCATGTGGGGAGTGCGGCACCTCCTGTTGGCCGGTCGTCGTGGGTTGGATGCTCCGGGTGCCGGTGAGTTGGTGGAGCGGCTGGGTGGGTTGGGTGCCGAGGTGTCGGTCGTGGCGGCGGATGTGAGTGATGCGGAGGCGGTGGCGGAGCTCGTCGGCAAGTCGGATCCCGCGCACCCTCTTACCGGTGTGATTCATGCCGCGGGTGTTCTGGATGATGCGGTGGTGACGGCTCAGAGCCGGGAGGGTCTGGCGCGT
>NZ_JBVHLW010000091.1:0-4009 GCF_055558795.1 Streptomyces sp. NPDC025618 | reverse complement strand
CCCCCCCCCCCCCCCCCCCCCCCCCCCCCCCCCCCCCCCCCCCCCCCCCCCCCCCCCCCCCCCCCCCCCCCCCCCCCCCCGCGCCCGCAGGGCGCCCCCGCCGCAGGCGGCAACGAAACCCGCACCCGGCAACGGCGAGCCCACCAAACCCAGCCCGGCCGGCGCTTGAGGCCACCCGAACCCCAACCACACACAACCCGCCCCCGGCCACGGAAGACGCCGTCCCACGACAGGCCCGTACCCGTGGCGCGCCCAGCGAGCCACGGGTAGGCTCCGGGCCCCGTTCGTCCGCAAGGAGGCAGGGATGGCGCGCGCGAGAACGACCACTCATCGGCATCGGCATCAGCTCAGGCATCGGCTTCGGCATCCGCGCCTACCCGCGCTCACCGCCGCGGCCGCAGCCACCCTCGGCCTGATCACCAGCGCCGGCATCGCCCCCACCGCCGCGCACGCGCACCCGCACCCGCAAGCGAGCCCGTACGCGCAACCCCCCACCGCCGCGCACGCGAACCCGCACCCCGCCAAAACCCCCGTCGCCACCGGCTACGGCGGCGCCGTGGCCAGCGTCGACGCCGACGCCTCCGCCGCCGGCATCGAGGTGTTGCGCGAGGGCGGCAACGCCGTGGACGCCGCCGTGGCGACCGCCGCAGCGCTGGGCGTCACCGAGCCGTACTCCGCCGGCATAGGCGGGGGCGGCTACTTCGTCTACTACGACGCGAAGAGCCACCGCGTCTCCACCATCGACGGCCGGGAGCGCGCCCCGCTCAGCGCGGGCAAGGACCTCTTCCTGGAGAAGGGGAAGCCGCTCCCGTTCGCCGACGCCGTCACCAGCGGCCTGAGCGTCGGCACCCCCGGCACGCCCGCCACCTGGGACACCGCGCTGCGCTCGTGGGGCCGCCGGTCCCTCGGCCAGGTGCTGCGGCCCGCCGAACGCATCGCGCGCACCGGCTTCACGGTCGACGCCACCTTCCGTCAGCAGACCGCCGACAACCAGTCGCGGTTCAAGGACTTCCCGGCCACGGCGGCGCTCTACCTCCCCGGCGGCCGCCCCCCGGCCGTCGGCAGCACGCTGCGGAACCCGGATCTGGCGCGTACGTACGAGCAGTTGGGACGGCAGGGCACCGGGGCCCTCTACCGCGGCGACCTGGGCCGTGACCTCGTGCGGACCGTACGCAAACCCCCCGTCGACCCGAACTCCCGGCGCGTGGCGCGCCCCGGCGACCTGACGGAGCGGGACCTGCGCGCGTACGCGGCGAAGGAGCAGGCCCCGACCCGCACGAGCTACCGCGGCCTGGACGTGTACGGCATCGCCCCGTCCTCCTCCGGCGGCACGACCGTCGCGGAGGCCCTCAACATCCTGGAGCACGGCGACCTCTCCAGGCTCAGCGAGAAGACCTACCTGCACCGCTACATCGAGGCCAGCCGGATCGCCTTCGCCGACCGCAACCGCTGGGTCGGTGACCCGGCCCAGGAGAAGGTGCCGACGCGGGCGCTCACCTCGAAGGCGTTCGGGGCCGCCCGCGCCTGCCTGACCTCGGACGACCACGTCCTGACCAGCCCGCTCGCACCCGGCGACCCGCGCCGGCCCGTGCCCTGCGGTACGCGCGGCAGAGCGGAGGCCACCTCGTACGAGGGCGACAACACCAGCCACCTGACCGTCGCCGACAAGTGGGGCAACGTCGTCGCGTACACCCTCACCCTCGAACAGACCGGTGGCAGCGGTATCACCGTCCCCGGCCGCGGGTTCCTGCTCAACAACGAACTGACCGACTTCTCCTTCGTGCCTGTCACCCCGGGCGTCCACGACCCGAACCTGCCGGGGCCGGGCAAGCGGCCGCGCTCCTCCATCTCGCCGACGATCGTCCTCGACCACGGCCGGCCCGCGTTCGCGCTCGGCTCGCCCGGCGGCGCGACGATCATCACGACCGTCCTCCAGACCTTGCTCAACCACGTCGACCGCGGCATGCCCCTGGTCGACGCGATCGCCGCGCCGCGCGCCAGCCAGCGCAACGCCAGGACGACGGAGCTCGAACCGGCGCTGTTGGACAGCCCGTTGCGCGGCAGACTCGAAGCCCTCGGCCACGCGTTCACGCGGAACCCGGAGATCGGCGCGGCCACCGGTGTGCAGCGCCTGCCCGACGGCCGCTGGGTGGCCGCCGCGGAGAAGGTGCGGCGCGGCGGTGGCTCGGCGATGGTGGTGCGCCCCGCCGGACAGCTCCCGGCGCACTGACCGCGTGGCAGGGTGAGGCCATGGACCCTTTGGCGGAGTTCCACCGTGAGACGCGAGCGTTCGAGGCAGTGGTGCGACGGGTGGCCGGGGCGGCCGCGGCGCCGGTGCCGACGTGCCCCGCGTGGTCGGTGGCCGACCTGACCCTGCATCTGGGAGCAGTGCATCGCTTTGTGACGGGTGTGGTCAGGGAGGGGGTCGGCGCGCCACCGGCCGGCGTCGCCCTCTCCCTGGACCACCCGTTCCTGTGCCTCCCGGCGGACCGGGCGGACTGGCCCGCACCGGAGCGGGCGCCGAACCTCGGTCCGGTGCCGGAGGCGATGGCCGACTGGTTCGCGGCCGGGGCCCGGGCCCTGGAGGAGGCGCTCCGGGAGGCCGGTCCCGCGAAGAGCGTGTGGTCGTGGGCGCCCGACCGGAGCGTCGCCTTCTGGACGCGGATCCAGGCCGTCGAGGCGGCCGTGCACCGCTGGGACGCGGAGAACGCGACGGGCACGGCCCGGCCGGTGGACGGGGGCCTCGCGGCCGACGCGGTGGCCCAGATGTTCGAGGTGATGGCACCGGCACGGCGGACCTGGACACCGGCCCCGGCGGGAGCGGGCGAAGGCTTCAGGTTCCGGCGGACCGACGGCCCGGGGGAGTGGACCGCTCGCTTCGACGGCGACGCCGTCCGCCTCACCGAGGGCCCCGGCCCCGGCGCGGACGTCGAGCTGGCCGGCACGGCCTCGGACCTGATGCTGTTCCTCTGGGACCGGGTCCCCGCGGACCGGCTCGACGTGACGGGCGACCGGGCCGTACTCGCCCGCTACCGCGACCTCGTACCCCCAGGCTGATATCGCGGCAGGCTGACGTAGCGTCTGGAGGCGTTCGAAGCACTCCAGGAGGCAGGCATGTTCGAGGCAGACACGATCCAGCGGTTCACGCAGAACGCGCGGCTGGCCATCATCCGCGCGCAGGAAGCGGCCCGCGATCTCGGCCACCGGTGGCTCGGCAGGGAACACCTCCTCCTCGGCGTCATCCTCCAGGACGGCACGCCCGCCACCCTGGCGCGCTTCGGCATCACGGCCGAGTCGTGCCGGGCCGCGATCGTCACGGTGGTGGGCGACGGCGAGGGACTCTCCGCGGAGGACGCGAAGTCCCTGCGCGCGCAGGGCGTTTACGTGCCGGGGCCGCCCGCGCCCGCGGAGGAACCGCGGCGAGGGCTGCGGTTCTTCGGCCGCCGCAAGAAGAGCGAGCCGCACCCCGGGCCGAGTGCGGAGCCGCAGCAATTCCTGCCGTTCACTCCGAGCGGCGGGCGCGCGCTGCACGAGGCGGGCCACGTCCGGGTTCCCGGCCAGCGTGACAGCCGGGTCACTCCGCACCACTTGCTGGCCGGCGTTCTGGATCCGGAGGACGAGGTGATGACGCGGATCTTCCGCGAGCTGGGTGTGGATGTGGCGGTGGGCCGGGCGGAGACGCTGGCGGAGTTGTCCGGCTGAGTCGGGCCCCCGGTCGCCTGCGGCGGGAGCGCCCTGCGGGCGCGTCCTCGAACGCCGGACGGGCTGGATATCCAGCCCGTCCGGCGCTTGAGGACAACGCGGCGAAGCCGTGTTGCGGGGGTCCGGGGCGCGCAGCCCAGGTTTCGGGAAGGGGCGGGGCTGGGGAAAGAGCCCGCCGCAGGCGCACCCAACCCGCACCCAAACAACCGCTAACTGAGCGTTTGCACCTGTTTCAGGGCAATGTGTTGTGGTTTTACGGTCGCCGTGTCCAGGTGCTGGAGGGGCTGATGAGCCGACGAGCCCGGGA
>NZ_JBVHLW010000090.1:0-4797 GCF_055558795.1 Streptomyces sp. NPDC025618 | reverse complement strand
CCTCGGTTCTAGGAGGGCTTTTCCAGGGGAGGCTTTTCGTAATCACCAACAACCCGGCGATCCCCTCCCCCGACCCCCCCCCCCCCACCGCCTTTGGGGGAGGGGGCGGGGGGGGGGCCCCCCCCCCCCCCCCCGAGGCCAAGGACTTCGTCAAGGTCCACTACGTGGGCGTGGCCTTCTCCACCGGCGAGGAGTTCGACGCGAGCTGGAACCGCGGCCAGGCGCTGGAGTTCCAGCTCGGCGTCGGCCAGGTCATCCAGGGCTGGGACCAGGGTGTCCAGGGCATGAAGGTCGGCGGCCGCCGCAAGCTGGTCATCCCGGCCCACCTGGCCTACGGCGAGCGCGGCGCGGGCAATGCCATCGCCCCGGGCGAGACCCTGATCTTCGTCTGCGACCTGATGGGTGTCAGCAAGCGCTGACGCCCCTCCGGCATGAGCGTGTGACGGGCCGAGGGCCCATGCCTGCGGGCATGGGCCCTCGGCTTTTGTCGTACGACCACCGAGCGGTACGGTCAACGGTTGAGAGCACAAGTAGAGAGGGCGTCGATGGCGATTGCCAAGGCCGAGCGGCTGATGAACCTGGCGCTGTGCCTGCTGGGCACGCGCCGTCCGCTCAGCAAGCGGGAGCTGCGGGCCTCGATCGAGGCATACCTCGAAGCCTTCGGGCCGGGGCACGGCACCGGCTCCGGGCCCGGGCGGAGCGCGGCCTCGGGCGGCGAGGGCACGGGCAACGGCGGCGATGACGCCTTCAACCGCATGTTCGAGCGCGACAAGGACGACCTCCGCGAGCTCGGTCTGATCATCGAGACCGTGGAGAGCGTCGACGGCGAGACCGGCTATCTCGCCCGCCGCGACAGCAACCGCCTCCCGCCCGTCACTCTCGACGTCGAGGAGGCCGCCGCCCTGGGCCTGGCCGCCAAGGTCTGGCAGCAGGCGCGGCTCGCCGGTGCCGCCAGCGGCGCGCTCCAGAAGCTGCGCGCCGCCGGGATGCCGCTCGCGGAGGATCCGTACGAGGGCAACATGGCGCTCGAACCGCGCATCCCCGTCCACGAGGCGGCCTTCGAACCGCTGATGCTCGCCGCCCGCGACCGCCGCCCCGTCACCTTCGACTACCGCAAGGCCAACGCCGCGCGCCCCGAACAGCGGCACGTCGAGCCCTGGACGCTGGAGTGCTGGCGCGGCCACTGGTATCTGGCGGGCTGGGACCGCGACCGCGGTGCCGAGCGCGTCTTCCGGCTCTCCCGGATCACCGGCCGGGTGCGCTCGCGCGGCATCCCCTTCACCGCCCCCGTGCCCGACCATGTGACCGTCCGCGGGACGGTCGAGAGCTGGGCGGGGGAGACCGCGACCGGCACCGCCCGGATCAAGGTGCGGGCCGGCCACGGCTATCCGCTGCGCGCCCGCGCCCTCGCCGCCCGCGACCTGGGCGACGGCTGGGACGAGCTGGAGATTCCGTACGGCCACGGGCTGGACGCCTGGCTGGTCGAGTTCGGCCCGGACGTGATCGTGCTGGAACCCGCCGAGCTGCGGGCCGACGTGCTGGACCGGCTGCGTGCCGTGGCCAAGGGCTGAAGCGAAGCAGGATCAAAGCGGGAAAGAGGACGGACCCCCTTCTTATGGCCGGAAACGCCATTGACCAGACCCGGCGGATGCTGTCGCTGGTCACCTATCTGCGGGAGCGCCCCGGCGCCCGGGTCGCCGATGTCGCGCGCGCCTTCGGGATCACCGAGGACGAGCTGATCGGCGACCTCGACGTGCTGCCGATGTGCGGCACCAGCTTCCGCGGCGGTGACCTGCTGGACATCGACACCGACGGCGACCGCATCTGGTGGCACAACCCGGACGCGTCCGGCACGAGCACCGGTGAGCCGCTGCGGCTCGCCGCCGACGAGGCCACCGCGCTGCTGGTCGCCGCGCGCGCCGTGGCGACCCTGCCCGGCCTGCGCGAGGGCGACCGGCAGGCGCTGGTGCGCGCCACCGCCAAGATCGAGGCCGCGGCGGGCGAGGCGGCCGGTGCCAGCTCCCGCCTCTCGGTCACCTTCGAGTCCGAGGGCGGCGTCTTCGCCGACGTCGACCGGGCCATCGCCGAGCGCCGCCGCGTCTGGCTGCGCTACTACTCTCCCGCGCGGGACGAGCTCACCGAGCGCGAGGTCGACCCGATCCGGCTGTTCGCCGTGGGCCACACCTATATGGAGGCGTGGTGCAGGCTGTCGGAGGCGCGGCGCACCTTCCGGCTCGACCGGGTGGCCGAGATCCGGATCCTGGACGAGCACTCCGACCCGCCGCCCGTGGAGCTGCGGGACCTCTCCGAGGGCCTGGTGCAGCCGGCGGCAGAGGACCCGGAGGTCGTCATCGAGGTCGGGCCCGGCGGCCGCTGGGTCGCCGAGTACTACCCGCACGACAGCGCCGAGGAACTGCCCGAGGGCGGGCTGCGGATCACGCTGCGCACCCCCGACCCCGCGTCGCTGCGCCGGCTGGCGCTGCGGCTCGGCCGCGACGGGCGGATCGTCACCCCGCCGGAGCTGGCGGACAGCGCGCGCGACGCGGCCGGTGCGGCCCTCGCGGCGTACGGCGAGTGACCACGGTGGTTTCGGGGAGAGGGGCGGGACACATGGGTGGGGACGTACTGGACGCCGGACGGGCCGTGGCCGCGGTCTTCAAGGCGGCCTGCCCGGACTGCCGGGGGCGCTTCGAGCTGACTGCCGGGGCGCTGCGGCTGGCGATCGGCGCGAGCGACCGGACGACCTTCTACTCCTTCACCTGCCCCGACTGCGGCGCCGCCGTCCGCAAGCCGGCGGGGGAGCGGATCATCGAGCTGCTCACGGGTGGCGGAGTGCGCACGCTCCGGCTGCACTCGTCGGTGTGACACCCGGGCCGGCGCCCGTCCGGCCCGCCCTTTCCGGCCATCCCGAACACCCCGATAGGCTCGCTCCCATGTTCTGGCCCATGCTCGCCATCGCCCTCGCCTTCTGCGGCATCGCCGTGCTCGGCGTGCTCGCCGCCCGGGTGCTCGTGGAGGTGCGGCGGCTGGCCCGGCAGGTGTCCGAGAGCTCGGCGCGGATCACCCGCGCGGCCGAGGACCTCGAACGGGCCGCGACCCCGCTGGCCGGCCAGGCCGCGTCGGCTTTCCGCCAGGACTGAGCGGGAACCGCGGCGGGAGGGGCAGAGGGCGGCCGCAGCACTCTCCTGTGGCCCGGAAGCGGGCGGTACGCTGTTTCGGGCGGCCCTGCTGACGAGGCGGAGGGTCGCAACCGGGCGTACGTGCGGGGATTGCCCAGCGTTTACCCCTGCGCGTTACGATCGCTGCCGTAGAGCTGGTGGACAAATGTCCTATCAGTCGGCAGTTCCCACCCCCATGCCGCTTCGGTGAGAAGGTAAACGCATATGTTCGGAAGGCTCGGCGCCCCCGAGATCATCCTCATCCTCGTCGTCGTTGTCCTGCTGTTCGGTGCGAAGAAGCTCCCGGACATGGCGCGCTCCCTCGGCAAGTCCGCCCGGATCCTCAAGAGCGAGGCCAAGGCCATGCGCTCGGAGGGCCAGGACAACGCCTCCGCCCCGGCCGACCCGCCCGCCGACGCCCAGGCTCCCCGTACGATCAAGGCCGCGCCCGGCGACGTCGCCGCCCGTCCGGTGAACGAGCCCAGCGACCGCACGCCGCAGCACTGATCCAGGGACGAATGGGACGGCCGCCCATGGCGACCGTCTGCCGCACGAGATAGGGACGTGGGTTGCCCAAGTCTGCCCGCAAGAAGGAGAAGGACCCCGAGGGGCGGATGCCGCTCGCGGACCACCTGCGTGAACTGCGCAACCGCCTGGCGAAGGCCGTGCTCGCCATCGTCGTGGTCGCGATCATCGCCGCGTTCTACAACAAGCAGATCATGGACTTCCTGTCCAGCCCGGTGCCCAAGTGCGCGAACCGGGATCTGTCGCAGAGCCACGGCGGCAACTGCGCGGTGCTGACGTTCAACACCCTGGCGTCGCCGTTCACGACCGTGGTGAAGGTGTGCCTGCTCGCGGGTGTCACCGTCTCCTCCCCGGTCTGGCTCTACCAGCTGTGGGCGTTCCTCGCGCCCGGGCTGCACAAGAACGAGAAGAAGTACACGATCGCCTTCGTGGCGACCGCCGCCCCGCTCTTCGTCGCGGGCGCCTACCTGGCGTACCTGATCATGCCCGCCAGCATGCGGGTGCTGCTCAGCGTCACCCCGGAGACCGCGGCCAACACCCTCGGCCTGAACGACATCCTCGATTTCACCGTCCGGATGATCCTCGTCTTCGGCCTCTCCTTCGAGCTGCCGCTGATCCTGGTCATGATGAACATGGTCGGCATGGTCTCGGGCAGGACCATGCTCAAGTGGTGGCGCGGTGTCGTCATGGGCACCTTCGTCTTCGGCGCCGTCGCGACGCCGAGCACCGACCCCTTCGGCATGTGCGTCCTCGCCGTCCCGATCAGCATCCTGTACTTCGGAGCCGTCGGCTTCTCGATCCTCAACGACAAGCGCCGGGAACGGGCCAACCCCGACCACCTCCTCGACGACGACGAGGCGGCACCGCTGGACCTGACCCCGCAGCCCCTCGGCGACTCCGAGGCGCTGCCCTCGCTGTCGGCCCGCCCGGCCGACGGCCACGCCGCCGAACCGGCCCGCCGCAACGGCTACGACGACATCACCTGACGTACCGCGGCGGCCACCGGAGCCGCGCACGCCCCGGGGGGGGGGGGGGGGGGGGGGGGGGGGGGGGGGGGGGGGGGGGGGGGGGGGGGGGGGGGGGGGGGGGGGGGGGGGGGGGGGGGGGGGGGGGG
>NZ_JBVHLW010000089.1:1714-4949 GCF_055558795.1 Streptomyces sp. NPDC025618 | reverse complement strand
ACACAGTGGACGCGAGCAACTGAGGACAAGCCCTCGGCCTATTAGTACCAGTCAGCTCCAACCGTTACCGGTCTTCCACACCTGGCCTATCAACCCAGTCGTCTACTGGGAGCCTTAACCCCTCATGGGGGTGGGAGTCCTCATCTCGAAGCAGGCTTCCCGCTTAGATGCTTTCAGCGGTTATCCCTCCCGAACGTAGCCAACCAGCCATGCCCTTGGCAGGACAACTGGCACACCAGAGGTTCGTCCGTCCCGGTCCTCTCGTACTAGGGACAGCCCTTCTCAAGACTCCTACGCGCACAGCGGATAGGGACCGAACTGTCTCACGACGTTCTAAACCCAGCTCGCGTACCGCTTTAATGGGCGAACAGCCCAACCCTTGGGACCGACTCCAGCCCCAGGATGCGACGAGCCGACATCGAGGTGCCAAACCATCCCGTCGATATGGACTCTTGGGGAAGATCAGCCTGTTATCCCCGGGGTACCTTTTATCCGTTGAGCGACGGCGCTTCCACAAGCCACCGCCGGATCACTAGTCCCGACTTTCGTCCCTGCTCGACCCGTCGGTCTCACAGTCAAGCTCCCTTGTGCACTTACACTCAACACCTGATTGCCAACCAGGCTGAGGGAACCTTTGGGCGCCTCCGTTACTCTTTAGGAGGCAACCGCCCCAGTTAAACTACCCACCAGACACTGTCCCTGATCCGGATCACGGACCCAGGTTAGACATCCAGCACGACCAGAGTGGTATTTCAACGACGACTCCACGAACACTGGCGTGCCCGCTTCACAGTCTCCCACCTATCCTACACAAGCCGAACCGAACACCAATATCAAGCTATAGTAAAGGTCCCGGGGTCTTTCCGTCCTGCTGCGCGAAACGAGCATCTTTACTCGTAGTGCAATTTCACCGGGCCTATGGTTGAGACAGTCGAGAAGTCGTTACGCCATTCGTGCAGGTCGGAACTTACCCGACAAGGAATTTCGCTACCTTAGGATGGTTATAGTTACCACCGCCGTTTACTGGCGCTTAAGTTCTCAGCTTCGCCCCACCGAAATGGAGCTAACCGGTCCCCTTAACGTTCCAGCACCGGGCAGGCGTCAGTCCGTATACATCGCCTTACGGCTTCGCACGGACCTGTGTTTTTAGTAAACAGTCGCTTCTCGCTGGTCTCTGCGGCCACCCCCAGCTCAGGAAGTAAATTCCATCACCGGAAATGGCCCCCCTTCTCCCGAAGTTACGGGGGCATTTTGCCGAGTTCCTTAACCATAGTTCACCCGAACGCCTCGGTATTCTCTACCTGACCACCTGAGTCGGTTTAGGGTACGGGCCGCCATGAAACTCGCTAGAGGCTTTTCTCGACAGCATAGGATCATCCACTTCACCACAATCGGCTCGGCATCAGGTCTCAGCCTCAACGTGTGACGGATTTGCCTACCACACGGCCTACACCCTTACCCCGGGACTACCACCGCCCGGGCTGGACTACCTTCCTGCGTCACCCCATCGCTTACCTACTACCACCTTGGGTCAGCGGCTCCACCACTCCCCTTTCCCCGAAGGGTCCAGGGCGGCTTCACGGCCTTAGCATTAATGGATTCGATATTGGGCGTTTCAAAGCGGGTACCGGAATATCAACCGGTTGTCCATCGACTACGCCTGTCGGCCTCGCCTTAGGTCCCGACTTACCCTGGGCAGATCAGCTTGACCCAGGAACCCTTAGTCAATCGGCGCACACGTTTCCCACGTGTGTATCGCTACTCATGCCTGCATTCTCACTCGTGAACCGTCCACAACTCGCTTCCGCGGCTGCTTCACCCGGCACACGACGCTCCCCTACCCATCCACACACCCGTTGGGGCTGTTATGTGAATGACACGACTTCGGCGGTACGCTTGAGCCCCGCTACATTGTCGGCGCGGAATCACTTGACCAGTGAGCTATTACGCACTCTTTCAAGGGTGGCTGCTTCTAAGCCAACCTCCTGGTTGTCTCTGCGACTCCACATCCTTTCCCACTTAGCGTACGCTTAGGGGCCTTAGTCGATGCTCTGGGCTGTTTCCCTCTCGACCATGGAGCTTATCCCCCACAGTCTCACTGCCGCGCTCTCACTTACCGGCATTCGGAGTTTGGCTAAGGTCAGTAACCCGGTAGGGCCCATCGCCTATCCAGTGCTCTACCTCCGGCAAGAAACACACGACGCTGCACCTAAATGCATTTCGGGGAGAACCAGCTATCACGGAGTTTGATTGGCCTTTCACCCCTAACCACAGGTCATCCCCCAGGTTTTCAACCCTGGTGGGTTCGGTCCTCCACGAAGTCTTACCTCCGCTTCAACCTGCCCATGGCTAGATCACTCCGCTTCGGGTCTTGGGCGCGCTACTAAAATCGCCCTGTTCGGACTCGCTTTCGCTACGGCTTCCCCACACGGGTTAACCTCGCAACACACCGCAAACTCGCAGGCTCATTCTTCAAAAGGCACGCAGTCACGACTGCATGTGCAAGCACACACAGCGACGCTCCCACGGCTTGTAGGCACACGGTTTCAGGTACTATTTCACTCCGCTCCCGCGGTACTTTTCACCATTCCCTCACGGTACTATCCGCTATCGGTCACCAGGGAATATTTAGGCTTAACGGGTGGTCCCGCCAGATTCACACGGGATTTCTCGGGCCCCGTGCTACTTGGGTGTCTCTCAAACGAGCCGTTGATGTTTCAGCTACGGGGGTCTTACCCTCTACGCCGGACCTTTCGCATGTCCTTCGCCTACACCAACGGTTTCTGACTCGTCCTGTCGCCGGCAGACGACAGAAGAGAGATCCCACAACCCCGCATGCGCAACCCCTGCCGGGTATCACACACATACGGTTTGGCCTCATCCGGTTTCGCTCGCCACTACTCCCGGAATCACGGTTGTTTTCTCTTCCTGCGGGTACTGAGATGTTTCACTTCCCCGCGTTCCCTCCACACTGCCTATGTGTTCAGCAGCGGGTGACAGCCCATGACGACTGCCGGGTTTCCCCATTCGGACACCCCCGGATCAAAGCTCGGTTGACAGCTCCCCGGGGCCTATCGCGGCCTCCCACGTCCTTCATCGGTTCCTGGTGCCAAGGCATCCACCGTGCGCCCTTAAAAACTTGGCCACAGATGCTCGCGTCCACTGTGCAGTTCTCAAGCAACGACCAGCCACCCATCACCCCCGCCTTCACGGCAGAGTGCACTGGGGCCGGCAT
>NZ_JBVHLW010000088.1:0-5710 GCF_055558795.1 Streptomyces sp. NPDC025618 | reverse complement strand
CCCCCCCCCCCCCCCCCCCCCCCCCCCCCCCCCCCCCCCCCCCCCCCCCCCCCCCCCCCCCCCCCCCCCCCCCCCCCCCCCCCCCCCCCCCTCCCAGGTGGCTGATGTCACCCGGCGTCAGACATCAGCCGCCGGCCGCGACTCGGGTGTGAGCGAGATATGAGCGGCCGTCAGGCGTCAGCCGCTGACGACGGTGACCTCGCCGATCCCGAGCGCCCTGACGGGCTCCTCGATCTCCGCGGCGTCACCGACGAGGACGGTCACGAGCCGGTCGACCGGGAAGGCGTTGACGACGGCGGCCGTCGCCTCCACGGTGCCGGTCCGCGCGAGGCGCTCGTACAGCCGCGCCTGGAAGTCGTCCGGCAGATACTGCTCGACCTGGTCGGCGAGAGTGCCCGCGACGGCCGCGGCGGTCTCGTACTTCAGCGGCGCGACACCGACGAGGTTCTGCACGGCGGCGTCGCGCTCGGCGTCCGTCAGGCCCTCGGCGGCGAGGGTGCGCAGCACCGTCCACAGGTCGTCCAGGGCGGGGCCGGTGGAGGCCGTGTCGACCGAGCCGCTGATGGCGAGCATGGCCGCGCCCGTGCCCTCCGGGGAGGAGCGCAGCACCTGGCCGAAGGACCGCACGCCGTAGGTGTAGCCCTTCTCCTCGCGCAGGACGCGGTCCAGGCGCGAGGTGAGGGTGCCGCCGAGGCAGTACGTGCCGAGCACCTGGGCGGGCCAGACGCGGTCGTGCCGGTCGGCGCCGATCCGGCCGATCAGCAGCTGGGTCTGGACGGCGCCGGGGCGGTCCACGATGACCACGCGGCCGGTGTCATCCGCGGTGATCGGCGGCACCGGCCGGGGCTCCGCCAGGGAGCCCGTCCAGGCGCCCAGGGAGTCGCGGAGCGCCTCTTCGAGGTCGATGCCGGTGAAGTCGCCGACGACCACGGCGGTCGTGGTGGCGGGCCGGACGTGCGCCTCGTAGAAGGCGCGCACGGCGGCGGCGTCGATGCGCGCGACGGTCTCCTCGGTGCCCTGGCGGGGGCGCGACATGCGCGCCTCGGCCGGGAAGAGGTGCTTCGAGAGCGCCATGGCGGCACGGCGGGCGGGGTTGGCCAGCTCGTGCGGGATCTCGTCCAGGCGGTTGCCGACGAGCCGCTCGATCTCGCTGTCGGGAAACGCGGGGGCGCGCAGGGCGTCCGCGAGCAGGGCGAGGGCCTTGGCGAGCCGGGAGGCGGGCACCTCCAGGGAGACCCGGACGCCGGGGTGGTCGGCGTGCGCGTCGAGGGTGGCGCCACAGCGCTCCAGCTCGGCGGTGAACTCCTCGGCCGTGTGCTTGTCGGTGCCCTCCGACAGGGCGCGGGCCATGATGGTGGCGACCCCGTCGAGGCCCTCCGGCTCGGCGTCCAGCGGCGCCAGGAGGTTGATCTCGACGGCCACGATCTGCTGGCCGGGGCGGTGGCAGCGCAGCACGGTCAGGCCGTTGGGCAGGGTGCCGCGCTCGGGGGCCGGGAAGGCCCAGGGGGTCGCCTCGCCGGCCCGCGGCCGGGGGTGGAAGGTCATCGAAGGTCCTGCGGTGCCGGTGGCCACGGCGTCGCTCACTGGGCCGTCTCCTCGTCGTTCAGGTCGTGCTCGGCGTGCTCTTCGGCGGGGGCGGTGGGCTCGTAGACCAGCACCGCGCGGTTGTCGGGGTGCAGCCTGGCCTTGGCGGCCCGCTGCACCTCCTCCGGGGTGATGTCGAGGGCGCGCTCCACGGCGGTGAGGGCGAGCTGGGGGTCGCCGAACAGCACGGCGAAACGGCACAGTTCGTCGGCGCGGCCGCTGACCGTGGCGAGCCGGTCCAGCCACTCGCGCTCCAGCTGCGCCTGGGCGCGCTCCATCTCCTCCGGGGTGGGCCCCTCAGCGGCGAAGCGGGCGAGCTCGTCGTCGACGGCGGCCTCGATGTCGCTCACCTCGACGCCGCCGGACGCCTTGACGTCCAGCCAGCCGAGCGAGGGCGCGCCGGCCAGCCGCAGCATCCCGAAGCCGACGGCCACCGCGCTGCGGTCGCGGCGGACCAGGCGGTTGTAGAGCCGGGAGGACTCGCCGCTGCCGAGGACGGTCAGGGCGAGGTCGGCGGCGTCGGCGTCACGGCTGCCGTCGTGCGGGAGGCGGTAGGCGGCCATCAGGGCGCGCGCGGGCACCTCCTCGCGCACGACCTCGCGCAGCTCCTCGCCGATGACGTCGGGGAGGGAGCCGTCGCGCGGCGGCTGCTTGCCGTCGTGCGCGGGGATGGAGCCGAAATACTTCTCGATCCAGGCGAGCGTCTGCTCGGGGTCGATGTCACCGACGACGGACAGGACGGCGTTGCCCGGCGCGTAGTAGGTGCGGAAGAAGGCGCGGGCGTCCTCCAGGGACGCGGCGTCCAGGTCGGCCATGGAGCCGATCGGGGTGTGGTGGTACGGGTGGCCGTCGGGGAAGGCCATGGCCGTCAGCTTCTCGAAGGCGGTGCCGTAGGGGACGTTGTCGTACCGCTGGCGGCGCTCGTTCTTGACGACGTCCCGCTGGTTCTCCATGGACTCGTCGTCGAGCGCGGTGAGCAGCGAGCCCATCCGGTCGGCTTCCAGCCAGAGGGCCAGCTCCAGCTGATGGGCCGGCATGGTCTCGAAATAGTTGGTCCGCTCGAAACTGGTGGTGCCGTTGAGCGAACCGCCCGCGCCCTGCACCAGCTCGAAGTGGCCGTTGCCCTTGACCTGGGCCGAGCCCTGGAACATAAGGTGCTCGAAGAGATGGGCGAGGCCGGTGCGGCCCTTGACCTCGTGGCGCGAGCCGACGTCGTACCAGAGGCAGACGGCGGCGACCGGGGTCAGGTGGTCTTCGGAGAGCACCACCCGCAGGCCATTGGCCAGGCGGTGCTCGGTCGCTGTCAGGCCGCTGGAACCGGCCTGTTGCGTGGCCGTGTGACCCATGGGCATGTACGTCCCTTCGATCGCGTGGAATCCCGCGTGGAGGCTCGCGATGGTTCGCGACGACTCGCGTGATGAACAGTCCTGTCACTGTATGCAAGCGTGCTGACATCTGGCGAAGTTCCCGGTGCGGTGCGCTCTTACGGACGGGTCGGTTGTCGGCGTTGTCAGTGGGGCGGTCCACAATGGTCGGCGTCAGCACCCCGCCTCGGCAATCGATCGAAGGAGCAGCAGCCGCGATGGCCCGCCGCAGCACGAAGACCCCGCCGCCGGACGACTTCGAGGAGCGCATCCTCGACATCGACGTCGTCGACGAGATGCAGGGCTCCTTCCTCGAGTACGCCTACTCGGTCATCTACTCGCGCGCCCTGCCCGACGCCCGGGACGGGCTCAAGCCCGTCCAGCGCCGCATCCTCTTCCAGATGAACGACATGGGCCTGCGCCCCGAGCGTTCGTACGTGAAGTGCGCACGCGTCGTCGGCGAGGTGATGGGCAAGCTCCACCCGCACGGTGACGCGTCCATCTACGACGCCCTGGTGCGCATGGCGCAGCCCTTCTCGATGCGCGTGCCGCTGGTCGACGGGCACGGCAACTTCGGTTCGCTGGGCAATGACGACCCGCCCGCCGCGATGCGTTACACCGAGGCGCGGATGGCGGCGACGACGTCGCTGATGACGGAGTCGATCGACGAGGACACCGTCGACTTCACGCCGAACTACGACGGCAGCGAGCAGGAGCCGGTCGCGCTCCCGGCCGCGTATCCGAACCTGCTGGTCAACGGCGCCTCCGGGATCGCGGTCGGCATGGCGACGAACATGCCGCCGCACAATCTCGGCGAGGTCGTGGCCGCCGCCCGGCACCTGATCAAGCACCCGGGCGCCGACCTGGACACCCTGATGCGGTTCGTGCCCGGCCCGGATCTGCCCACGGGCGGCCGGATCGTGGGCCTGGGCGGCATCCGTGACGCGTACGAGACGGGCCGGGGCACCTTCAAGATCCGGGCCACCGTCACCGTGGAGAACGTGACGCCCCGTCGCAAAGGTCTGGTCGTCACCGAGCTGCCGTACACGGTCGGCCCGGAGAAGGTGATCTCCAAGATCAAGGACCTGGTCGGCGCCAAGAAGATCCAGGGCATCGCCGACGTCAAGGACCTCACCGACCGCTCCCACGGCCTGCGTCTCGTCATCGAGATCAAGAACGGCTTCAACCCCGAGGCCGTGCTGGAGCAGCTCTACAAGCTGACGCCGATGGAGGAGTC
Source organism: Streptomyces sp. NPDC025618 (assembly GCF_055558795.1). Lineage (NCBI taxonomy): Bacteria > Bacillati > Actinomycetota > Actinomycetes > Kitasatosporales > Streptomycetaceae > Streptomyces > Streptomyces sp. NPDC025618. Next base: position 1,525 of record NZ_JBVHLW010000088.1, on the reverse strand, counting down.
CTTCGGCATCAACAACGTCGCGCTGGTCGACGGGCAGCCCCTGACGCTGGGTCTGAAGGAGCTGCTGGAGGTCTATGTCGACCACCGCTTCGAGGTGGTGCGGCGGCGCAGCGAGTTCCGGCGCACCAAGCGGCGGGACCGGCTGCACCTGGTCGAGGGCCTGCTGGTGGCGCTCCTCGACATCGACGAGGTCATCAGGATCATCCGATCGAGTGAGAACGCCGCGCAGGCCAAGGAGGGCCTGATCGCGCGCTTCTCGCTCTCCGAGATCCAGACGCAGTACATCCTCGACACCCCGCTGCGCCGCCTGACGAAGTTCGACCGGATCGAGCTGGAGTCGGAGCGCGACCGGCTGAACGACGAGATCGCGAAGCTGACCGCGATCCTCGAGTCCGACGCGGAGCTGCGCAAGCTGGTCTCCAATGAACTGGCCGACGTGGCGAAGAAGTTCGGCACCGACCGGCGGACGGTCCTGCTGCAGTCGGCGGGCTCCCCCGCCTCGGCCGTGCCCCTGGAGGTCGCGGACGACCCGTGCCGGGTGCTGCTGTCCTCCACCGGGCTGCTGGCCCGCACGGCGGGCGGCGAGCCGTTCCCGGACGACGGCGAGAAGCGCGTCAAGCACGACGTGATCGTCTCGGCGGTCCCGGCGACGGCCCGCGCGGACGTGGGCGCGGTGACCTCCGGGGGCCGGCTGCTGCGGCTGCCGGTGATCGACCTGCCGCAGCTGCCCGAGACGGCGGCCGCGCCGAGCCTGGCGGGCGGGGCACCGGTCTCGGAGTTCCTGACGCTGGAGGACGACGAGCGGGTGGTGTGTCTGACCACCCTGGACGAGTCCTCTCCGGGCCTCGCGATCGGCACGGAGCAGGGCGTCGTCAAGCGCGTGGTCCCGGACTATCCGGCGAACAAGGACGAGCTGGAGGTCATCTCCCTCAAGGACGGTGACCGCATCGTCGGCGCGGTCGAGCTCCGTACGGGCGAGGAGGATCTGGTCTTCATCACGGACGACGCGCAGCTGCTGCGCTATCCGGCGGGGCAGGTGCGCCCGCAGGGCCGTCCGGCGGGCGGCATGGCGGGCATCAAGCTGTCGGCGGGGGCGAAGGTGATCTCGTTCACGGCGATCGACCCGGCGGCGGACGCCGTGGTGTTCACGGTGGCCGGTGCGGCGGGCACGCTGCTGGGTGCCTCGGAGACGTCGGCGAAGCTGACGCCGTTCGATCAGTATCCGCGCAAGGGGCGGGCGACGGGCGGTGTGCGCTGCCAGCGCTTCCTCAAGGGCGAGGACTGCCTCGTCATGGCCTGGGCGGGGGCGACCCCGGCGCGGGCGGCCACGTCCAACGGCACCCCGGCCGACCTGCCGGAGATCGACCCCCGGCGCGACGGCTCGGGCACGCCGCTGACGAAGTCGGTGGCGGTGGTGGCGGGCCCGGTGTAGGGCTCCTGTGGCGAAAGCGGGGGGGGGGGGGGGGGAAGGGGGGACAAAAGGCTCGCGGGAACACGAACCACCACGCTTGCTACGACTCCTCGT
>NZ_JBVHLW010000087.1:0-6453 GCF_055558795.1 Streptomyces sp. NPDC025618 | reverse complement strand
CCTGGCCGCGCTGGAGTCCGCGTCCTTCGGGCAGGCCGCCACCGCAACCCTTCACTCTCTCGCCGAATCCGCGGTGCGGAGGCATAGATGACCACTCCCCGCTCCCGCCACCTGCGGGTCTCACCGTGCGGATTCTGTGCCGGTGCCGAACGTGCGACCCGGGCCGCCGAGGTGGCGCTGGGCCTGCACGGGGGCGCCGGTCTCCATCCGGCACGAGATCGTCCACGGCAAGTACACCGTCAAGTCCCCTCGGATAAAGGGGGCGATCCTCGTTGAGCAGACGGCGGAGGGCCCGAGGGCTCCCTCGTCATGGTCTCGGCACGCACGGCGCCGCGCCGATCGTCCACGCGAGGCCCGCCGAGACGATGTCGGCGGTGGGTCTGACAGCGGCTTTCCTCGGCACTTCGTCACGGGATGACCGGTGTGGCCTTCACCGGCCAGTGTGCCAAGAACCTTCGGGACTTCGGAGCGCTCGCATGGGAGACACCAGGCCGGACCAGAGCTGGAAAGCAGCCCCGGCGAGGCCGGCCGGGCGTGCGGTCGCCGTCACTGGTGACGGTTTTCTCCTTCATAACAGCCCTGCGAACAGGAGCTGAGCCCATGCCCACTGACGCATTCGCGCCTTGTGTCCTGCACTACCCGTACCAAACCCCGCTTCACGAAGAACACGGGCAGATCGAGCGCGAAGTCCAGGCCTGGGCCGAGCGTGTGGGTCTGGCCGAGGGACCATCCTTGGACCGACTGGCAGGCATCAACCCAGGGCTCCTCGCGTCCTGGACCTTCCCTTACGGACCCAAACACGCTGTCGTAGTAGCCGGGAAGGTCATGGCGTGGATGTTCGTCTTGGACGACGAGTGGCTGGACAACGCGGAAACAGGCGGCAACCCCGCCCGGATGGCGAGGCTTACCGCCATCTATCAGCGCTTGCTGGCTTGTTCTGCGGCCTGGGCACCGGGCAGCTCCCCCGAAAGGGACCGGCTGCTGACCGCCTTTGCCTCGATTCTGAGCGCCATCCGCGAGATTGCCACGGATCTGCAGACCCGCAGGTTCTGCACAGAGATGACCCGGGCGTTCTTTGGGGCGCTGCTGGAGGCATGCTGGGCCGAGTCGGGCTGCGGCATCCCGGCAAAGGAATTCTCCACCAGTCGGCTGCTGAGTTCCGGCGTCCTTCCGATGCTTTCTTTGATTGACACGATCGGCGGATTCCGAATCGAGGAGAACCAGCTTTGCCGGCCCGAGGTTCTCCAGCTCACCACCCACGCGACCGCCGTCGTCGCCTGGACCAACGACCTGTTCTCCTTCCGTGTGGAAGAAGAACGCAGCATGTTCGACGTCAACCTCGTCTGGGTCCTCCGCACGGACAACACCGAAGCCGCTACGGCACAAGCGGTGGAGAAGGCCATCAGTATCAACAACGCCGAGATGGACGCCTACCTGAGGCTGGAGGAAGCCGTAGCCAAGAGTGCGGGTCCGGAGCTCAACAGCTACCTGTACGGGCTGCGCTGTTGGTTGCACGGCAACTACCAGTGGTCACAGGTCACCAGCCGGTACCAGACATAAGGGAGCCAGGCATGACTGTCAGCAATACAGGCCGGCGCATCATCGTCATCGGCGCCGGCATCTCCGGGCTTGCCGCGGGATACCGCCTTCAGCAGGCAGGCCACCAGGTCACAGTCCTGGAGAGCGCCGACCACGTCGGCGGAAAGATGACCACCATCGAGCGCGACGGGTTCCGCATCGACATCGCCGCGACCATTCTGTTCGCCACGTACCACCGCATGCTGCAGCTCATCGACGAACTCGACCTCACCGACCAGATTCACCCCGTCGCCGCGACGGCGGGAATCTACACCCCGAACGGCCCCCACTACCTGCGCACCGACAAGGCCACCGACCTGCTCTTCACCCGGCTGCTGTCACTACGCTCAAAGCTTGCCCTGATCAATCTCATCCGCGACGTACGCCGGATCAAGGGCCTGGATTTCACCGACGGCACCACCGCACACCAGATCGACACAGAGAGCGTCGCCGCCTACGGCAAGCGGCGCCTGACCCCGCAGCTCATGGAGTCCCTCTGCGCCCCAATCAACGACTACTACCTGGCCCCCGCGGAAACGGCTTCACTGGCGACGATGTTCAGCATTTTCCAGATCATCAGCGGGGGGTGCTGTTTCGGTACGAAGAACGGTGTTCAGTTCCTGCCCGACGCCCTCGCCCGCCGGCTCGACGTACGTCTGTCGGCCTGTGCCACGTCGGTGGAGGAGAACAGCACAGGCGTTACCGTCACCTGGGACCGCCCCGGGGAAGCCGAGCACATCGAACACGCTGACGGCGCTGTCATCACAGTCCCCGGCTGCCGTGTCCCCACCCTCTACGGCCAGCTCCCACCGGGCCAGCGCGATTTCCTCAAGCAACTGCCCTACGAGAACAACATCGTCATCTATCTCGGTGTCGACCGACTCCTGCCCAGCAAGACACTGTGGCTGACAGCGCCGGGCAGCAAGAGCCTCATCGGTGGCGTTGTCGAGCACAACAAGGGGCCCGGACGCCTGCCGGCAGGGCAGGACCTGCTCAGCACCTACTGGAGCCCCCCATGGATCGAGAGGCACTGGGAGCGCGATGACCAATACCTCGTCGACACGGCCATCGAAGGGGCCTCACGTTTGCTGGCGCTTGACGTCGACGGCCACCTCGCCACCTCCCATGTCCAGCGGTGGAACACTTGTGTCGTCAGCAATCGCCCCGGCGACATCCAGGCTCTGACCGCCTTCGTCCATAGCCTCAGCAGGACCTCGCGCGTCCAACTGGCCGGAGACTACTTCGCCGGACTCCCCTGCACCAACAGCAGTCTCGTCCAGGGCGAACGCGCCGCCGATCGCCTCCTGGAAGCCCTGACCGCGACGAGGCCGAGCAGGTCACGGCGCTGACTGGATCCGGCGGGCGGTGTCAGCGGCTCTCTTGATCGTCCCCGCTGGCAGCTCCCAGCGTGCCCGCCGCCCCGGACGCCCGGCGATGAGGGTGCTCAGTCAGGCGCCCAGGAAGGCGTCGGAGCCATAGAGGGATCACATGCCGGGCCGGATTCGAGCCCGGCTTCGAGGAGCTGGCGTGCGGCGGCGGCGTAGTAGATCGCGGTCTTCTCGTCGCAGCCGAACACCTCGGCGAGATGGAGCGGGTCCGGGCCGTGGGTGAGGGCTTCTTCGAGCTGACGGTCGGCGCGGAGCCGGCTCAGGGTAGCGGCCTGCCCGCGGAGGGCCTTGGAGAGCCAGCTGCTGCCGACGGGGGCACCTCACCCCGGGACCGCCACCGCCCCGGAGGACGAGGTCAGGCCGTGCTGGGGACCGGCAGCACGGCGTGGTCGGGGGTGTCCAGCCAGACGTGCTGGCCGTGGCCGTCGACGGCCAGGCCGAGGCGGCCGAGGCCGGGTCGGCCTCGGTTCTGCCACCAGGCGTGGGCGGCTTCGGTCTCGTCCCACAGCCGTCGGTCGCCGTACTGGTAGACCGTGGAAGGCGCCCCGTCGTCGCGGAAGAGGACGCAGGCCCAGGACCGGTCACCGGCGAGGCTGCACAGCCACACCGGCTGCCGACCGCCCTGCGGCGCGTCGAAGACGGGCACGCAATCCGGGACGAGGAGACCGAGGACGAACCGGGAGAGCGCCCACTCGCCGGCGAACGTCTCACCGAGGGTGAGCACGGTGGTGCCCCGCTCGGCTTCCTCCTGGGACTCCGGGGTCACGTAGTCCGCGTACGCGGGAAGGCCCTGGCGCTGGGCGCGCAGGCTCATGAACTGCACCAGGGCGGTCATCGGGCCGTGCGCGCTGCGCCCGTCCCCGGCGACCGTGAGCGCGACGGTGGCCTCGGTGCGGGTGAAGCGGGTGCCCCACGGCACCACGATCCGTCCACCCGGGCGGCACTGCTCCAGCCAGGCGGCCGGGACGGTGTGCACGCCGCAGGTGGCGATGATCCGGTCGTACGGCCCCCCAGGGGCGTGCCCCTGGTATCCGTCTCCGCACACCACCGTGACCGCCCCGAGGCCCTGCCGCTCCAGGGCCGTACGGGCGGTGTCGGCGAGGGTCCGGTCCACCTCGATCGCGGTGACCGCCGCGGCGCCGAGCCGGGCGGCGAGGAGACCGGCGTTCCACCCCGTGCCCGTGCCGACCTCAAGGACCCGCTGCCCGGGGCGCACGTCGAGGGCGGCGAGCATGCCGGCGACGACGGCAGGGGCGGATGCCGACGACGATGCCACCCGCCCCTGCTCCAGCCCCTGGTGCTCGCCGTCGTCCCACTGTGTCACCAGTGGATCGTCGGACTCGGCTGCCGCCTGCCACCGTTGGGGCTCTCTCGTGCGGCTCACTGCCTCGATGTCGCCAGTCGGCACGTGGTGCTGCCAGATCACCTCGGGCAGGAACCCGGTCCGGGGCAGGGCCTCGAACACCGGCTGCCACCCGGCCGTCAGCGCGCCGTCCGCGGCGAGGCGCGTGACCAGCCCGCGCCAGGTCATTTCCCGTGCTTCCCGCCGTCACCGGGGGAACCGCCGTCCGTCGTCGGCGGCTCCTTCGGCGGCGTCCACGGCTGCCCCGGCAGCCTGCCGCCCTTGCCACTGTCATCTTCCTTGTCGTGCTTGCCCATTGGACGCACCTCCTGCGTCTGATGGTGTGAGACGGGACACGGTAGCGGCGGACCGGAGCTCGGAAAAGACGTCCGGGGCTCCCTCTCTGCGGACCCGGCGACCGCACGGCCGCTACGCGCGCCCGGGCCCCAGCGCACGGGTGATGTCCGGGCGTGTTGCCAGGGCCCGCACAGGTGCGCCAAGGAGAGTTGGGCTCACTGCCCGAGGACCCGGAGGAACGATGACCGCGACGGCGCCAGACACCACGGGCGAGGCCCTCGCCGAGAGCCTGCTCCAGGGCGTGGGCAACGAGCAGATGCGCGCCGCTACCCGCCTCGTGGGAGCGCACCGTGACGGCTACTGGCTCCGTCGCTTCCTGGAGGACCAGGCGCTTTCCGAGGCCGTCGACCAGCCCTGCTCGTTCATCGACCGCCAAGGCCGCCACCCGTCGATGGACTGGAACGCGGTCAGCCTGGTCCTGGTGACCCAGCCGTGGGTGCTCAAATGCTCCGACAGCGAGCGGACCATGCTGGAGTTCTCCTCCGCCCTTGTCGGGAGGTTCGGCGTCAACCTCGCAAAGGCGATCACCACAGCCGACGACAGCGAGTTCGCCCTCATGGCGCGGGCGATGCACGAGGCCGCGTACGGCACCGCGACCTGACGGCGGTGCGGGCCATCCCGCCATCCGGCAGTGCGAAGACCGCTGCCCCGGGGAGCGGCGGACAAGACGACCATGAATAGAACGGGTGTACGATAAGGGTGTGACGTACGAATTCCCCGACTTCTCCGGGGGTCGGTGAGCGTGCGGTTGGAGTTTTCGCAGCTCGGAAGCGGTTCTGAGGCCGTAGTTAGTGCAACACGTATGGTGCACGGGGGTCGGCCCTGAAGTCCTACGGAGCGCGGGGACGAGCTGGAAGCGGGCGGTTTGGTACTTAGCGCGACCTTGCCCGCGGTGGTCTGCACCAGCCAGGGGGGCGTGTTTCGAACATGCGGGGCGGGTCGCCAGGCCGCACCACTCCATGTCCTCCCACCGGTTGCCCGAGTGCAACCGAAGAGCCCGTCACACCCCTGTATTCGGCACCAGTGCTGCGTCGTAATGAAAGGAACCGGCCGGAGCCACCGCCCCGCCCTGTGACCGCCCCGGCACCCGGGCCGCCTTCCTGAGGAGGCACCGTGAGCACTCGGAATAGAACCGTTCCCCTGCCATTCCGTGCCCGTCGGCACCCGCAGTACGAAAGGGTCGAAGCGCACACCCGACGCTGGGCCGACTCCTTCGGCCTCGCGCGGAGCCACGCCGCGGCCCGCGCCCTCAGCGAGGCACGCTACGGAGACTTCGGCGCCTACACGACCCCCACCGCCACCGTGCCCGCAACCGAACTCATGGCAGAGTTCATCACCTGGCTGTATCTCGCTGACGACCAACTCGAAGAAGGCAACCATGGCTCCAGCTCGCGGTGGGCAGCCGTCTCCGATGCCGTACGCGCCGCATTGACCTGTCGGCCCGCCAACGGCCCACTGGGAAGTACTCCTCTCATCCGTGCTCTTACGGACCTCAACCAGCGACTGGACGCCTACGGCAGCCCCGACTGGAAAAAGCGGTTCACCACTCATCTCCTGGACACGATGGAAGCCGCCAAGCAGGAGATCCGGCACCGCAACGAGGCAACACCTCCTCCCTTCACCGCATACGTACCCTTGCGCCGCACCGCCGGCGCCGTTCTCCCCTGCATCGACGTCTCCGAGGCATGCTCTGACTGAGCGTTTGCACCTGTTTCAGGGCAATGTGTTGTGGTTTTACGGTCGCCGTGTCCAGGTGCTGGAGGGGCTGATGAGCCGACGAGCCCGGGA
>NZ_JBVHLW010000086.1:0-7087 GCF_055558795.1 Streptomyces sp. NPDC025618 | reverse complement strand
ATTACTCGCACCGTCCTGATTCACCGCCGAACCCCGCACCACCCCCCACACCCGATGCCCATGACGCCGAGCATCCGACAAACGCTCCAGCAGGAGGACACCGACACCTTCTCCCCAGCCCGTGCCGTCGGCCGCCGCGGCGAAGGGCTTGCAGCGGCCGTCCGGGGCGAGGCCCCGCTGACGGGAGAAGCCGGTGAAGACCTCGGGCGTCGCCATGACGGTCACACCGCCCGCGAGGGCCAGGTCGCACTCACCCTGACGCAACGCCTGCGCCGCCAAGTGGATGGAGACCAACGACGACGAGCACGCCGTGTCGACCGTCACCGCCGGACCCTCCAGACCCAAGGTGTACGCCACCCGCCCGGAGACCACACTCCCCGAGCCGGCGAGCATGGAGTAGCCCTCCAGCTGGGGGTCCTCGCCGCCCGCCAGGCCCGCCGCGTAGTCGTGGTACATCACGCCCACGTACGTGCCGGTCAGCGTGCCCTTCAGCGACGTCGGATCGATACCCGCCCGCTCCAGCACCTCCCACGACGCCTCCAACAGCAACCGCTGCTGCGGATCCATCGCCAGCGCCTCACGCGGACTGATACCGAAGAACCCGGCATCAAAATCACCCGCGTCGTGCAGGAAGGCCCCTTCGTCGGCGTAACTGGTGCCGGGGTGATCCGGGTCCGGGTGGAAGAGCCGGTCCAGGTCCCAGCCGCGGTCGGTGGGGAACTCCCCGACCGCGTCCACGCCCGAATCGACCAGCTTCCAGAGGTCTTCGGGCGAGGTGACGCCGCCCGGGTACTTGCAGGCCATGGAGACGATGGCGATCGGGTCGTCCGCTTCCACGGCGACGGGAAGCGCGGCGGGCGCGGCCGCCGTGCCGCCCAGGCGGGTGCACAGATGGGCGGCCAGCGCCTGCGGCGTCGGGTGGTCGAAGACCAGCGTCGCGGGAAGCCGCAGGCCGCTGGCCGCCGTCAGGCTGTTGCGCAGTTGGACCGCCGTCAGCGAGTCGAAGCCGAGGTCCTTGAAGTTGGCTTCGGTACGGACGTCGGCCGGTGTGGGGTAGGCGAGCACCGCCGCGACGCACTCGCGTACCAGGTCGGTGACGGCGGCGAGGCGTTCGGCTTCGCCGAGGCCCGCGAGACGGGTCTCCAGCGCTGCCGGGTCACCGGTGGAGCCCGCGGCCGCCCGGCGGCGCGGCCGCCCGGCGAGCTTCCGCAGCATGGCGGGCGCGGTGTCCTGTGCCAGGCCGCGTACGTCGATCCCGGCGGCGACGACCAACGGGCTGTCCACGTCGCGCGCCGCGTCCAGGAGGGCCAGGCCCTGCTCGTCCGAGAGCGGCTTCATGCCGCCCGCGCGCAGCCGCGCCAGGTCGGTTTCGTCCAGGTGCCGGGTCATGGCGCTGTCGCGTGCCCACAGACCCCAGGCGATCGACAGTCCGGTCCCGGCCCCGCGCGTGCCGTTGCGGCGGGTCACGAGGGCGTCGACGAAGGCGTTGGCGGCCGCGTATCCGGCCTGGCCCGCGTTGCCGAGGACACCGGCGGCGGAGGAGAACATGACGAACAGGGCCGGGCTCAGCCGCCGGGTGGCGATGTCCAGATTGGCGGCGACGGTCGCCTTCGCGGCCCAGACCCTGGCCAGTTGGTCGGGTGTCTGCGCGGTGACCACGGCGTCGTCCAGGACGCCGGCGGCGTGGATCACTCCGGTCAGGGGGTGTGCCGGGTCGAGGGAGGCGACCAGTTCCTCGGTTGCCCGCTGATCGGTGAGGTCGGCCGCGACGATCCGCACGTGGGCGCCGAGGGCGGTGAGCCGGTCGACGAGGTCGTCGGCGCCGGGCGCGTCGGGGCCCTGCCTGCCGGCGAGCAGCAGGTGCCGCACGGACCAGGCGCGGACGAGGTGTTCGGCCACGAGGCCGCCCATCATGCCGGTGCCGCCCGCGATCAGGACGGTGCCGTCGGGGTCGAGCTCGGCGCGGTCCGTGCCGGTGTCGGTCGCGGTGGCGCGCGTGAGGCGCGGGGCGAGGACGCGTCCCGCACGGACGGCGAGTTGCGGCTCGTCGGAGGCGAGGGCCCGTGCCACGGCCGCGCGGTCGGTGTCCTCGTCGGCCACGACATCGAGCAGGACGAAGCGGTCCGGGTGCTCGGACTGGGCGCTGCGGACGAGTCCCCACAGGGCCGCGGCCGACGCGTCCACGTCCCCCGGCTCGTCGGCCGCCGGGACGGCCACCGCGTGGTGGGTGAGAAGGACGAGGCGGGTGTCGATCAGGCGGGGTTCGGCCAGCCAGTCCTGCACGAGACGCAGTGCGCGCTCGGCGACGGCGCGCCCGTGTGCTTCGACGGCGGAGGCCGAGATTTCGGGAGCAGCGGGAGACTCGACGAGCACCGTCGCGGGGGCCTGCGCCCCGTCCTCCAGCGCCGCCAACAGGGCTGTCAGATCCGCGTGACGCGGAATGTCCGTTCCGGCCCAGGCCGGTACGTCCTGGCCCAGCACCGCCCAGCCGTGCTCGTGCGCCTCCTCGACAGGCGAGGACACGGCCGTCCACTCCACGGTGAACAGCCCGTTGGCGCCGGTCTTCCCCGCCGCGCGCAGCTGCTCGGGGTCGGCCCGGCGCACCGCCAGCGAGGCCACGCTCAGCACGGGCGCTCCGGTGGCATCGGTCACCGTCACGCTCAGGCCCGGCTCGTCCCCTGCTTCCCGGTGCGGAGACAGGCGTACCCGCGCGCCGGTGGCCCCGGTGGCCCACAGGGACACCCCGTTCCACGCGAACGGCAGCCTGACGCCCGCCTCGGTGTCCTCGTCGAGCAGCAACGCCGGGTGCAGGGCGGCGTCCAGCAGTACGGGGTGAATACCGAAGCCGTCGTGGGCACCCGCGGCCTCGGGCAGGACGACCTCGGCCAGCAGGTCCTCGCCGTGCCGCCACACCGCGCGCAGGCCCTGGAACGCCGGGCCGTAGTGGTAGCCGGCGGCCGCGGCCCGCTCGTAGAGATCTCCGGTCTCCACCGGCTCCGCACCGGCCGGCGGCCACGCCCCACCCGGTTCGGCGCCCATGGCGGAGGCGGGCTCGGGGCTCAGCACGCCTATGGCGTGGCACACCCACGCCTCGTCCTGGTCCGGCGCGTCCTCGGAGTCGAGCCGGGAGAAGACACGTATATCCCGCCGCCCGCCCCGCTCGTCGGCCGGGCCCACGACGACCTGGACCTGGAGCCCACCGGAGTCGGGCAGCGCGAGCGGCGCCTGAAGCGTCAGTTCCTCCAGGGTCGGGCAGCCCGCCTCGTCGGCGGCCTGGAGCGCCCACTCCACCAGGGCCGCGCCGGGCACCAGGGGTGTACCCGCCACGGCGTGGTCGACGAGCCAGCCACCGGCAGTGGAGGCCGCGAGACGCCCGGTCAGTACGAGCGCGCCGTCCGCCAGACCGAGTGCCGCGGGCAGCAACGTGTGCTCCAGGCGCCGCAGCCCTGCCGCGCGGACGTCACCGACGCCGTCCACCGCCAGCCAGTAGCGCTGGTGCTGGAAGGCGTACGTGGGCAGGTCGACCGTACGAGGAGCCGGCTCGGACGGGAACCACCGCCGCCAGTCCACCTCCACACCCGCAGTGAACGCCAGCGCGGCGGAACGCGCCAGCTGAAGCGTGTCACCGCTATCACGGCGCAGGGTCGGAACCACCGTGGCGGAGACACCCGTCTTCTCGATGGTCTCCTCCATCCCCAGGTTCAGGACCGGGTGCGGGCTTGCCTCGATGAAGACGCGATAGCCGTCCGCCAGGAGGGCATCGATCGTGTCGGCGAAACGAACGGGCCGACGCAGGTTGGTGACCCAGTAGTCGGTGGTCAGGATGCCGGTGTCGATCCGCTCGGCGGTGACCGTGGAGTAGAACGCCACATCGGTGGCGTGTGGCTCGATGCCGTTCAACCGCTCGGTCAGCAGATCCGCGATCTCATCGACCTGCGGCCCGTGCGAGGCATAATCCACATCGATGAGCCGGGCCCTGTGACCACGCGCCTCCGCCTCCGCGACCACGGCCGCCACCCGCTCCGGCGGACCCGAAATGACCGTCGACGAAGGACCGTTCACCGCTGCGACACCCACCCCGGCGTGGCCGTCGATGAGCTCGGCAGCCAACTCCCGGCTCACACCGAGCGAAGCCATCGCACCACACCCGGCCAACTGCCGCAGAGCATCACTGCGCACGGCGACGATCCGCGCCGCGTCCTCCAACGACAACGCACCGGCCACACACGCGGCAGCCATCTCACCCTGGGAGTGGCCGATCACGGCGGAGGTCTTGATTCCGTACTCGGCCCACACCGCGGCAAGGGAAACCATCACCGCCCACAGAACGGGCTGCACGACCTCCACCCGCGACAACTCGCCACCATCACCCCGCAGGACGTCGGTGAGCGACCAGTCCACGTACGGCGACAACGCCCGCTCGCACTCGGCGATCCGGGCCGCGAACACCGGGGATTCATCCAGTAGTTGAGCACCCATGCCCACCCACTGCGACCCTTGTCCCGGGAACACCAACACCGGGCCCGGGCCGACGTCGCCGGCCACCCCGGACACCACATCCGGCGAAACCTCACCCGCCGCCAGCGCCGCAAGGCCCGCGATCGTCCGGGCGGGGTCCTGCCCCAGCACCACGGCCCGGTGCTCGAAGGCCGAGCGCGATGTCGCCAGCGACCAGCCCACGTCCAGTAGGGAGGAGTCCTCCGAGGCGAACGCGCCCAGCCGGCGGGCCTGTTCCCGCAGCGCGTCGCCGGTGCGCCCGGACACGACCCAGGGCACCACCGTTCCCGGAGCGGGCTCCGGCGTCTCCTCGGTGGAAGCCGGCTCCGGGGCCTCCTCCAGGATCACATGCGCGTTGGTCCCCGAGATACCGAAGGAGGACACCCCGGCCCTGCGCACCCGCTCGCTCCGCGACCACGCAACCGGCTCGGTGAGCAGCCGCACACCGCCGCCTTCCCACTGCACGTGCGGGGTCGGCTCGTCCACGTGCAGGGTGGCGGGCAGCAGTTCGCGCTGGAGCGCCATGACCATCTTGATCACGCCGGCGACGCCGGCGGCGGCCTGGGTGTGGCCGATGTTGGACTTCACCGAGCCGAGCCACAGCGGCCGGTCGTCCGCGCGCTCCTTGCCGTACGTGGCGAGGAGCGCCTCGGCCTCGATGGGGTCGCCGAGCTTGGTGCCGGTGCCGTGCGCCTCCACCACGTCGATCTCGGACGTGGAGAGGTTGGCGCCGGCCAGCGCCTGCCGGATCACGCGGCGCTGCGAGGGACCGTTGGGCGCGGTGAAGCCGTTGCTGGCCCCGTCCTGGTTGACGGCCGAACCCCGCAGGAGAGCAAGGACCTTGTGGCCGTTGCGGCGCGCGTCCGAGAGGCGCTCCAGCAGGATGAGGCCCACACCCTCGCCCCAGCCCGTGCCGTCGGCCGCCGCGGCGAAGGGCTTGCAGCGGCCGTCGGGGGCCAGGCCGCGCTGCCGCGAGAAGCCGGTGAACACCTCGGGCGTGGACATCACGGTCACACCACCGGCCAGCGCCAGGTCGCACTCGCCCTGCCGCAGCGCCTGCGCCGCCAGGTGCATGGCGACCAGCGACGAGGAGCAGGCGGTCTCGATGGTCACCGCCGGGCCTTCGAGACCGAGGGTGAAGGAGACACGGCCCGACAGGACGCTGGGCGCGCTGCCCGCGTAGCCCTCGGTGGCCTTGCCCGCGGGGTCGCCCTGGGTGAGGTTGCCGGTGGTCGCGGCGCCGACGTAGACGCCCGTGGGGCTGCCCTTGAGCGTGGTGGGATCGATGCCCGCCCGTTCGAGCACCTCCCAGGACGTCTCCAGGAGCAGGCGCAACTGCGGGCTGCTGGCGAGGGCTTCGCGTGGGCTGAAGCCGAAGAACCCGGAGTCGAACCGGTCGGCGCCGCTGAGGAATCCGCCCTCGCGTACGTAGCAGGTGCCCGGGTGGTCGGGGTCCGGGTGGTAGAGGCCCTCCAGGTCCCAGCCGCGGTCGGTGGGAAAGCCCTCGATGGCGTCGCCGCCCCCGGCGACCAGCTCCCACAGACCCTCGGGCGACCCGACGCCGCCGGGGAACCGGCAGGCCATGCTGACGACGGCCACCGGCTCCTGGGAGCGCTCCTCCACCTCACGCAGCCGCTGCCGCGTGTCGTGCAGTTCGGCGGCGACCCGCTTGAGGTAGTCGACCAGTTGCTCTTCACTCGCCATGAGAGTTCACCCAGCCTTCAGCGTGGTAGTCGCGCCGTGCACGGTCGGTTCACAGACCCAGCTCTTTGTCGATGAAGTCGAGCACCTGGTCGGTCGTGGCGACCTGGAGCTGTTCCTTGGCGCTGCCGGAGTCGGGCACGGCGCCGGACGCCCTCCACTTCGCCAGGAGGGATTCCAGGCGGGCCGTGACCGCGTCGGCGTCGAGGTGCTCGACGAGCGCGGAGGACAGGGTGTGCTCGAGCTTCGCCATGTCGCGGAGGACCGAGTCGGTGGCCTCCTGCCCGGTGGGCGTTCCGCCGTCGGGGGCGAGCTGTCCGCCGAGGTGTTCCGCCAGGGTGTCGGCGTCCGGGTAGTCGAAGACGAGCCCGGCGGGCAGGCGCAGGCCGGTGGCTGCGGACAGCCTGTTGCGCAGTTCGACCGCGGTGAGGGAGTCAAATCCGAGTTCCTTGAAGGTGCTGCCCGTGGTGAGGCTGTCGGTGTGGTGCCCGAGGACGGTGGCGGCCTGCTCCCGGATGAGGCCGATCAGCGTGCGGTGCCGTTCGGCCTCCGGCAGCGTGGCCAGCCGGCTCGCCAGGTCGGCGGGCCGCGCGCCCGCCGTCGCGGTCGGCCGGCCCGCCGCGCCCGGAGCGGGGGTGGCGAGGCCGCGCAGGAGGGTGGGCCTGGTGTCCACGGGGTGCGTGGCCAGGGTCCGCAGGTCGAGGTCGAGCCCCACCAGGTGAGGGTGGCCATGGTGGTGTGCCGCGTCGAGGAGGGCCAGGCCGTGTTCGCTGCTCATCGCCTTGACACCGACACGGCCCATACGAGCGACATCGGTATCACTGAGCCCACCGGTCATGCCACCACCGGCCGTCTGCCACAGACCCCAACCCACCGACAGACCACTCAA
>NZ_JBVHLW010000085.1:0-7299 GCF_055558795.1 Streptomyces sp. NPDC025618 | reverse complement strand
CCCCCCCCCCCCCCCCCCCCCCCCCCCCCCCCCCCCCCCCCCCCCCCCCCCCCCCCCCCCCCCCCCCCCCCCCCCCCCCCCCCCCCCCCCCGCCCTTTCCGCGCACTGCGACGGAAAGATCTCGCGCCCGGGAATGCCGGGGCCGCAACGTCACCCGCCCGTTGCCCCAACCACCTTGCGAGCACGCGCGGAACGCGCCATACGATGCCCATGCGGCGGAGTCGGATCCGCCACTTCTGTGTACACGCCCTCCACGCTCCGAGGAGTGAGGCAATGCACGAAGATCCGGTCCACGGCATCTCCCGGCGCGGCGTCCTGAGAACCGCGGCTTCGGCGACGGCCGGTGCGGCGGGGCTGTCCGCACTGCCCACGTCGATGCGCAAGGCCCTCGCGGCGCCCGACAGCGCCTTGCGCTCGCTCGACCAGATCGAGCACGTCATCTTCCTGATGCAGGAGAACCGGTCGTTCGACCACTACTTCGGCACGCTCGACGGAGTCCGCGGCTTCGACGACCCCGACGCCGTCACCCTGCCCTCCGGGCGCCCGGTGTTCTATCAGCCGGACCCGGAGCACCCCGACGGCTATCTCCTGCCGTTCCACAACGACACCACGACGACCAACTCGGCACGCGCCTACGGCACCAGCCACTCATGGCAGTCGCAGCACCTGTCCTGGAACGGCGGCCGGATGGACAACTGGGTGCCCACGCACCGCGCCGCGGACGGCCCGGTCAAGGGCCCGTTCACGATGGGCTATCACACCCGCGACGACCTGCCGTTCCACTTCGCGCTCGCCGACGCCTTCACCGTCTGCGACCACTACTTCTCCTCGGTGCTCGGGCCGACCCACCCCAACCGGGTCATGGCGATCAGCGGCACCATCGACCCGGAGGGCACGCGCGGCGGCCCGGTCGTGGACAACCACTCCACGGGGTTCCGGTGGACCACCTACCCGGAGCGGCTCCAGGCGGCCGGCGTCAGCTGGCGCTACTGCACCGCCTATCCGCCCGACACCGACCTCGGCTGGTTCAAGGCGTTCCAAGACGCCCGGCCGGGCGATCCCCTGTACGACAACGCGATGGTGCCCTACTCGCCGTCCCAGGTGGCCGACCTCGTCCTCGGCGACCGGCTGCCATCGGTCACCTGGCTGGACGCCCAGTACCTGCCGTCGGTCTACGGGCTCCCGGAGGCGTCCGAGGAGCCCGACAACTTCCCCGCGGCCGGCGCTCTGTACATGCACACCGTCCTGGACGCGCTGGGTTCGCGCCCCGACGTATGGGCCAGGACCGTCTTCGTCATCAACTACGACGAGAACGACGGCCGCTTCGACCACGTGCCCCCGCCCACCGCGCCGGAGGGGACACCCGGGGAATGGGTCACCGCCTCCCCGCTGCCGGACGGCGCCTCGGGCATCGCCGGGCCCGTCGGGCTGGGCTTCCGCGTGCCCGCGCTGGTGATCTCACCATGGAGCCGCGGAGGCCGGGTGTGCGGTGAGGTCTTCGACCACACCTCCACACTGCGATTCCTGGAGCGGCGGTTCGGCGTGCGCGAACCCAACATCAGCCCCTGGCGCCGCAGGACCGTGGGAGACCTGACGGCGGCGCTGCGCCTCGGCCGGCACGACCGCTCCTTCCCCCGGCTTCCCGACCCGGCACCGCTCTACGCCCGGGAACAGCGGGAGGCGGCCACCCTCCCGCCTCCGACCGTCCCGACCGTCCAGTCCGTGCCGCACCAGGAGTCCGGTTCCGCACCCTGAGTGGTCCTCTTCGACATGGCCCGGATTCGTTACGGCCCGGATTCGTCACAGCCGGATTCATCGCGGCCCGGACTCGTCACAACCCGGACCGAGGCAGCGTTTCGCCGGGCCGCGAAGGGATACCCGGGGGTACATGTGGCTGATCAAACCTCCTGGTGTCTACGAGCCCCAGGAGGACACCGCACTCCTGGAGGAATCCCTCCGGCGGGAGAGCCGGCCTCCCGGCCTGCACGTCCTGGACGTGGGGACCGGGACCGGCGTACTCGCGCTCGCCGCCTCCCGCGCGGGCGCGTCGCGGGTGGTGGCCATCGACATCTCACGCCGCGCCGTCCTCGCCGCCCGGGTGAACGCGGCACTGTCCCGCCGCCGCGTCCACGTCCGGCGCGGCGACCTGTTGGCCCCGGTCGCGGGGCAGCTCTTCGACCTGGTGCTGGCCAATCCGCCCTACGTGCCCTCGCATCGCGTGGAGCCGCCCGCCCGGGGTGCGGCCCGCGCGTGGGACGCGGGTCGCGACGGCCGCGTCCTGCTGGACCGCCTGTGCGCGGGCGTGCCCGCCCTGTTGCGGCCGGGCGGCGTGTTCCTGCTCGTGCACTCCACGCTGAGCGACCCGGAGACCACCCTGCGCCTGCTGGCGGACGCGGGGCTGGCCGCCGAGATCACCGAGCGCAGGCTCGTCCCCTTCGGCCCGGTGCTGCGCTCCCGGGCCGACTGGCTCAGGGCGCGCGGAATCCTGCGACCCCCTCAGGACAAGGAGGAGCTGGTGGTGATCCGTGCCCGACACCCGGCCTGACCCCGGGACCGCCCCGCGGGAAGGCACCGCGCGGCGGGTGTCCCGGGAGCCCGGGGGCCCGTTCCTCATCGAGGGTCCCGTGGAGGTGGTGCTGGAGGACGGCACCGTCGTACGGTCGGACCGCCCCGTGGTCGCGCTGTGCGCTTGCCGGCGGAGCCGGCTCTTCCCCTGGTGCGACACCAGCCACCGCGCCCGCGGTCGCCCCGGCCCCGGCGCGCGCCGCCACTCCCCCGCTGAGGAGTCACAGCGGGAGGCGCAGTGAGGACTCCCCCTCCCGCCAGGCGCTGAGCAGCGAGGCGCCGAGACGCTCCTCCAGCCACTCGGTGGCCGCGATGCCGAACGCGATGTCCGCCGCCAGCTCCGGTTCCCGGCACAGGAGGTCGGCGATGACCTCCCGGCGCACCAGTTGTTCGTGCACGGCGTCGGCTTCCACGTGCTCGGCGTAGAAGTGCGCCGCCGCCGGGCCCGCGCCCAGCCGTTCCATCGCCTTCACCAGCCGCCGGGCGCCCGGCGGCGAGGTGATCTCGACGGTCGCGAAGTGCCCGACGAGGCTGCCGCGCAGCGCGCGGTGCAGCCCGAACAGCGAGATGACGTTGACTGTCGCGAGCGTGGCCGCCGGGGCGTGGCCGAGGTAGCGCCCGTAGGCGTCGTCGAGCCCGAGGTCCCTCATGAGGTCGGCGTACAGCTGCGCGTGCACCCGCTCGGCACGGCCCGCGCCGAATTCGTCGTACTCGACGGCGACGAAGGCGGCCTTGGCCCGGCCGGTCAGCCGGGGGATCGCCCAGGCGTGCGGATCGGCTTCCTTGAGCTGGTAGAGCGAGCGGTGCGCGGCGTATTCCCGCAGGTGCCACAACTCCCCCTCGTCCTGGAGGAAGTGCGAGGGGCCCGTGCCGTCCGCCGGTTCCACCAACAGCCCCTCCAGCGCGGTGGCCACATCACCGGCGACCGGGACGTCGGCGCGCAGCCGGTCGAGGAAGCGCCGCTCCAGCGCGGCGCGCAGGCGCAGCAGTTCCGGGTCCCATTCCCAGCTGTCCGGGGCGCCGTCGAAGCCCCGGTAGTGGAGCTCGTAGCAGACATAGAGGGCCAGGTGGAGGTCGTCGCCGTACGGGTCGGCGGCCTCCGTCGCCTCCGGGCCGGGCAGCGTTCTGTGTCCTTGTCGCGGCTCGTGCTTCAGCGCGTCGAGCAGCGCCGCGGACAACTCGCCGCGTGCGAGGGGCCGTTCCACCGGTGATCGCCTGCCTTCCTTCGTCCGGCGGGATCCATGCGCTGTCCGCCTCAGCTGAGCAGCAGGGCCGCGTACTGGAATTCCTCCTCCACCCAGTGCCGTCGGCACAGAAACCCGAAGGACTCCAGCTGCTCGGGTGGCGTCAGGCAGCCGAAGGTGCTGCCGGGCAGCGCCATGAGGCACCCAGTTCCGCGGCCCTTGAGCCACGGGAGCGCGGTGGCGAAATCACCGTGCACGATCGTGAGGCGGGCGGCCTCCCGCATCGGCCGCACGCTCACGTCGATCCCCGTGTACGCGCGGAGCGGCCCACCGGTTTCCATGGCGGCCGGCGGGATCTCCGGCTTCTCCGCGCTGCCGACCCCGAGGTGCACGAGTTCGCCGGCGCCCGACAGCCGCACCATGTCAGCACCGTGGTCCCGCAGCACCCTGCGTTCCGCGCGGGGCGGGCAGTACGCGGGCAGGCGGCTGATCTCCTCGAAGAGGCGGGATCCGGCCGCGTCGTACCCATAGCGATGGGGGATCCGCCGGGGGCTCTCGGCGAGGCCCGCCCGCGGTTCGTCCTCCCCGCCACCGGAACGGCGGTCCGGGCCGAGGACGATCTCGGCGGCGCCGGCCGCGGCGCTCTCTGGGCTCATCCGCCGCTCCTGGAGATGGGACCGGTCCCCGTTCCTTCCTACCACCGCCCGGTCGGCGCCGCCGTGCGGGAGAGGCATACGGTCCGGCGGCCGCAGGAGGAGCGACATGCGTCAGCCCGCGGTGGCCACGCTGTCGTCCTCGACGCGGGCGCCCGGCAGGCGATGGCGTGCGGCGATCAGAGCCGCGTCGATGTCGCGCGTGCCGGTCGAGACGCACAACGTATAGACGACGTCGGCCATCTTCTGCCGTATGGCCGGGTCCGCGTCGCCTGTCACCAGAGCCTGTTCGAGCGCTGTGTACCGCTGCACGAGGTCGTCCAGAACAGCGGGGTGGGCGAGCAACATGGACTTCTCCTCTGTTGAAGACACACACGCGATGTCGACCCGTCGCCTGCCCGCCATTCCGTGCCGCATGCACGCCCCCGCCTCGCCCGCGCCCTGGGGCGCGGCCTGTCAGAGGCCGGCGGCGCGGCGGCGGGGCCGGGCATCGTCGCAGGCAGGCGATGTCAGACCCCGGTGCGACACTTCGGGCGTGAGATGGGCAGTGGCTGAGGAGACAGGCGGCGAGGGCGTACGGCTCTGCCCTCTCGACGGCGCCGGGCGGCCCGCCGGGCCGGTGGTGACCGAGCGGAGCCTGGCCGACGCCGTACGGGCGCGGCCGGAGGCCGACCGGTGGGTGTGGCGGTCCACCGCGCGCTCGTACGGCCCGCTGCTCGCGGCCGGTGCGCGCGTCGAGCGGTGCTACGACGTCGAGGCCGCCGAGAGTCTGCTGATCGGCCATGAGGAAGGGCAGTCGGGCCAGCCGCGTTCACTGGCCGCGGCGTGGGCACGGCTGCGGCGGCTGCCGGTGCCGGCCGATCCCCCGGTGCAGGCGGCGGAGACCCAGCCGTCGCTGTTCGCACCGGGACCGGTGCCGCTGCCGCCCGGGGTCGACGAGCTGGACGCGCTGCTGGAGGTCTACGCGGATCAACTGGCGCGTACGGAGCGCACCGGGCACCCGGGGCGGATGCGGCTGCTGATCGCCGCCGAGTCGGCCGGCACGCTGGTCGCGGCCGAGCTGCGGCGGACCGGGGTGCCGTGGCGCGCCGACGTGCACCGCGAGCTGCTCGACGAGCTGCTGGGCGAGCGCTACCCGGGCGGCCAGGAGACGCGGAGGCTGGCCGAACTGGCACAGGAGGTGTCGGAGGCGTTCGGGGAGCCCGTGCGGCCCGATCTGCCCGCCGACATCGTCAGGGCCTTCACCCGCGCGGGCTTCGCCCTGTCGTCCACGCGGGCGTGGGAGCTGCGGCGGGTCGACCATCCGGCCGTCCCGGCCCTGCTGGAGTACAAGAAGCTCTACCGCCTGCACACGGCCCACGGCTGGTCGTGGCTGCAGTCCTGGGTCCACGACGGGCGCTTCCGCCCCGAGTATCTGCCCGGTGGCGCGGTCTCGGGCCGGTGGACCACCAACGGCGGCGGGGCCCTGCAGATCCCCCGGGTGGTCCGGCGCGCGGTGATCGCGGATCCCGGGTGGCGGCTGGTCGTGGCCGACGCCGACCAGCTGGAACCCCGCGTACTGGCGGCGATCTCCCGTGACCCGGGGCTGATGGACGTCGCGGGCAGCGGCCGCGACTGTACGCCGACCTGGCCGAGCGCGCCTTCTCCGGCGACCGTGAGCGCGCCAAGCTGGCGATGCTCGGAGCGATATACGGCCAGACCTCCGGGGACGGCCTGAAGCACATGGCCGATCTGCGCCGCCGTTTTCCCCGGGCCGTGGCGTACGTGGACGACGCCGCACGCGCGGGGGAGGAAGGCCGGCTGGTGCGGACGTGGCTGGGCCGGACCTGCCCTCCCGCGTCCACCGCCGTCGACGACGAGGCGGGGATCCCCCAGGAGGAGGCGCCCGCGCCCCGCGGCAGCACGGCGAGCGCCCGGGCGCGGGGCCGCTTCACCCGCAACTTCGTCGTCCAGGGCAGCGCCGCCGACTGGGCGCTGATCGTCCTCGCCACCTTGCGGCAGGCGCTCGACGGGCTCCGCGCCGAGCTCGTGTTCTTCCAGCACGACGAGGTGATCGTGCACTGCCCGCAGGAGGAGGCGGAGGCGGTCGCGGACGCCATCCGGGCGGCCGGGAACCGGGCGGGGTGCCTGGCTTTCGGTGACACTCCCACACGGTTCCCGTTCACCACGGCCGTGGTGGAGTGCTGCGCGGAAGCCAAGGGATAGCGGAGGCCCGGCAGGGGCGCGACCCGCGGAATATTCATGCGACGCGCCGCCGAGCCGATGTTAGTTTCATCCATCATGGAACCACTCACCGAAGAGGACATTCGCGCCTCTTTCGTCAACTGCTCGAAGGGCGAGGCCCGCAGGATCAGCGTCCCCCGGGATCTGGCCGAACGCGATTGGGCCGATCTCGACTTCCTCGGCTGGCGCGACCCGGGCGCCCCGGACCGCGGCTACCTGGTCGCCGAGCGGGACGGCAAGCTGGTGGGCGTCACCCTGCGGGCCCCGCAGGGCGTCCGCCGCAGCTTCACCAAGACGAATATCTGCACCATATGCACAACCGGCCACCCCGGCACGGGCGTTGCCCTCCTCGCCGCACCGAAGGTCGGCGCTTCCGGCCGGCAGGGAAACACGGTCGGCGCGTACCTCTGCGCGGACCTCGCCTGCTCGCTCTACGTCCGCGGGAAGAAGAAGACCGGACTGGGGCTGCGCTACGAGGAATCGCTCACGCTGGAGGAGCAGATCGAGCGGCTGCACGTCAATCTGGACGACTTCCTGGAGAAGGTCGGCGCGGCCTGACGCACCGGGGGCGGGGGGGGGGGGGGGGGGGGGAGGGGGGAGGGGGGGGGGGGGGGGCGGCGGGGGGGGGGGGGGGGGGGGGGGGGGGGGGGGGAGAGGATGGCGATAAAGCGGCG
>NZ_JBVHLW010000084.1:0-7758 GCF_055558795.1 Streptomyces sp. NPDC025618 | reverse complement strand
ACGTACCGATCCTCAGCGCAAGGGCGCCGAACCCGGACCACTAAGAATATGACGGTAGTTCAGACGTGGGCGCTGCCGATCGCGCGCCGGTCAGCTTCGCAGCCGCGGAGCGCAGCCGCTGCGCGGCTTGTGGAGGTTGCGGGGCCTGCGGCCCGCCTTGTCTGTAATGCCGCTGCGCGGCACTACAGACAAAAGCGCGCTGCGCGCGCTTCGGCCAGCCAAAGAAATCCGGGCGGCTCCAATCTGGGCACCGCGAGAACTCGGATTTATCGACTTGTCATCAGATTATCGAGGCCAGTGGAGTTGCTTATTGACCTTCATCAGTATTTTCTATTTCTAGAAAACGAATCCAATATGTGCGACTTCGTAGTACAGCTCTGGTGGTGAGTCAATTTCGCTGGCATAGTCTATCCAGGCTGTATCGAGGGCTGTTTCTTCGCTCGATGACCACGCGTCGATCAGGTTGTCCCAACTGCGTTGGCTGGGGCGGATTTCGCGTTCGCTGGCTTCTTTTTGTGCACCCTGAGCCTGCTTGTGAACATCTCGCCAGTCGACGGGTGTGATGCTCATCCGCCTGCCGTAGGCGCGTTCCTTGAGTTGAGGTGCGATGGCTTCGCGGACGGCAGATGGGGGGGTGCGTCCAGTCCTCTTCCAGTTGGTGGCACGGAGTTGCCAGTAGGCTTGATTGATGCGTTGTCGGCTGGCGGAGCTTGGGGTGCGGGATTTCCACCCACGACGAGTACGCCGAGGAATTCCGACGTGGTCCATGGCCTCGCGTCCGCCCTTACGGCTATTGAGGTACGCCAGTTGGGTCCGAACACCGGGTGAGATTTCCGAGGGTGGTGTGACGTCTCCGCTTTCCATCAAGTCGAGGGTTTCGGAGTTGAGTTGTTCGCCGAATGTAGTGCCACCGCTATCGGGACCACGCCCCCAGCTGCCCAGTGGTCCACCGGTGTGTGGCTGCCGTGGCCGGCTGCGTGTCATCTCTCACCCTTTCGTGAAGTCTTCTTGACCTTGATCTGATTCAGTGCGCGTCCCTCCGTGAACAACGGCTTGCCATTCCAGCGGGCTTCCCATACATCACCGGCGAGGTGGAGTTCATCCGTGCCACCGGCCTGGACAACCGTCAGGCCTGCTTGCTGTGCTCGGATTGCCTTGCGCCGCAGATTGGAGAATGCTTGTCCCCGGATGATGTGCTGCCATTCGGGTCGCCTCAGTTCATGATTCTTACGGCTGTCGCCCATGGTGGAAACCAACTTGGCGTACATTGTGGCAATGTACGTCTTCGTGAGGTCATCTCCTTCGGAGATGGCGTGCATGCGGGCCTCATTGAGCACATAGACGAGCGTCTTGAAGAGGGATGTGCTGCCCTTTGCAACGTAAGCCTCTCTGATCACCGGCGGTGCGCACAGTTCTCCGTACGACGACGAGGCGAAGTCTTTCAGGCTCAGCAGCACCGATGTCGGTACCCATAGTGTGCCGGGTGTCTCCCGGTCATCCCCGAGGGGGTGAGGAAGCCCAGGTTGTTCCCAGTCGACCGGATCGATCCTGCAGATCCCCGAAAAGTCCGGGCCTTTCCCGTAGTTGGCCAGGTCCTCCCATCCTTCCGGGTTATGGACGATCGTACGGACAGGAAGATGTGCGGACTGGAGCGCGGCAAGATAGGCAGCGTTAACGTCGAGTTCGGTCACCTCTGTACCGTCGGGCACTGCAGTGTTGATGAATTTCGGGCGGGCTTCCCACACCTCGTCTGCGTTGTCGCGCCGCTTACGGATCAGCACGTCAGGCAACTTCGGGTAGGTCGTGTGCTGATAGTTCGCCTCTACCCGTGTCGCCTCGAACAGCTCCATCACGTCAGAAATCGCGGAACCGCCGTCGCCTGCCAGCGCCTTCAGAGTCTCGTCGACATCACCGCCGTTCTTCTCCAGGGCACGGGCCACCCGGTCGGCGACGAAATCGGACAGGCCCGCCTTCGCAGAGCCAAGGCCACGCCGCTGCTGCGGTGCCGGACCTTTACCGGACACAGGGTTCTGCGCTTCGGTGGCTTCCGCGGCAGGCTGATGCTGTTGGGACACTGGTGGAGTGGGAGCCTGGACAGGGCTGACAAGGCGTTCGGTGAAGCGGGCGTAAGGCAGTTCGGCACGCAGCCGAGTGGTGGCCTGGGGGCCGAAGTCTCGTTCAGCGATGTCGATGCGGGCGTCCTCCCCGGTGCGGCTCAGAGTGAGAGTGATGTCTGGGTCCAGTGCGGCCACCACGTCGGGGAGGTCGGTATCGAGCGCGGCCAGGACCGGGACGTGCCGGGTCCTGGCCAGGCGGGCAAGAACCCGTGCGGCGGCGGGGAGTGCAGGGCCGGAGAGAGGAACCGCAGCATCGTGGGCATATTGCAGGCGGTCGACGACCACCAGAGCCAAACCGCCGACATCCGGGGCTGTCTGTGCGATGACGTCAGCGGACAGACCAGTGCCGTCGTCGATGTGGAGAGGAGTGCCAGCGAGGCGGGCTCTCATTTCGGCGGCGGCCTGTTCCTCGACGGCGGTCGGGGTACCAGCGCGCAGGCGGCGATAGTCCACGGGAGCCTCCGCGGCGATGATCCGTGCTGCTACGTCCGCCCGGGTCAGTCCTGACGCCGCGTAGAGCACCGGGAGCTGCCGTGCGAGGGCGGTATGGCGGGCGGCAGCGGCGGCGAGCAGGCTCCCGCCAGCGCCCGGGGCGGCAGCGACCAGTGTCAGCGTGCCCGGTCTGAGGCCTCCGCCCAGTGCCTGGTCAAGAGCAGGCAGCCCGAAGGAGACCGTCTGCCCGCCCGGTCCGGCTGCGCCAGGTGTCAGGACCTCGTCCAAAACGTCATCCAGGGCCGTCAGACGGCGCACGGTCATGGCTGCATCGGCAGACTGGGCGATGGATGCGGCTGCCGGGTCGCCGGTGGGGGTTACGGGGAGCAGGACCGCGGCAGGCGTGCGGTGGTGTAGGAGCAACTGCGGAGTGCCGGCTGCTGCGGCAGTCAGCAGGTCGCCCAGTTTCTTGCGCGCGGTGGTGACCGACGTGACCGGCAGAGCGGGCAGTTGGGCTTGCCAGGCTGCGTCGAGGTGGCTCAGTGGTGAGAGTACGGCACGCTTGGTACCGCGGCCGATCAGTGCAGACCGGCCGGCAGCGGCGGCCTCCACCAGGTCGTACAGGGCCTTACGTGCCTCGTCGATACCCCACCGTCGCGCCGGTCCCTCGGCGGTGGTGCCTGGCGTGTCATCGGCCATGTCTGGATCCTCTCCCACAACAGAAAACACGTAAGAGGCGTAAGAGTATAGGTGCGGGAGGCCCCGATGGGCGCACAATGACCGTTACTCTTACGGGCGCAGTCAGGCAAATCTTACGGCTTCCGGGTTGCAGAGCTCCCTCGCTGCCAGACGGTGAGACCAGCGGTCACCTGACATCCTTCCAGAGCAGTGCACCGGCCTGACCGGGTGTAGGAGACCTAGCCACAGCGCGGCGCGGCGATCCAGCAGCGGCTCGTCGAAGGGGACACAGCCGAGTGCATCGGTGACGGGCCCTTCTTCGCATCACGGCACGCCACCGAACCGGGCGAGCCGCCGGACGAGGCAACGACGATACTCCGGGCCTATGCGCCTGTACGCACCGAAGCCCGCGTTGATGTGAGCGCCGATGGGCAGCAGCGGGCCGGGAGTGCGCAGTATTCCCAGTACCAGTTGCCTATGCCGGAAGCTGGCGTGAGGGTCCTTGCCCGGGGCACAACTGATTGTCACCGGCGGCCAGGGCGTCGCAGCCGTCCAGCGCGCATTGCCGGACTGCCCACGGCTCAGCTGCGTCTTGTCCATTTCGAGCACGGCGGCGAGACCCTGTTGCTGCTCGCCCGTACGGCTCATAAGCGCTGCGACCGTCAGCCGCAGCAACTCTTCAGTGCTCATCGATATGCCCCTTACTACAACGGGAATCCCGCACCTCTGCTGCCTCTTTTGCGGCATAGGTGCGGGATCAGGGCATGCGTTGTCATTTCATGGCGTGGCTGTTCGGGCCAGCGCAGGATTACGGGAGCGCGTTGACGGCGGCCTTCCACGGGTACACGTCAAGGTTTCCCTGGCGCGGTTTGTGGGGGATGAATCCGCCGTCGCCGAGCAGCACGGTGACACCTGCCTGCCGCAGGATTTCGACGTTGCGGTCGACGGCTGGGTGGCGGCCCTGGGCGTCGTTCCAGTGGGGCAGCGCGACGATGGGCAGGCTCAGGCCGATGCCTTCGGTGATGAGGCCGAGGGCGAGGGTGTCGCTGATGCCGGCGGCCCATTTGTTGAGGGTGTTGGACGTCAGCGGGGCGACCAGAAGCGCGTCCGGGGCGGGCAGCACGTCGGTCTCGGACGGAAGTTTGTACTGGTGGCGGACAGGGTGGCCGGTGAGTTCGCGGAGCCGGTCGAGTTCGCCTTCGGTGTCCTCGGCGGCCCACCGGTGGGCGGAGGGGGTCAGGATGGTGCAGACATCCCAGCCGGCGGTCTGCGCGGCGTAGATGCCGACCGCGAGGCGGCTGACGGGCGGGGCGGCACAGGCGATCAGGTACAGGGTGCGGGTCGTGGTCATCCGGGCAGTCCACAGCGGTCGGCGAGCGCCCGCAACCGTCCCTCTGCGCTGCCGGTTCCGAGGAGGCGCAGATCCTCGACGAGTTGGCGGGTGCGCGGGCGGCAGTGCACTTCTTCGGCCGCCTCGTGCTCAGCTTCCAGCAGCACGGTGACGGCTTCCTCGCGTCGACCGGCCTGGGTGTAGGCACGGGCAAGGTCGGTGAGGTGGTGGGCGCGGCGCTCCCGGGGAAGCGCTGCGCGGGCGGGTGCGGGAATGTTCTGAGCGACGGCGACGGCGTCGGCCCCTTGGGAGAGCTGGACGTGTGAGGCGACACGGTACAGGCTCACATTCGTCGGCCCGAACGCGGTCCACAGCCGGTTGTCATCAACGCCGAGCCGGGTGGCGTGCTCGTCGGCCTGGTCGAGGAGGCCGGGCACCGCGGCCTCCGCCGAGGCTGCGCACGGTTCGTCCTGCCCGGCGGCCGCGGCCTGCGCCATGGCCGCCTTCAGATAGAGCATGCCAAGCACGCTCAGCCCGTCCGGACCACGGGCCAGCAGTTCGCTTTCGAGGCGTGCGGCCGCGGCGCCGGCGAAGGAGGCGGCGGCCCGTGCCTGGCCGTGGTGGGTCATGGCGTCCGCGAGATGCCGCGCGGCGGACGCCATGATGACCACGTCGCCGGACCGTTCGGCGGCCGCGACCGCACGGTGGGCGGCAAGGCAGGCGAGGTCGCTGTCTCCGTACTTGATGGCGGCGGCTTCCGCGAGTTCCAGTACGAGGGAGAGCACCCGGAACGCGGCAAGCTGGTCGTCGCCCCGGTGCCGCGCGGCCGCATGGTTGGCGTCGATCAGCAACTCGGGCACCAGACGGCCCAGACTCGCGAAGTGCCCGCCCTGGAACGCGCTGCGGCTGTACGCCAAGCTGCGGCGCAGCAGCTCGACCGGCTGCGGGCCGGCGGCGCTCCCGTCACAGGTGCCGGTGATGACGTCATGGCGCTGAAGAGCGGCACGGATCGCCTCGATCTCGCACGGACCCGCGCACTCGGCCAGACTGCCCCCGGGCACGGTGTCGGACAGCAGCCGCTCGATCGGGACCTCCAGCACCCGGGCGGCACGCTCCAGCACCGACAGCCGCGGATCCGACTGCCGCTTGCCGCCCTCCAGATCCTGCACCCAGCGCCTGGACTGCCCCATGAGCGCCCCGAAATCCGCCTGCGTCATACGACGGCGCTCACGCCACCACCTGATACGGCGGCCAATGCCCTGAACGTCCATAGCTGCTCCGGAAGTTCGGAGAACAATGCACGCACTGTGCGTGCCCTGCTACCGGTATACCGCGAATACGGTCCGCCCATGACCCAGTCCGAACCCACGCAGACCATCGATCTCACCCAGCTCACGACACTGATGACCGGCGACCACATGCCACTCGATCTGGTGACCATCCGCGCCACCGCCCGCCGCGCCCTGACCGAACGCATCCAGGCCCTCCCGCGTGCCGATGAGATCCGCGAACTCACCCTCGCACTGCGCGGGCACGTGGAAGAGATGCTCACCGAGGCGCGGGAACACTCCGGACAGCTCGAACCCGGAACCACCCCGTGGTACCGCTGGACAGCACTCGCCGAACGCACCTGCACCGAACTCGACACCGGCCCCGGAAGGGGCCTGTACTCCGCCTTCGTCCACATGCAAAACCTCGCCCGATACACCATCTACCTCGCTGACTACCTTGACGAGTAGCACCAGATCAGCCCCCTCCGCTTCTTCGCGCGTGGCCTGGCGTTCCCTTCACCAGGTGGCCGTCGTCTTCTTCGTCGCGCGGCTGGCCTTCCACCAGCTTCGGCCGCCCCACCTGCACTGCCCCTGCAGTCAGTGCATTTGCTCCCATCGATGCATGCCTGTTGCCAATGTCCTCGGGGGCCCTGCGACTTC
The DNA here is from genome assembly GCF_055558795.1 of Streptomyces sp. NPDC025618. Lineage (NCBI taxonomy): Bacteria > Bacillati > Actinomycetota > Actinomycetes > Kitasatosporales > Streptomycetaceae > Streptomyces > Streptomyces sp. NPDC025618. Next base: position 1,270 of record NZ_JBVHLW010000084.1, on the reverse strand, counting down.
CAGGCGGGAGACCGGAGTTGGCTGGATCCGGTTGCAAAGTCGTGCAGTAGCTGCTGAACCTGCTGTCCGGGGAGGCCGCTGTCGGGCTTCCGTACAGCAGGTGCGGCTTGTTCTTGCTGTCACGTCGAGGAGGAAAACGATTCTGCGGTGAGGTGGTGTCAGTCCGGTCCGCGACGATGCGTGCATGAGTCTCACCTCGTCCCTCAAGGACCCCGCCTCTGCGATGTCCCGGTTCCTCGCTGAACACCTCCCCCGGCCCGGCGCTGTCCTGGCTGACTTACGCCGGCGTCTGGCTCCCTGCAGCGCCCCCGTAGCCCCTGATGCCGGACCGGGGAAACGGCCGGACTATCCGATGCTCGGCCACACCATCGACCACCGGCTCCGCATCACTCTGGGCGCTCCCACGGGACAGCCGATCAGTGAAGGTGTCCTGCGGGCCGTCATTGATGACCAGGGGTGGCCCGCTCCCGAGGTCATCGCCACCGTGCAGGCAGCCGGCACGGAACTGCTGGCAGAACTGCGCCGGCACGAAGCCAGCGCCGGGCAGCCGCTGGCTCTCGAGGCAAAGGCCGAGGACCGGTTGATCCGCCTGTGCCATCTCGCCTCCAGCTTCGAAGCCATCTACCGCTGCGGCGGCTGGATCCACGGCAACAGCCTCGGCTTCTGTGCGCCTGGAGCGACCCTGGATGACCTCGCAGATGCGGTTCCGGGCTACGTCGTCGACGACATCCGCCGGCAGATGGCCCTCGCTGGTGGCCCCGGGCCCTTCACCGGCTTCCGGGCTCTTCCTGCGCACAAGCGCATCTGCGGGCCGGTTTTCGGCGGCTCCGCCCACGTGGGCGGAGCGGACGCCGACTTCATCCTCGGCGGTGCACTCATCGACTGCAAGGCAACGATCCGCCCTCAGCGCCTGGGACGCGCCGAGGTCTACCAACTCGCCGGCTACCTTCTCCTCGACTACAGCGACGACTACGCCATCGACACGGTAGGGCTGTACCTCTCACGCCAGGGTGCGCTGATCGACTGGGCAGTGCCGGACTTCCTCAGCCTGCTCGGGTCATCCCATGGGCTGCCCGTACTCCGAGCAGCGTGTCAGCACGCTCTCACCGACGGGGCCGAAGGCGCTGCAGCACCGCCGGCGGAACAGCCACACGCTGTCCCCCGCCCCCGCCCTAACTGATGGTTTCAGAATGAGTTCGGTGTAGGGGCTTGGCGGTTGGGTGTTGTTTCGGCAGGCTCTGTTGGGTGTCTGCTGATCTCGTGCCTGATG
>NZ_JBVHLW010000083.1:0-8170 GCF_055558795.1 Streptomyces sp. NPDC025618 | reverse complement strand
CCTCACGCTCACGCTCGGACAACACCAGCTCGGCCAACCGCGGCCCCGGACGCCCCATGCATATCAAACGACGCATCAACGACTCAGGTCACTAGTGAACGTTGCAGAGCCATCTCGACGGTGTTCTCGCATAGCTGCCGCTGAGTGGTGAACGCCGAGTAACTTTTTGGCAACGGGTGCCGTCGGTATGACCAGCGCGCTGCGGGAGGTGGCCGCCAGGGGCTGGGACGTGCGTCCCGAGGGCCTCACTGTCGCCAGTCCCCAGCACCGCGCGAATGTCCTGCTCGGCGACTACGACACCGGCGGCCTCCATATCCCGCCCAGCCCCTACAACCCCCACTCTGAACCTCGACGGCGGGGGGGGTGCCCCTATGGGTTTCGTCAACCTGTGGGGGCGGGGTGTGGGTCGTAGAAGGTGCCGTCGCGGAGCATGGCGAAGAGGACGTCGGCTCTTCGTCTGGCGAGGCAGAGGAGGGCTTGGGTGTGGTGCTTTCCCTGAGCGGTCTTCTTGTCGTAGTAGGCCCGGGAGACCGGGTCGGCCAGGGCGGCGAACGCGGAGAGGAAGAAGGCCCGTTTGAGCTGCTTGTTTCCTCGTCGGGAGGGTTGTTCGCCGCGGATCGAGGAGCCGGAGTTGCGGGTTGCGGGGGCAAGCCCGGCGTAGGCGGCGAGGTGGGCGGCGGAGGGGAAGGTGCTGGCGTCGCCGACGTCGATGAGGATCCGTGCTCCGGTCCTGACGCCGATGCCCGGCATGGACGTCAGGACCTTGGAAAGAGGGTGGGCCTCCAGCAGTTGCTCGATCCGCGCTGTGAGGACTTTCCGCTGGTCAAGAACTGCTTGGAGCGAGCCGGCGAGGCTGGGGACGATCAGTGCGGCCGCGTCCGTGCCGGGCACGATGACGGTCTGCTCGTCGAGCGCGGTGAAGATGTCCTTGACCAGCCGCTCGGCCATCCTCGGTGCCTTCGGCCGGATCAGGTTCACCAGCCGCCGCCGTCCGGCCTTGCGGATCAGGGCCGGCGAGCCGAACTGGTCGGGCAGTTTGAGCACGGCCGGGTGCTGCACTCGCGGACCCAGCACCCGTTCGAGCGAGGGGTGGATCTGGGTGAGCAGGCCGCGGAGCCTGTTGCTGATCCGGGTGGCTTCGCCGGCCAGGTCGTCGTCGAAGCCCGCGATCAGCTCCAGCTCAGCGACCGTTTCGTCAGCGGGCTCGATCGCCCGCAGTGTGTGGGGCATCGAGCGGGCGGCGTCGGCGATGGCGAACGCGTCGCGGGCGTCGGTCTTGGCCTCGCCCGGATAGAGGTCGGCGATCCGCCGCATCGTCAGGCCCGGCAGATAGGCGACTTCGCAGCTCGTGTCGCGGGCCACCGCGAGCGGCAGGGCACCGGTCGAGGCGGGCTGGTCGACGACCACGAGCACGGTGCCGTGCTTGGACTTGAGCTTGCCGAAGACCTCGCGGAGCTTGGGCTCGCTGTTGGGCAGGCGCTTGTCGAAGGCCTTCTTCCCGGCCGGGGTGACGGCGGTGGCGTGGTGTTCACCCTTGCCGACATCCAGGCCGAGGAAAGCGCCGATGTCGCTGACGTCGGTCACGTGCGTCCTTCGGTAGTCCTCGCCCGGCCGTCCCATGGCACCGATCGCCACATCCACATTACGAAGAGCCTCCCGACCTGCGAAGAAGCCGGTGGTCATGCCCCTGATCAGCGGTCTGTCGATGCCTCCGGAGCCGGTGACACCACCCCCCAGGCCATGCGTTCCAATGCCGTTGCTTTAGTGGTCGTGCCATCGGTGGTTCAGCGTCACGACGACTGGGGAACGACGGTGGCTGGCGGGTTCTCCAGGGGCCTTACTGCCATAGCCGGTAATGCACGAGCGGATCTTGCGGGGGCAGTCACGGGGCCGGCGACGGGGTAACAGACTGCGGCCGATCTCGGCGAGCCCGAGGCGCCGGTCCCGTCTGCGGGCGGAGGGGGGAAAAGCCGCTCGGTGAGATCACCGTGCGGCGGACGACGTGCAGGGCCCGGGTGAACGAGGTCCGCTCTGCCGTACTGCGGTGCAGTCGGGCGGCTTCGTCCAGCAGGTCACGGGTGGCATGGTGCACGATCAGGTGCGCGTAGATCTCCTGCCGTACCCCGTCCGGGGACTGCGACCTGAGGACCGGCCGGCCGCGCTGGTGGGTCTTGATCTCGTCGAAGACCAGCTCGATCTCCCAGCGCCGGGCGTAGAGCGCGGCAAGCTCGGCGGCCGGGTACTTATCGTGATCGGTCAGGCTGGTGATCAGCCGGACGATGTCCGGCTGGCCGTCGACGCGGTACTCGATCACCCGGACCAGGGCCGGTGGGGTCTTGACCGTCCCGGCCGCCCTGCTGTGCTTGTTCGCCTCGATCCGGGCGAGGTAACTGCCGTCGGGCAGCACGTCCTGGACCCGGCGGGCCTTGCGCCGCTCGATCCGCCACAACAGGTGAGTGCCCTGGCCGCGCAGCCGGTGCCAGCGGGCCAGGCCCCACAGCCCGCGGTCGGCCAGCAACAGTGTCCCGCTCCCGACGTGGGCGTCCAGGGCATCGGAGACGATCCGTTCGGACTCCTTGAACCCGCCGATCACGGCGTCGAGCACAGCGTGGGAGGAACACTCGGCCACCGCGACCACGCGGGCCTGCGGATATCCCATCGGACTGCGCTGTGATCCCGACTTGCCGAATGCGCCGTTGTTCGCCGCCGAGTCCGGCACGGCCAGCAGTGTCCCGTCCAGGGCCAGCACCCGCAGCCCGTGGAAGAGAGCGTCCTGCCTGCCCAGCGGCCGGGCCACAGCCTGGAACAGTTCCCGCATCACGGTCCACCCGAGCCGCTGCCGGGCCCTGGTCAGTGAGGACTTGTTCACCCCGGTCCAGGGCCGCAGGCCCGGATCGCCGGTCTTCACCAGACGCAGGACCTCCAGGTAGTCGGCCTGCGGGAACAAGCACATCGCCAGGACGAAGTACACCGTGAACCGAGCGGACAGCAGACGCCGACGCTTCTCCGAGCGGCCAGCCTCATCGACCACCCGGTCCACCAGTTCCGGAGGGCACGACCGGGTCAGGACTCCCAGGCCCAGCCGTTCCAGACGGGATATCAGCACACCGACCCAACCGGCCGACAGCCTCAAAAGCAACGGCATTGCCATGCGTTCGACAGGGGGAGAAAGTCATGCCAACTCCGGAGGCCAGGCGCCCCATTGCGGGGCCACCAAGAAGGTAATGGGGGCGGCAACCTGACGCGGTGCTGAATTCCGGTGGCGAGCCCCCGGGGCGCACACACCGGTGTACCACCGGGGTATTCGGGTGCGCGGTGGTGCGGTGACGGCGCTTGTACGCCTATTGGGCGCTGGTGGTATGCGCCTTCCCTGCTCGCGGTATAGGGCTCAACTATGAAATGGAAGGCGGTGGTTGATTTCCCGCCCTTGGGCGGTCCCGTGCCGGTCGGGCGTCCCGCGACGATCCGTGTGGTTTCCCGGTACGGGTGTCCTCACCACGATCCCGTCACGCGTTCGGCGACCGTATCCTCTGAGCCGGCGTCGTGTGGCAGGGTCCACCGGCCGTCGGAGCCCTCGGCGACCGGCCCCCCTCTTTGTACTGCCCTGCGACCGCAGTGCGGTGAAAGCCAGGCCATCATGAAGTACTCCACTGTCCCTTTCACTCCCGCCGCCGGGTGTGGGCCTGTTCTCGTTCCGGGGGAGGTGTGGGTGGCCACCGAGATCCGGCATCCCGACGGGACGGTGATGCCGTGCCCGGCGGCGCCGTTACTGACGGGCGCGGGCGGGATGGCGGGCTACGGCTTCCGGGCCCGCACCGGCCCGGTGCGGGTGCTGCCCGCAGGAACCCCCAGCGACTTCCAACTGATGACCGCGTCCGCCAACGTGAGGTCACCCGGAGGCGGCGCTGCCGCCAGCGGGTCTGCGGTGGTGCTGGCGGTGGGTGTGATGGCGTCTCCCTGGCTGCTCAGGCCGGGTGGGCTGGTAAGGGCCATGCTGGGTGCCTGGGCGCGGGCGGTCCGCCCCCGTACGGTGGTGCTGGCGTCGTCGCGGTCGTTGTGTGCGGGGGTGGAGCGGGCGATCGAGGTGGTCGAGGTCCTGCTGGAACGTTACGCCGGGACCGGTCGTCCGGTGTTCGTGCGGAAGCAGATCGTCCACAATGCTCACGTCGTCCGTGATCTGGAGTCCCGTGGTGCGGTGTTCGTGGCGGAGCTGGATGAGGTGCCGGACGGGGCGGTGGTGGTGTTCTCCGCCCACGGCGTCTCCCCGCAGGTGCGCGCGGAAGCCGCACGCCGGGATCTGGAGGTGGTGGACGCCACCTGCCCACTGGTGACAAAGGTGCATTCCGAGGCCCGCCGGTTCGCCGCCCGCGGCGACACCGTGTTTTTCATCGGCCATGCGGGGCACGAGGAGACCGAGGGCACCCTCGGCGAAGCCCCGGAAGCAACGCTCCTGGTGCAGAGCCCCGGCGACGTGGCCGACCTGCAAATCCCAGACCCCGCCCGTATCTCCTACCTGACCCAGACCACCCTCGCCCTGGATGAGACAGCCGAGATCATCACTGCTCTGGAGAAGCGTTTCCCCGGCATCCGCGGCCCGGGCTCGGACGACATCTGCTACGCCACCACCAACCGCCAGCACGCCCTGAAAGCCGTCGCCGCGCAGAGCGATGTGGTGCTGGTGGTCGGCTCGGCCAACTCCTCGAACTCGGTACGCCTGGTGGAACGGGCACGGCGTAGTGGCACCCCGGCCCACCTCATCGATGACGCCACCGGCATCCGCCCGGAGTGGGTCAAGGACGCGGGCACGGTTGGTCTGAGTGCCGGGGCTTCCGCCCCGCAGGCCCTGGTCGACGACGTGGTCGCGGCGCTCGGGGGCTTGGGCCCGGTGACGGTTCGCGAGCACACCACCGTGACCGAGACAGTGACCTTCGGGCTGCCGGCGGCGGTGAGGTCCCGATGACTACCCGACCGGGCCGCCCCGCCCTGGCCACCGCGCAGCCTTCTGCCGGACCACAGACCCCGGCTCCTGCCGCTCGTACTGCTCCGTTCACCGGACCAGGTATCCCGCCCGCGCGCTTCCCCTTCCTGTCCGCCCTGACCACACCGAAGGACTTGCGAGGTCTCACGCACGACAACCTCTCGGCGCTGGCCGCCGAGATCCGTGTGTTCCTCATCGGCACGGTGTGTGCGACGGGCGGGCATCTGGGGCCGAACCTCGGCGTGGTCGAGCTGACGATGGCCCTGCACCGGGTCTTCGACTCACCCCGTGACACGGTGCTGTTCGACATCGGCCACCAAGGCTATGTGCACAAGCTTCTCACCGGCCGCGCTGAAGGCTTCGACCGGCTGCGGCAGGCCAGCGGCCCGTCCGGGTACCTGTCCCGGGCCGAGTCCGAGCATGATGTGATCGAGAACTCCCACGCCTCCACCGTCCTGTCCTACGCCGACGGCCTGGCCAAGGCCCGCCACCTCACCGACGAACCCGACCGTGCGGTGGTCGCCGTCATCGGAGACGGCGCCCTGACCGGCGGCATGTGCTGGGAAGCACTCAACAACCTCGGCGGCGCCCCCGACCGTCCCGTCGTGATCGTCCTCAACGACAACACACGCTCCTACGCCCCCACCATCGGGGCCCTCGCCGACCACCTGGAACAGCTGCGATCCACCACACCCGACAGCATCGACTGGCTGCTCAAGGCAGAACGACGCACAGGCGTACGCTCCACCGGCCCCGGCAATGCCGCCGGTACCGGCCGGGGGGAGGGAAGCCACGGCGGTCAGGACACCCGCGGTGACCTGTTCGAGGGGCCCGGCAGTACGCGGCCCAGCGGCAACGGGGATGGGGACGGCGCCCTGTTGCCGGGCCCGCTCCCTGTGGCCCGCAACCTCTTCCATCTCCTCGGTTTCGCTTATCTCGGTCCCGTCGACGGCCATCACCTGCCCTCCCTCGAGGAAGCCCTGGTCATGGCGCGGGATCTGCGCCGTCCGGTCGTGGTCCATGCGGTGACGGTCAAGGGCCGCGGCTACACACCGGCCGAGGCCGATGCGGCGGACTGCATGCACGCGGTAGGTGTCCTGGACCCGGCAACCGGCCGCCCCAGCACCGCTGGCGGCATCCCGTCGTGGACGAGCGTGTTCGCCGGGGAACTGTGTGCGCTGGGGGAACGGCACGAGAACATCGTCGCGGTCACCGCGGCGATGCCCGGCCCGACCGGCCTGGCCCGCTTCGGCGACCGCTTCCCGCACCGCTTCTTCGACGTCGGGATCGCCGAGCAGCACGCGGTGACCTCCGCCGCCGGTCTCGCGCTGGGCGGCTTCCACCCGGTCGTCGCGGTCTACGCCACGTTCCTGGGCCGGGCCTTCGACCAGGTCCTGATGGACGTCGCCCTCCACCAGTTGCCCGTCACCTTCGTCCTGGACCGGGCCGGGATCACCGGCCCCGACGGGCCGTCGCATCACGGCATGTGGGACCTCACCCTCCTCGGGGCGGTTCCGGGAATGCGGGTCGGTGTCCCGCGGGACGCCACCCGGTTGAAGGAGCTCCTCACCGAAGCCGTCACCCATGCCTCCGGCCCGACCGCCCTGCGCTTCCCCAAAGCCACCGTCACCGACGACATCCCCGCCCTGAAACGGCTTGGGCCCGTGGAGGTCCTGCATCACTGCCGTACGCGGGATGTGCTGCTGGTGGCGGTCGGTCCTTTGGCGAAGCCGGCGCTGGAGGCCGCGCGGTGTCTGGAGGGTCAGGGGATTGGGGTGACGGTCGCCGACCCCCGCTGGGTCCTGCCCGTCCCGCCCGAAATCACCGAACTCGCCATTACGCACCGGCTGGTGGTGACGGTGGAGGACAACACCCGCGCTGGCGGTGTGGGAACAGCGGTCGCCCGTGCGGTGGCCGACGCGGGCTCCCGCACCCCGGTGCGAGTCCTCGGCCTGCCCGGACGCTTCCTCGCCCACGGCACCCGCCCCGACATCCTCGCCGCCGCCGGGCTCACCACCCAGGGCATCGCCTACTCCGTCCTGCGCGCCCGCGCCGACCGCCCCCACAACGACGGGGGGCTGTGATGTTCACCTGGCCCGCTCACTGGCGTCCCCGTAGCCGGCCCGCCCAGCCTGCCTGGCCACCGGCCCACCACAACACTCCGGCGCCCGCCCCCGGTACGCCTCGCCCGGTGCCGTCCGGTGGCATAGGACAAGCCCCGGACCATGCCCGTACACCTCTGTTCCCCGTGGCCGCACCCGCGCAGGCACAGGCCGGGCTGTGCGAGGACGGGCAACGGGACGGTGCCGGGCGTCCGGTGCCGGTGCCGGGCGGGGATTGGGGAAGCGCTGCCGGTGCGCGGTCGGTGGTGGTGCTGGGGTCGACGGGTTCGGTCGGTTCCCAGGCAATCAACGTGATCACCGCCCACCCGGACCGGTTCCGTGCGGTAGTGCTGGCAGCGTCCGGTACAAACCCCGGCTTGCTGGCCCGGCAGGCCCTGCGGACCGGTGCCCGGATGGTCGCCATCACCGACCCGTCCGCGGCCAGGGACTTCACTGACGCCTTCACCACCCTGGCATGGGCGGAAGGCACACCCCGTCTCCCTCTGCCAGTGGTGCTGCCGGGTGCGGAGGGGCTGTCGGCGGCTGCCGGATGGCCGTGCGATGTCGTGCTCAACGCCCTCCCCGGGGCGGCGGGCCTGCCGGCTACGCTCACGGCGCTTGAGGCGGGGAGCCGGGTGGCGTTGGCGAACAAGGAATCCCTGGTCGCCGGGGGTGCGCTGGTGGCGAGGGCGGCGGGGCCGGGGCAGATCGTGCCGGTGGATTCCGAGCACAGCGCCATCATGCAGTGCCTGCCCGGCTGGGCCTACGCCTGCCCTGTCGCCGGTATCCAGCGCTTGGTCCTGACCTGCAGTGGCGGACCCTTCCGCACCCACACCCCAGCACAACTCGCCACCGTCACCCCTGCCCAGGCGCTTTCGCATCCGACGTGGCGGATGGGTCGCCTTGTCACGGTCAACTCCGCGACCCTGGTGAACAAGGGCCTGGAGATCATCGAGGCCCAGGCCTTGTTCAACCTGGGCTACGGCCGCATCACCGCGGTCATCCACCCCCAGTCCGTGGTGCACTCGATGGCCGAGTACGCCGACGGCTCCACCCTCGCCCAGGCCGCACCACCGGACATGCGCCTGCC
>NZ_JBVHLW010000082.1:0-8417 GCF_055558795.1 Streptomyces sp. NPDC025618 | reverse complement strand
CAACCCCCGCCCCTACGTATGGCACAAGACCGCCGACCAGATCCTCAACAGCCTCGCCAGCTACTGCCGACGCATCAACGACTCAGGTCACTAGCCGAGGATGAGCGGGAGCTTTGCGGCGAGATCGCCCGGAACACCCTTCTCAGCGTCGGTCAGCGTGCGACGTCCGGTGCCGATCAGCAGCGCGTCCTTGTCGGAGAACGAGGCGGGAAACGGGGTCCCGGCGATCTTCTCCAGCGACGCGCGGGCCGCGGCGAGGGTCTCGGCGGGCGGCTCGGCGGCCGACGGCAGATGCGCGATCAGATCGAAGTGATGCAAGGTCCATTCGAGCACGTACGCGGACAGGTAGTCGCCGACAGTCAGCACCTTGTCCTGGGTGCTGACGCGGAGGGCAGGATCGGCGAGTTCGGCGGCCCGGCCCGCGGCGGAACCGACGTCGTCGAGGTGGAACTTGAGCCACCGCGGCTCGCCGTATGCGGCGGCCAGCCGGGGGATCAGCGCATCGAGGGCGTCCTCGCCGGTCGGTGGTTCGTCGAGTAGGTCCCAGTAGCTGACCGAGTCCGCGGTCGGTTCGGTTTCGGCTGGCGTAACCAAGGTGATCAGCACGTCCTGGGCGTCGATGACCAGATGGCAGACCAGGTCCCGCACGAGCCAGCCGGTACAGCCAGACGGCCGCTCGAAGTCCTCGTCCGGCAATTCGGCGACCGCCGTGCGCAACGCCGTCCAAGAACGCGAGAAGAGATCCATTACGGCACGGTAGGCCGGACTCGGCACGACGGACAAGCGGATTCGGACAGTCGGCTCGTCCGCTCGGGGTTCCCCGGGGCCTCACACCGCCAGTTCCGGTAGTCCGCGAGATCTTGCTCGGTCGCGCATCGCCAGTGCACATCCCGCGAACACAAGACCCCCAGCAACAGCCGGATGTCCGTCGCGTAGTTCCGCTTCGACTCACGCTCCAGGCTCACAAAGGACCGGGAGGGTACGAAGTCCAGAAGATCAGCATCGACCCAGCCATCCGGCCTGACGAACACCGGATCGCCCGGCCTCAGACCGATCCGCGCCACCGTCTCCGGCAGATCCCGCACACCCAGGACGCCCTCTGCCGGTAGGGTTACCCACCGCTCAGGATCAGGCACCCACTCCACATGCCATGTGCTCAACCCGCGCCTCCCTTGACGCTCGAACACGCTGCACGGGCGCGGTTCGGCCCCGGAGCCATCAGGCCAGCAGCCCTCGCCCGCCCACACTGTGCCCGCCAGCCGGTGCCCAGGCACGTACCCCACGGCGGCGGCGCTCGCCAGGCCCTGCCGTCTACTGGGGCAGTCGCTGGATCATCTGCGCGACGGCCTTGATTACCTTCCGTCTTACAGATTCCTCATCACGTTTCCACCGTGCGGAGGAAGTTACCGTGAATCTTCCCTTACGGGCGTAAACTTGATACCCGTTCAACCGGTGTCCGCCATCTTCGTCGATAATCTCTGTGGTAACCGACAGTGACTCGTCCACGGCGGTCAATCCGGTGGGCTGTTCCAGTGGAGTTTTGACCAGTGTGTAATCGGCGATTCCGCTGCCGTCTTCGTCGGGCCCGAGAAAACGGTCGCAGCCTGCCAGGCTGCCTCGAACATTGCTGTAGGCGGCTGGCGCGCTCAGATCGCTGTTCCAGGCGTAAGCAGCCGCTGTCCCAGCCCATACGTCCTCCCCGGGGTTATCTACCATGCGCCTGAACGACGACTGCAGATTTTCTTCCTTGGGAGGCTCCCCCATTTGCAGGGCCAGTGTGCAGTCAGCTCCTTCCTTGGCCGCGAAATTGTTCCATCCGACTCCTGCCTTGCCCTTGTCGGAATCGGTGAATCCCTTCCCTCACTCCGCTGCCGTCAGAGCGACCCACTCAGTCATCTGCGCATCACCGCTTCCTCTTGGCGGCGGCGTGCGCGAAGGCGATGGGCTGGAGGACGGGAAATCTGTGCCTGCGCGGTGCCCTGGTCAGCGAACGGTCCTGCGTCGTCGAGGAGTTCGCGCCGCAGGCTTTTGTGGAACCTCTCGATTTTCCCGGTCGTGGTCGGCGAGCGGGGCTTGGTGAGCCGGGCAGTGACGCCGTTCTCGCGGCAGATCCGCTCGAAGAGGACCTCGGCCGGGAATGGCTTGGTGAAGCGGCCGGTGAACTGCTTCCCGTTGTCCGTCAGGACCTCCGACGGCACCCCGTAGACGGCCATGGCCTCGGCGAACGCGGTGGCCGCCGCCCGCCCGGTGGGCTGGGCCACCACCTTGGCGATCACGATGAACCGCGAGTGGTCGTCGATCCCGGTGACCAGCTTGCACTCCCGGCCGCCGGCCAGGAACACCCCGCTCATGATGTCCAGCTGCCACAGCTGCATCGGAGCGTCCCGCTGCCAGCGCCGGTAGACACGACGGTGGTTCTGCTCCTGACGGCGGACCAGGCCGTTGCGGACCAGGATCCGGTGCACCGTGCTGCGGCCCGGCACCGGTGCCATGCCGCGGCGCCTGAGCTCGTGCACGATCCTGCGGGCACCCCAGCGCGGATGCGCCAGCCGGAGCTCGCACACCGTGGCTTCCATCTCACCGGCCACCTGTGTCGGCGAATAGTGCGGCCGCCGGGAGCGGTCCGCCAGGGCCTCCAGCCCGCCGGCGTCATAGCGCGCGATCCACGCGTATACCGACTGCCGGGAGGCCCCGACCTGACGGGCCACATGCGCTACCGGATCGCCTTCGGGATCGCCATCCGCCAGGGCTTCGATCGTCGCGTCGTCGAGCTCCAGGTCCCGGTCCTCGGCCAGGGACCGCTGGACGAGTCCCATCAGCTGCCGGTCGCGGCGGGAGACGGCCGGCCGCGCGGCAGGAGCTCCGCCGAGGAAATCTGCCGGCAGGCCCAGGCCCGTCGCAGGGTTGAGGAGATCGGTCAGCGGCACCAGCACGCCGGGGCCGTACCGGTCAAGGAATCGGCCACGGTACGCGCGCCAGGGCGCGCTCCCGTAGGGCTCGGGGCTGACCCGGGCCAGGGCCGACACCGCGGACTCCACCTCCCACGCGACCGCCCGCGGGACCACCACCTTGCCGTCGAGATGGAGGTCCACCTGGAGTGGCTCCGCGTCGGCCAGGTCTCTCATCCGCGTCAGCAACGCGGCCCGACGCGGAGCCCCGAGAGCCGCCGGGAGCTGGTTGTGCTCGCCCACCAGGCGGTGAGCTTGACTCTGTCGGGGATCTTGGAGTTCTCCGGTGCGGCAGCATGATCAACGGTCATGCTCGGGCTGTTCCATTAGCCCGTGCAGTCGTCGAGGTGCCTGTTGTCCCTCCGCCCCCGTTCCGGTGAGCAAATCCCGCTTCTGACCGCGCAGATCGCTCGGGCGAGCAACCCGGGCGGTACCACGGCGATGTGGGTGAGAGACCGTCTGGACGGACTGTGGCGTGACGAGGACTTCGCTGGCTGGTACCCGCGTAACGGTCGACCGGGTCTCTCGCCCGCCCAGCTGGCCACTGTCTGTGTGCTGCAGTTCGTGCTCGATCTGTCGGACCGGCAGGCCGCCGAGGCGGTCCGCTGCCGCATCGACTTCAAGTACGCCATGGCCATGGAGCTGGACGACCCCGGGTTCCATCACAGCGTGCTGGCCGACTTCCGCGATCGTCTTGCCGACGGGGACCGCGCTGACCGCCTCCTCGACCTCTCGCTGGCCCGCCTCAAGGAGGCCGGCCTCAAGGAGGCCGGCCTGGTCCACGAGCGCACCACCCAGCGCACCGACTCCACCCACGTCCTGGCCGCGGTGCGTGACCTGACCCGCCTGGAGCTGATCACCGAGGCAGTCCGCGCCGCTCTGGAAGAAGTCGCCAGCATCTCCCCTCACCTGCTGGACGAACTGGTCGATGAGGACTGGGGGCGCCGTTACGGCCGGCCAGTCCGCCTGGGCAAGAACCCCACCAAGCCCAAGACCCGGATCCTCGCCACCGGGAACGACGCCCTCCGGCTCCTGGAACACCTCTACCGGCACGGAGCGGACCGCACGCCCGGCCCGCGGACACAGGCCCTGCGCCAGATCATGGTGCAGAACTACGACCATGACGCCGCTGGACACCTGCGCTGGCGCACCGCCGAGAAGGAGGGCGGACCCGGGCTGCCGCCCTCGTCCCGGTCCATCGTCTCCCCCTACGACACCTCGGCCCGCTACGCACGCCACGGACACGTCATCAGCTGGAAGGGGTTCTCCGCGCATCTGACCGAGACCTGCGCTCCCGACGGCCCCAACGTGATCACGGACGTGGTCACCACCGCGGCCACCACCCACGACAGCCAGGTCCTGCCCGGCATCCACACCCGCCTGCACCGCCGCGGGCTACTGCCCGCCGAGTACCTGGTCGACGCCGGCTACACCTCCCTGCCCCACCTGGAACAAGCCGCCCGCGAACACCAGGTCACCGTCACCGGGCCGCTGAAGAGCAACCCCACCCGCCAGCACCGCCAAAACGAGGGCTTCGCCCGGGACGACTTCCACATCGACTACGACAAGCAGCAGGTCACCTGCCCTCAGGGCCAGATCAGTGCGGGCTGGCACGGCCCCTACCCGACCTCCTCGCCCACCGCGGCCCCGCTGATCGTGGCCAGGTTCACCAAGAGCCAGTGCCGCCCCTGCCCGGTCCGCACTCAGTGCACCAGCACCGCTGACAACGTCCGCACCGTGGGATTTCCCCCGCGAGAGCTCCGCGAGCTGCAACTTCGCGTCCGCACTGAACAACAGACGCCCGAGTGGAAGGCCCGCTATGCGGCCCGCTCCGGAGTGGAGGGCACGGTCAACGAGTTCGCCCACGGACACGGCATGCGGCGCTGCCGCTACCGAGGACAGGGGAAAGCCCACATCCAGCACGTCCTGACGGCCATCGCCGTGAACATCGACCGCCTCAGCGGACTGCCGCCAACCGAGGAAGCCTCCATGCCCCGCCGACCAACCGCCTTCCAGAACTACCTCGACCAACGCGAGCTACCCCGGCCGAAGTCCTGGCGAACCCTGGGCACCTGACCTCGGCACCTCCAAGATCCCCGACAGAGTCAAGGTCAGCTTGATTTTTATGGTCCGGGACCCGCCCGGCTGACTGTTCGTGCCGATTGTTACGGTTATGGGCTGTGACTGAGCTGCTTCCTGAGTTCCCGTACCACCCCGACCCCGTCGCCACGGGCGTGATCGTGCCTTCTGGCACGGCCTGCACCTGCTGTGGGCGGGAACGCGGGTATGTCTACAAGGGCCCGGTCTACGCTGCCGACGAGCTCGGGGGCCGGCTGTGCCCGTGGTGCATCGCGGACGGCAGCGCCGCCGAACGGTTCGACGCGCACTTCACGGCGGGAACCTGCCTGGGCGACGACGTGCCCCTTGAGGTCTTCGCAGCGGTCGACCGGCACACTCCAGGCTTCACCGCATGGCAGGAACCCCAGTGGTTCTTCCACTGCGGCGACGGCGCCGCGTTCCTGGCCCCGGCCGGGTCCGCCGAACTCGCCGCATATCCCGAGGCACTGGAGATGCTGCGGCGGGAGGCGAACGGCTGGGGCTGGCCGTCGGACCAGGTTGAGCACTTCCTCGGCTCGCTGGACAAGGACGGCGAGGCGACGGCGTATCTCTTCCGGTGCCGGGTCTGCGCAGTCCACCTTGCATACACCGACTTCGCATAGGCCCTGCAGACGGGTCGAACGACGTCCCGAACGGTGTCACTCACCTGGGAGTTCGGTGTATGCGCATGGCGGTCTTGGCGTGATCCTGCGTGCTGTCCAGAGCGCGCTGTCCACCAAGACCGCCAGGGGTGAGTCTGCTGCACCACGATGCCCGGCACGAGGCGTTCGACTTCACGTTCCACTTTCGGGAGGATCTCTACGCGTGCCTTGCCCGGCGCGGTGACACCCTGTTCGAGCTGTGTGACGCGATGCTCTGCGAGGACGGCCCGGTGACCTCGCCGGTCGACCTGACGTTGCTGGCCGAACACCGGCGTGGGCACGGCGCGTTGTACGACGCGCTCAACCACGGTCGCATCGATGTGGCCGGGCTGCGGAAGGCGCTGGCCATGTTGCCGCAGCCCAAGGCCGCCGACGGGCGCCTGGTCCTGGCGGTCGTTGTCTCCGCGTGGCTGCGGCCCGACGCGCCGACCAACCCGGATCGCCTGTTCTGCCATGTCTACGGACGCTCGGGACGCTCCAGCGACCAGTTCATCCCCGGCTGGCCGTACTCCTTCGTCGCCGCGCTGGAGTCCGGGCGTACGTCGTGGTGCCAACTGCTGGACGCGGTCCGGCTCGGCCCCGACGACGATGTCGCCGAGGTCACCGCCGCTCAGGTCCGCCGCGTGGTCGCCGACCTGATCGGCCAGGGTCAGTGGGAAGCCGGTGACGACGACATCCTGGTCGTCTTCGACGCCGGCTATGACGCCCCGCGCATGGCTTACCTCTTCAAGGGCCTGCCCGTCGAGGTGCTGGGGCGGATGCGTTCGGACCGTGTCATGCGACGGCCGACACCCTCGCTCAAGGAGTACGCCCTGGCCTATCCCCAGGGTGGGCGACCGCCGAAGCACGGCAAGGAGTTCCGCTTCGCCAAGCCCGACACGTGGGGCGAGCCGGATGCCGAGACGGTGCAGGTCACCGACCGCTACGGCACCGCCCAGGCCATGGCCTGGGACCGTATCCACCCCCGGCTCACCACCCGCAGCGCGTGGATCGGCCACGACGGCGGACTCCCCATCATCGAGGGCACACTGATCTGCCTTCAGGTGGACCATCTGCCCGGCGGAGGCGACCCACTGCCCGTCTGGCTGTGGTCCTCCAGGACCGGCATGACCGGCGAGGACGTCGACCTGCGGTGGCAAGCGTTCCTCCGCAGATTCGATCTTGAACACACTTTCCGTTTTGTAAAGCAGACGCTCGGCTGGACCCGCCCCAGGCTCCGCACTCCTGAGGCCGCGGACCGATGGACGTGGCTCGTGATCGCCGCGCACACCCAACTGAGGCTCACCCGCGAGGCCGCGGCCGATCTCCGCCGCCCCTGGGAGAAGCCGGCCGAGCCCGCTCGGCTCACCCCAGCCCGCGTCCGCCGTGGGTTCAGGAACATCCGTCCCTGTTTGCTCTGCCCGGCTCGTGCACCCAAACCTTCAACTCCTGGCCCAGGCCGCCCACTTGGCTCCAAGAACCGGCGGCCTGCCACCCGCTATGACGTGGGCAAAACGACCAGACGCCCCGAGAGCATCGCCGAACGTAACCAACTCAAAGCTCGCAAACCATAAAAAACAAGGTCAGAGTCTGTGCCGGATACTTGCATGACAAGGTCGCCCAGTGCCCTGCTGCGTCGCAGCGATCTACTGGGAGGGCTGTTCCAGCGGCCCGCTGTCCTCGATGAAGCCCTCGCCGCCGTACAGCGACTCGTATTCCACGACGATCCGCAAACGGCGCGCCAGACGGTTCACGTCGCCGGGCCCCACACCGATCAGGAAGGTGACCTCGCCCGCGGCAAGAACTCCTCCGTCAAGGAAGATCGCCCCCATGAGGCTGATCCCGGAACGGTCCTGCAGCACCTTCGCGCACGCGTCACTCCAGGGAGGCAGCTCCTGCCCGTCGAGGATCAGTTTCGTCGAAACGATGAACGCAGGGCCGAGGCCCCCATTGGCCATCCTGATGCCCGAGACCGAGTCTTCGTCCTTTGAGATCCAGCGCCCTACCTGGACGAGAGGCCGCACCGATCGCCGGTTGTGGTCGCGGGTGATGTACCCCTGCCACACGGCGGCAGCGAGCGAGGCAACTGCGACGACGACGGCGCAGATCGCGGTGATCGTGTCGGCGTTCATCCCGCTCCCGGCTTCGGCAATCCCGGCTGCTGCCCATGCTCGCAGGGGTCGCGCACGGCGGGAAGCCGACTGTCGGTTGGGCCGTCGGCCCGCCACGCGTCGCGCCTGGTGGGCAGTTGCTGATTAGAAGCTGTGCCATATGTGCTAATCCGTGACGCTCTACGACGATTGGGGTTTTCGTGCTCCCGCTTCGGCGCCCGCTGGCCGCGACTGTCGCCGCCTACCGCCCCGAGTGGCCACCACTCCACGGGCAAGGACGTATCCCGCCCACCCTGTGGGCGGGATACGTCAGCGCAGAGCCGTCGCGGCGAGACGGATGGTCTCGGGGCTCCGCGTGCGGATGCGGATGGGCGAGGGCCTCGTAGTGGTGGGCGCCGCGATCTCCTCGATGGTGTGCGGCGTGGCGCGCGGCGGCCGCGGGCCGGCCGTTCGTTGCCGTCCTGTCCGTTGCTGGTCTGCCCGTTGCCGGCCTGTCTGTTGTTGGTCTGTTCGTTGGGGTTCCGTCCGTTGGGGGTCTGTCTGTTGCGGGGTTGTCCTTTTGGCGTCATGGGTTGACCTCCTGGCCCGTATACGACACCGCTGCTTTCTTCATAGCCTCG
>NZ_JBVHLW010000081.1:0-8421 GCF_055558795.1 Streptomyces sp. NPDC025618 | reverse complement strand
CGTAGCCGATGTGGGCTCCTTCGCACCAGGTCACCAGGTCGTGTACCCGCTGGGCCCCGGCCTGGTAGGCGACGGTGGCGGGCAGGTGGTGCTTGTGGGCCCAGCGCCGGTTGCCGTCCAGGATCACCGCGAGATGCCGGGGCACAGCCGCAGACGACGGGACAGGGTCGCCCTGCTTCGCGGCGGGTGCTGGCGTGCGCCCGCGGGTGCCCTGGGCGTGGAGGGGCGGCCGGCCACGGGAGTCCCGCGCGCGGGCGGGGGATGTCGACTCCGCGGGACCGGTGTCCGGACAGCTGGTGTCCGCAGGGCTGGTGTCGGGGGGTGGTGCGGGGTGGGGGGTGCTGTGGTTCATCGGTGGCTCCGTGGGCTTACCGGTCGCGGCAGGCGCAGGCATGGGCGAGCGCGGGCAGGGCCTGCCTGCCGGCCGGGGCGGGGTCGGCTTCCTCCAGGCAGGCCAGGGCCTGGCCTGGTGGTGGTCGGCGGCCGTCCTGCTCCAGGCGCGGGCGCCGGTCTGTTCGACCAGGGGAGCCGGTTCCCCTCAGGTGGTGTCCGGATCGGTGTGGCGGGCCTTTGCCCGGAAGGGGTTTGGCGGTGTGTTTGCTGTGGGCGATTTGGTGGCGGGTGCGGACTGGGGCTCCGTACGCCTGGGGGTGCGGGTGATGCCGGTGCACGGGCCGCGGGGAATGGCTGGCTGGAGTTGCTTGTGGGTGTGGTCTGGTGGTTTGGGGTGGGGAGGTCATGAGGTCCTCCAGGCGGCTTGGCCGGCCAGGGCTCGCAGGGCGTCACGCGTCCTGGTGGGGGCGTCGAGGCGGGCCAGGGCTTGGAGGGCCTGGGCGTGACGGTCGTGGATCATCTGCTCGACCGTGCGGTGTGCTCCGGTGGCGTGCAGCAGGCTGCGTACCGTGGCGGCGGTGTCGTCCTTGAGGTGGGGGTCGCCGTACAGGGTGCGTAGTTGCCGGGCCTGGGCCGGGTCGGCGGCTGCCAGGGCGTGGGCGATCAGCATGGTGGGTTTGCCCTCGCGCAGGTCGTCCAGGACGGGTTTGCCGGTGGCGTTCTGGTGGCCGAAGACGCCCAGGAGGTCGTCGCGGAGCTGGAATGCCTCGCCGAGCGGGAGGGCGAAGGCACTGAGCCGGTCGAGGGTGGTGTCGTCGGCGCCGGCGAGGGCGGCGCCGATGTGCAGTGGCCGCTCGCAGGTGTACTTGGCGGTCTTGCAGCGCACGATGAGTTGTCGGCCCAGGCCAGCGCGAAGTCCCCCACCAGGATCGCGGCCGCGGCCCCCAGCTGCCGGGCTGCCCGAAGGGTGCGGCCGGGGCGGTGACGGGTGGCCAGGGCGCGGTGCACGGTGGGCTGTCCGCGCCGGGTGTCGGAGTGGTCGATGACGTCGTCGTGGATCAGGCAGAAGGCGTGGAACATCTCCAGGGACGCGGCGACCCGTACGACGTGTCCGGGAAGGCCGGTGCCTCCTGCCGCCTGCCAGCCGAGCACGCACAGGTGCGGCCGGATCCGTTTGCCCCCGGCCCCCAGGAACATCCCTACCGCCTCGGCCGCCTCCGCGGAGAGACCCGCGGCATCGGCGGCGGCCTGATCCCGCACGAAGGCGTACAAGACGGCCTCGACGCGGCCGCGCACCTCGGCCAAGGCGCCGCGTTCCTCCGCGCCCTGGGGCGTCCGCGAGGGGCTGACACGGGGATCGGCGGGTGTGGTCACGGCTGATCGCCTCCCTCCGCGCCGGTGGCGGCGGTGAGGGCGAGGGCTTCCTCAAGGAGGGCGTCGACGATCTTTGCCTCCGGCACGGTGCGCAGCACTTCCCCTTTGCGGAAGATCTGGCCTTTGCCGTTGCCGCAGGAGACGCCAAGATCGGCTTCGCGGGCCTCACCCGGGCCGTTGACGACACACCCCATCACCGCGACGCGCAGGGGGTGGGGGAAGCCCTCGAAGGCCGCTTCTACTCGGTTGGCAAGGGCGTGGATGTCGACTTGGAGGCGGCCGCAGCCGGGGCAGGACACGATCTCCAGCTCGCGGGGGCGCAGGCCGAGGGAGGCGAGGATGTGGCAGCCGGCCTTGACCTGTTCGACGGGTGGTGCGGAGAGGGAGACGCGGATGGTGTCGCCGATTCCTTCGTCCAGGAGGATCCCGAAGGCGACGGCGGACTTGATGGCCCCTTGGAAGGCGGGGCCGGCTTCTGTGACGCCGAGGTGGAGGGGGTAGTCGCAGGCGTCGGCGAGGAGCCGGTAGGCGGCGATCACGGTGAGCGGGTCGTGGTGCTTGACCGCGATCTTCAGGTCGGTGAAGCCGTGTTCCTCGAACAGCGAGCACTCCCACAACGCGGACTCCACCAGCGCCTGTGGCGTGGCTTTGCCGTACTTGGCGAGCAGGCGCGGGTCGAGGGAGCCCGCGTTGACCCCGACCCGGATCGGCACACCCGCCGCGGAGGCAGCGGTGGCGATCTCTTTCACTTTGTCGTCGAACTTCTTGATGTTGCCGGGGTTGACGCGGACCGCGGCACAGCCGGCGTCGATGGCGGCGAAGACGTAGCGGGGCTGGAAGTGGATGTCGGCGATCACCGGGAGTTTGGATTTCGCGACGATCGCGGGGAGGGCGTCAGCGTCGTCCTGGGTGGGGACGGCGACGCGGACGATGTCGCAACCGGCCGCGGTGATCTCGGCGATCTGCTGGAGGGTGGCATCGATATCGGCAGTCAATGTGGTGGTCATGGTCTGGACGGAGACCGGTGCGCCGCCGCCGACGGGGACATCGCCGACATGGATTCGCCGGGTGTGGCGGCGCACCGGAGTGGTGGGGGGTGGGGTGGGAAAGCCGAGATCGATGGTGGGCATGTCAGGCCCCCTTGGCTGGAGGTGTGGGGCTCGGGGCCGGGCAGCGGACGGGGATGTGGGTGGGGTGAGTGTGGAGGGGCTTGTGTACCGCAGGCGGCTGCTGTGCGGGTGGGTGCCGGGGGGTGTGGTGGGCCGGTGGCCAGGCGGGCTGGGCGGGCCGGGTGAGCATCACAGCGGCTTGTCGTTGTGGGGGCGGTCGGCGCGGGCGCGCAGGACGGAGTAGGCGATGCCCTGGGTGGTGAGGCCGCAGGCGGCGAGGATGTCGGGGCGGGTGCCGTGGGCGAGGAAGCGTCCGGGCAGGCCGAGGACTCGCACCGGGGTGCGGGAGCCCGTGTCGGCTACCGCGCGGGCGACGGCTGTTCCGGCGCCGCCGGCGCGGGTGTTGTCCTCCACCGTCACCACCAGCCGGTGCGTAATGGCGAGTTCGGTGATTTCGGGCGGGACGGGCAGGACCCAGCGGGGGTCGGCGACCGTCACCCCGATGCCCTGGCCCTCCAGATACCGGGCGGCCTCCACCGCCGGCTTCGCCAAAGGGCCGACCGCCACGAGGAGCACGTCCCGCGTGCGGCAGTGATGCAGGACCTCCACAGGACCCAGCTGTTTCAGGGCGGGGATGTCGTCGGTGACGGTGGCTTTGGGAAAGCGCAGGGCGGTCGGGCCGCAGGTGTGGGTGACGGCTTCGGTGAGGAGTTCACGCAGCCGGGTGGCGTCCCGGGGAACACCGACCCGCATGCCCGGGACCGCGCCGAGGAGGGTGAGGTCCCACATGCCGTGGTGCGAGGGGCCGTCGGGACCGGTGATCCCGGCCCGGTCCAGGACGAACGTCACCGGCAACCGGTGGAGGGCGACGTCCATCAGGACCTGGTCGAAGGCCCGGCCCAGGAACGTGGCGTAGACCGCGACGACCGGGTGGAAGCCGCCCAGGGCGAGTCCGGCGGCGGAGGTCACCGCGTGCTGCTCGGCGATCCCGACGTCGAAGAAGCGGTGGGGAAAGCGCTCGCCGAAGCGGGCCAGGCCGGTCGGGCCGGGCATCGCCGCGGTGACCGCGACGATGTTCTCGTGCCGTTCCCCCAGCCCGCACAGTTCCCCGGCGAACACGCTCGTCCACGACGGGATGCCGCCGGCAGTGCTGGGGCGGCCGGTTGCCGGATCCAGGACACCCACCGCGTGCATACAGTCCGCCACATCCGCCTCGGCAGGGGCATAGCCACGGCCCTTGACCGTCACCACATGGACCACGACCGGACGGCGCAGATCCCGCGCCATGGCCAGGGCATCCTCAAGAGAGGGCAGGTGATGGCCGTCGACGGGACCGAGATAAGCAAAACCGAGGAGATGGAAGAGGTTGCGGGCCACTGGCAGCGGGCCCGGCAGCGCGACGTCCTCCGCACCGTCACTGAGCAGTGCACTGCCTTCCGTGTGCCGGCTCTCGCGGTGGCCTGGCCCGCCAGGACTTCCCTGACCGCAGCCGGCGCCCGGAGCGGTGGTGCCTGTGCCGGCCGCGGTGCCGTGCGGGCGCCTGGCCGCCTTGAGCAGCCAGTCCACACTGTCCGGCGCACTCGCGCGCAGCTGCTCCAGATGGTCGGCGAGGGCTCCGATGGTGGGGGCGTAGGAGCGTGTGTTGTCGTTGAGGACGATGACGACGGGTCGGTCGGGGGCGCCGCCGAGGTTGTTGAGTGCTTCCCAGCACATGCCGCCGGTCAGGGCCCCGTCCCCGATGACGGCGACCACCGCCCGGTCGCTCTCACCGGCGAGGTGGCGGGCCTTGGCCAGGCCGTCGGCGTAGGACAGGACGGTGGAGGCGTGGGAGTTCTCGATCACATCATGCTCGGACTCGGCCCGGGACAGGTACCCGGACGGGCCGCTGGCCTGCCGCAGCCGGTCGAAGCCTTCAGCGCGGCCGGTGAGAAGCTTGTGGACGTATGCCTGGTGGCCGATGTCGAACAGCACCGTGTCACGGGGTGAGTCGAAGACCCGGTGCAGGGCCATCGTCAGCTCGACCATGCCGAGGTTGGGACCCAAATGCCCGCCGGTCGCACACACGGTGCCGATGAGGAAAGCGCGGATCTCCGCCGCAAGGGCCATGAGGTCTTCGTGCGCAAACCCTTGCAAGTCCTTCGGTGTGGTCACAGTGGACAGGAGGGGAAAGCGCGCGGGCGCGATTCCCGGGCCGGTGAACGGAGCAGTACGAGCGGCAGGGGCCGGGGTCCCTGGCCCGGCAGGAGATTTCGCGGTGGCCGGGGCGGGGCGGGCCCGGCGGCCGGGGCGGGTGCTCATCGGGACCTCACCGCCGCCGGCAGCCCGAAGGCCACGGTCTCCGTCGCGGTAGTGCGCTCACGAACCGCCACCAGGCCCAAGCCCCCGAGCGCCGCGACCACGTCGTCGACCAGGGCCTGCGGGGCGGAAGCCCCAGCACTCAGACCAACCGTGCCCGCGTCCTTGACCCACTCCGGGCGGATGCCGGTGGCGTCATCGATGAGGTAGGCCGGGGTGCCACCGCGGTGGGCCAGTTCCACCAGGCGCACCGAGTTCGAGGAGTTGGCCGAGCCGACCACCAGCACCACATCGCTCTGCGCGGCGACGGCTTTCAGGGCGTGCTGGCGGTTGGTGGTGGCGTAGCAGATGTCGTCCGAGCCCGGGCCGCGGATGCCGGGGAAACGCTTCTCCAGAGCAGTGATGATCTCGGCTGTCTCATCCAGGGCGAGGGTGGTCTGGGTCAGGTAGGAGACACGGGAAGGGTCCGGGACCCGCAGCGCGGCCACGTCGCCGGGGCTTTGCACCAGGACCGTTGCCTCCGGCGCTTCCCCCAGGGTGCCCTCGACCTCCTCATGCCCCGCATGGCCGACCAGCACCACGGTGTCCCCGCGGGCGGCGAACCGACGGGCTTCGGAGTGCACCTTCGTCACCAGCGGACAGGTGGCGTCCACCACCTCCAGACTCCGGCGAGCCGCTGCCTTGCGCAGCTGCGGGGAGACGCCGTGGGCGGAGAACACCACCACCGCCCCGTCCGGCACCTCATCCAGCTCCTGGACGAACACCGCACCACGGGACTCCAGATCCCGTACGACATGGGTGTTGTGGACGATCTGCTTCCGCACGAACACCGGACGGCCGGTCCCGGCGTGACGTTCCAACAGGGCCTCGACCACCTCGATGGCCCGCTCCACCCCCGCACACAACGACCGCGGCGACGCCAGCACCACCGTACGCGGACGGACCACCCGCACCCACGCGTCCAGCACGGTCCGTACCGGCCCACCCACCCTCAGCAGCCTGGAAGACGCCGTCACCCCCACCGCCAGCACCACCGCTGTCCCACCGGCAGCAGCGCCGTCATCGAGTGAACCCGCGCGGACGGATGCGGTCACCAGGTGGAAGTCACCGGGCGACCCCGCGGGGAGTACCCGCACAGGCCCGGTGCGGGCCCGGAAGCCGTGACCTGCCAGCCCGCCCGTGCCCGTCAGCAACGGCGCCGCGGGGCAGGGCACCACCGTCCCGTCGGGGTGCCGGATCTCGGTGGGCACCCACACCTCCTCCGGAACCGGAACAACAGGGCTACACCCAACGGCGGGAGCGAAAGGGAGAGTGGAGAGCTTCATAATGGCCTGGCTTTCACCGCACTGCGGTCGCAGGGCAGTACAAAGAGGGGGTAATCGCCGGGATCCCCGGTGACCGGTGAGCCCTGCCACACGACGCCGGCTGAGAGGACACGGTCGCCGAACGCGTGACGGGATCGTGGTGAGGACACCCGTACCGGGAAACCACACGGATCGTCGCGGGACGCCCGACCGGCACGGGACCGCCCAAGGGCGGGAAATCAACCACCGCCTTCCATTTCATAGTTGAGCCCTATACCGCGAGCAGGGAAGGCGCATACCACCAGCGCCCAATAGGCGTACAAGCGCCGTCCCCACACCACCGCGCCCCCCCCAGTCGGCACACCAGCGCTTCCACCCCGTAACTCACCACCCCGACGAGGTATCAACACCCCCAACAACTCGCGTAGTCACGTCGGTTCGTCATGCGCCCTGCCGAAGCAGAGCAGCCCACAACGGATGGCGACATCGTCATCGCGGCCCAACTCCGGTCAGCCTCATACCTGCGAAGAACGCTGGGACTCCCAGACTGCCACGACGAGGACGCCCGCATCCGGACCGTCGGCCGCAAGGGCTGGTGGTCTGCATTCCGTGATGCAACGCCGTTCTGGACGAGGCCGGGATCGAGGACGCGGTCGTCTTCGCGGAGGACCCGGGCGTCCCTCCGCCGCCTTCACCCCCTCCAGCGCCCGGAGGTCCGCAGACTGCTCACGTATACGCGGCCGGTTGACACTGTGCGCATCTCCGAGACGTTCCGCTTCGTACGCCACACCGGAGGCATCCTCGACGTGTTCGGCGTCCTACACCGTGATCAGGTATGGCCGCGCAACCACGACGACGCGTCCTCCGCGGTAAACCTCACCACCCGCCACCCGCGCACCGGCGAACCGCTGTCCACCACAAGATTCATGGCGCAGGCCCTCGCCACCGCCGGCGAGCTTCGACATGACATCCAGCGCGAGCTGACCTACGACGGGCTACGGGCCGCCGAGGCCGAGGGCAACAAAGGTGAACGCCGCCCCGCCGCCCCGGACGGCAAGACCGATGCCGTGCGCACCGTGTACCCGGAAGACCGCTCCACCGCGGACCTCCCCCGCGACCACGAGGTCAGCCGCAGCGCCACCCGCACCGCCGTCGCCGACCCCCTGCCCCGAGCACACCGCGACCGACCACGAGGACACCATGGCCCGGAACCGCCGGCCGCCTCGATATGCCGGGCAAGGTCATCGGCTCCCTACGCGCAACCGAGCTGGACGCCGTCGAACAGGCCGTGCTCGACCAGGGCGTCACCGTCGTGCCCGCGGTTCGCCTCCGACTCCTCGGCCGGTGTCAGGCCCTCGACGGCGCGCTTCGGCGATCTCGGCGCAGAGCAAGACCCCCCGCGAGTACGAGAACCGCGTCACCGCCCTCGGCCAGTGATGTCGGCCTCTGCGCCGGGAAGCAGCCCCTCAGCGTCGTTCTTCCGCGAGCTCACCAGTCCGGGACCCCTACCAAGGCCGCCGGCGCCACAGACCGCATTCCCTGCTGCGACCACGAACTGCTCGATCGTTAGCAGTAGTTCAACCGCGATCAGGCACGATTCCGCGCACCGGTGAGCACGCCTTCGCACGCCTCAAGTCCTGGCGGGTCCCGCGGCGAGCAAGCTGCTCGACCAACCGCATCGGCAGGGCCGTGGCAGCCGTTCACGCCCTCCTGATCTGCAACATCTTCAGGGTGATACGGGCTCGTCGACGGTATGGGCCCGTGGCGGCCGGTGTACCTCTTCTTCCACAGAGCACCGCTGTGTTCAGCACGAAACCGAGGGCGCCGAGCAGTCCCGCCGGCCGATCACGCTCGCCCGTCAGAACCGCTGGTTGTCCAAGTCACGGGGAGACGAAAAAAAATCGTCGGCCACTAGGGACTGTGTGAGGTTGCGATCAACTGGTTGTTTTCAGGAGGTCGTTGATCCAGATCATCGAGGCGCGGAGATGGAGGCCTGCGAGGTAGCT
>NZ_JBVHLW010000080.1:0-8566 GCF_055558795.1 Streptomyces sp. NPDC025618 | reverse complement strand
CCTGGCCGCGCTGGAGTCCGCGTCCTTCGGGCAGGCCGCCACCGCAACCCTTCACTCTCTCGCCGAATCCGCGGTGCGGAGGCATAGATGACCACCACCTGCTCCCGCCACCGCGACCTGCCGGCCTCACCGCCTCCGGTGCGGAACCGTCAGGCCGCGGTGAGGAAGCTCGCCGAGGACGCTCAGCTGGTCATCGTCGTCGGCTTCAAGAAACTCCTCGAACTCGATGGCTCTCGGCGAGCTGTCGCGCATGCGGCGATGGAGAGGACCCGATGACTTCCTACCGGCTCGCGGACGCCCCCCATGCGCTGCCCCTGCTCGGCCATACCTGGCCTTTGATGCGGGACCCTTTGCCCTTCCTCACGTCCCTCTACCCCCACGGTGACCTGATCCGCCTGCGCATCGGGCCGGGGATCGCCTACCTGCCGTTGCACCCGGACCTTGTCCAGGAGGTGTTGCTCACTCCCCGGATCTATGACAAGGGCGGGGCGATGGCCGACCAGGCACGCAAGTTCGTGGGCAACAGTCTGGCCAGCTGTACCTGGAACGACCACCGCCGTCAGCGCCCGATGCTGCAAGCGGCGTTCCGTAAACATGACCTGATCGAGTACTCCACCGTCATAACCGAGGAGGCCGGCAAACTGTCGCGGTCCCTTGCCGACGGGCAGACCTTTGATGTCAACGCCACGATGAGTGTCCTCATCAGCAAGATCCTCGTCCGCACCATGTTCTGCCAGGACATCGACGACGCCACCGCCCGCGAGATCGACCACTGCCTGTCCACCATTTTGCGTGGCGCCTACCTGCGCAGCGTGTACCCGGCCCTCGACAAGCTCCCTCACCCGGGCAGCCGCACCTTTCACGATGCCATCCGCCGCCTGTGGGCATTCATCGACACCGCTGTCACCCATTACCGCCAGAATCCGGCGGGCCGCGGCGTCCTGCCCTTGCTGATCCGCGCGGACGACCAAGGGCAGCTGCCGCCCGGCGAGTTGCGCGACCAGCTTGCCGTCATGCTCCTCGCCGGGAGTGAGACCACCTCCACCTGCCTGGCCTGGACCTTCGATCTTCTCGGCCGTCACCCCCGTATCCGCCGGCGTCTCCAGCGCGAAGCCCACGACGTCCTCGGCGACCGGCCCGCGACCGCAGCCGATGTGCCCGCCCTGGACTACACCCGGCGCGTCGTGACCGAATCCCTGCGCATGTACCCGCCCGCATGGATGCTCCCGCGCCTGACCACCTGCGACACCGAACTCGGGGGCCACCCCATCCCCCGGGGAACGACCGTCCTGCACTCCCACTACGCCCAGCACCGCAACCCGGCCGTCTTCACCGCCCCCCACACCTTCGCCCCCGAGCGATGGGCCACCGGCAAGCCGGCCTGCCCCGGGGCGTTCATCCCCTTCAGCTCCGGCAGCCGCAAATGCATCGGCGACACCTTCGCCATGAACGAAGCCACGATCATCGTCGCCACCCTCGCCTCTCTGTGGACCTTCACCCCCACCACCGCCCGCCCCCCACGGCCCCGCCCCCAGGCCAACCTCGGCACCGGCCCCCTGCCGATGACCGCGACCCGCAACCCGGAGCGGCGATGAGACCGGAACCCGCGCGCATGGACTACGACATCCCCGCCTTCTACTGCCCCATCGAATCGGCCATCCATCCCGCCGCGCGGGCTGCCGAGCAGCGCGCCTTCGCCTGGGTCAACACCTTCCAGCTGGCCGCCGACCCATCCGCGTTCCTCAACCTCGCCGAGACCCGGGCCGCGGAGTTCATCTCCCGCATCATCCCCGATCCCGCCATCGACGAGGAACGGCTGCAACTCCTGGTCGACTACGCCTACTGGCTGTGGGCCGTCGACGACGGATACTGCGACCTCACCGGCATCGGCCACGACCCCACAGCCTTCCTGCCCGCCATGGCCCAGCTGTGCCGCATCGCCGAAGCCCCTCACCGCACCCTGCCCGAACTCCCCGAACAGCTCGCCCCCGCCGGCGCGGCCCTGCGCGACCTGTTCGAACGCATCCGCACCCACGGCACCCCCGCCCAGCTCAGACGCTGGGCCCTGCCTTTGCACGGCGGGGTGCTCTACGCGGGAGCACAGATCACCTACCGGGGGGCGGGAACCATGCCCTCCCCCAACACCTACCTCACCGCACGCCTGCACGCTTCCGGCGACATCTGTGTCCTGCAGTGCATCGATCTCGTCCATGGCACCGAACTCGATCCAAGCGCTGTGGAATCCCCACCGGTACGCGCCCTGCTCGAGATGGCCGCCATGATGATCGCCCTCGACAACGACCTCATCGGTGCGCAGATGGAAGAGGACCGGGCCTTCAACGAGCAGAACATCATCACCGTTCTCGCCGCCCACACCGGCCTCCCCGTCCAGCAGGCACTGCGCCGCGCGGTCGAACTACGCGACACGGTCATCAGCCGATTCCTCGAGCTCTACCAGGCCATCGCCCCCCACACCGAGCCCCACCTGAGCTGGTATCTCGACGACCTGCGGCACTCGATCCGCGCCAACATCGAATGGGCACTCACCGCACCCCGCTACACCAAGCACTTCCGCCATCCGATCGCATCCACCGACCGGATGTGGACCACCACCTGCACCGCACAGGATCCCCCCGCCTACCTGCCCTCCTTCGCCTGGTGGTGGGAGCCGTCCCTGGGAAAGGCGGGGCCGTGATGACCGATGCCGAGCACTCGAACCGGCGCGTATGCGGCGTCATCGGACTGTTTCCGTCGGCTCTGGCGATCGTCATGTTCGCGCTGGGCCGCTTCCCCTATCCCGACCTCAACCAGTCGGCGCAACGCTACCTCGACTACGCGAAGGGCATCGGGGAGGCCCAGATCCTCCTGTGGGCCGTGCTCGGCGTGGCTGTCTCCCTGTTCGCCACACGACTCGCGCTGGCCTATCGCTACCGGGTGGGAGCGTTTACCGGAACCAACTTGACGATCATGGTGATGGCCGCGGCGTTCGCCGCCTCCGTGGCCATCACCGGGGGCCAGTTCCTGGCCATCCCGATTTTCGCGCACGGCTACCCGGGCTACCGCAACGGCCCCTGGAATGCCGACATTCTCACGTTCGTGTGGGGCATGGCCAACGCCTGCTATGTCGTGTCCTTGGCTCTGCTGGTGGTCATGTTCCTCGCCCTCGCCGCAGCCAACGCCCGCAGCCGTCTGCTTCCCGGATGGCTCGGCACATGGGGTGCCCTGGCCGTAGCGGTCATGGACGCGGTCTCCATGGCGTTCATCTACGTCCCTGAGGGCCGCTGGTCACCGGGGTCCACCTACCAGGTAGCCCTGCACATGCCTCTCACCTTCGGCTGGATCACCGCGGCTGCGGTCTATCTCCTCACCCATCCACGGTCCACACAGAGGGAGTAGGTAATGCCGGAGAACGCTTCCCCCGTCAGCCGCCCGCGTACCGGAGGCGAATGATGGCCGCGGATACCACGGGTCTGCTCCGCCAGATCTACGACGAGGAATTCCTGGACGCGAACGCTGTGTTCAAACGGATGGTGACCGACTGGCAGTGCCAGGGGCCCGGGCGGGACGTGCTGGAGGAGCTGGGGCCACGGCTGAGCGCGGTGCTGGAGCGGCTGGCCCAGGCGGATCCGGGCCTCGGCCCGTATGCGGCCCGGTTTGCCGCCGCCCTGCGCAGGGTCCAGTCCGGCGAGGACCGCTGGCTGACCGGGGTACTCGTCGACAGTTGCCACACCGTGTGGTTCCAACTCCACCAGCAGTTGCTCACCCGGCTGGGACTGTCCCGGACCGAGGAGGAACAACGGACGCCGGCCCGGGTGCTGTGGATCAACGGGCGCCTTACCGACGGCCCGCGGATCATCGGTGCGAAGGCGCACGGACTGAATGTGATGATGTCCCTCGGCTTGCCGGTGCCGCCCGCCTTCGTACTGCCCATCTCCTGGTGTGCTGTGTGGTTGCGCACCCGGCGATTGCCGGTGCAGGCGCCTGTGCTGCTGCACGAGGCGGTAAGCCGGCTGGAGGGAGCAACCGGACGCCAGCTGGGGTCAAAGTCCCGGAGGCTGACGGTATCGGTGCGCTCCGGTGCTGAACACAGCATGCCGGGGATGCTCGACACCGTGCTCAACATCGGCACCCGTGAGGAAAGCCAGTCACGGCGCGACCTGGAAGCGGCGATCACCACGGTGTTCGGCTCCTGGTGCGCTCCGGCCGCAGCAGCTTACCGCGAGGCCCGGGGTCTGAAAGGCGAAGGAACGGCAGTGATCGTCCAGGCCATGGTGGACGGCTGCCTGGACCAGTCCTCAGGCAGCGGCACCCTGTGTACTCGGAACCCGGTGACCGGGTACGCGGTGCCCTACGGCGAATGGCTGCCCGGCCGCTCCGGCAGCGACCTGGCCTCAGGCCGGGCGACCCCGCTGCCTCTCCAGTCCCTGGCCGATGCGCTACCCACTGTACACAGCGAACTGCTTGCCGCTGCAGCACTGTTGGAACAGAGCGCCGGGGCACCTCAGGAGGTCGAGTTCACCGTGGAGTCCGGCCGGCTGTGGCTGCTGCAGACCCGAGCTGCCCACCTGGCCGACAGCACAGGCTCCGCGGTCGGCTCCGGAAGGGAAGACGGGCTGCTGGCACAGGGCATTGCGGCCAGCCCCGGTTACGGCCGCGGTCTGGTGGTGCCGGACGCTGACAGCGCCGTGCGCCTGGCCGCAGCCGGTGCCGATGCGGTCCTGGCGAGGCCCACCACCGACCCCGACGACATCAGGGGAATCCTGGCATCCCGCGCATTGGTCACCGAGCGGGGCGGGGCGACATCGCACGCGGCCGTAGTCGCCCGGGAACTGCGGGTGCCGTGCGTGGTGGGCTGCGGCCCCGGCACCCTGACGGCCCTGGCCGGCCACACCGTGATCGTGAACGGCACCACCGGGAGCATCCATGCCCAGCAACCCGCGAAAGGGCCGGGACACGATACCCGTTGACCCCGCCGACGAACAGCCCCGCCCCCAGAACTCCATCGCACCGACAGCCCAGAGCCCACCCCGGTCCCCAGCCGCCGCTCTTCACCCGCCCCTTGCGCTCACTCCCCGCTCACAGCCACGTCACCACCCGCCTCATCCCGGAAGGACATTCCCGCCATGGGCCCGGACACCCAGCCCTTCCCGCACCACAGTGATCCCGTACATGTCACCTCGCCTCCCCGCGTCGCCTGGACCCGGGTGAATACCGCGGAGGCGGTCAGCGGCGTGACGTCCGCGCTGTGCGCATCGGTATGGTCCCAGGGGCTCGAGGTAGGGGGACGCAGGGCCATGGCTGCCCTGGGAATCCTGGCACGCAGGGAAGCGCGACAGCGTCCTGCCACCGTGGAGGAGTGCGTACTGGGCTTTTTCTACGGGCGGATGGCGGCCAACGTGGACCTCCTCCGCCGCTGGATGAGCCTGCTCCCCGGCGACCACCCCGACGCCTTCGAACGCAACGTCTTCGGCACCGTACGCCCCGACGCGCCAGCAGTACCTCCCCACCGGTGGCGGCTCCCCGTGATCGCCGTCAAGGCACCGGTAACCGCCCTCATGCAAACCCGGAGGGTACGGCGCCATCATGCCCGCCAGCTCTCCTGGTGGCGCACCAGCACCCGCCCTCAGTGTCCGACGCCGCCACTGGAACTGCTCGACGCCGCCGTGTCCCGCTTCCAGACGTCATGCCGCCTGCAGACCATCTCGCGCAGCCTGACCGACGGCGTACACACCCGTCTCGCCCGGCTCACCGAACAAGCCGGGCGCCCCGACCTGCTGACAGCGGTCTTCCGCGGCCCGGGCGACAGCCCCGAAAGCATCTTGGCCCAGCACCTGTGGCACCTGTCCCGCGGCCGGCGCACGCTCGATGCCGTGCTGGCCGACCACGGCTTCCACGGCCACCACCAAGGCAACCTCTACGGCCACTCCTGGCGCGAGGACCCACCTGCCCTTGTCACATACGCCGACGCCCTGCGCACCCGGACCGAAGACGAGGAACCCATCCGGCGAGCCCAAGCCTCCCAGAAGGCCCGGCGCGCGGCGCTCACCACCTTGTACGGTCTGCTGCCCCCGCGCCACCGCCTGGCCCTGCGCATCACCGCACGGATGGCCGGCCACCAGACCCGCAACCTCCAACTGGCCAAAGAAACCTCCCTGATGGCCCTCGACACAGCCCGCGCCGCGGCCCGCCGCCACGGCACGCACCTCGTCACCACCGGCGTACTCGACAGCCCTGAGGACATCGTCCACCTCACCCTGGCCGAACTCGCCAACCTCCCCTCCCCAGACGCGCGGGAACAGGTCGCCCGCCGCAAGCAGCAGCACATCACCCACCAGGGCATCGAGCTTCCGCTGTCCTTCGTCGGCATGCCCACCCCCACATCGCGCAGCACCGACAACACCCACACACACGCCGACGAACTGGCCGGCACCGCCGCCTCCCCCGGCATCGCTGAAGGCCCGGCCCGCCTCCTGACCGACCCGCACACCGACGCCCTGCCCCGGGACGGCGAGATCCTGGTGTGCCAGACCACCGACCCCAGCTGGACCCCCGTACTGATCCTCACCGCCGCCGCCGTCGTCGACATCGGCAGCGCCGCAAGTCACGGCGCGATCATCGCCCGCGAACTAGGCATCCCCTGCGTCATGGGCCTGGACGCCACCAGCAGGCTGCGCACGGGAGACCGCATCCGCGTCGACGGAACCCACGGCACCGTCCACGTACTCCACCGCCCTCAGAAGCTGTCGTGACACAGCCGGCAAACGCTCCGCCCACAGGAACCATGCATACGCCACCGCAGCCTGCCGACGGGCATCCGCTACCGACGCCGCTTCTGAGCAGACACATTGACGACCTGCCAGCAGCTGCTCTCCGGCTCCGCACCGAAAGGTAGGACGCATCATGACACTCACCCCCGCCGACGAGTTCCGCCACACCGCCGGCCCTCATCCCCGCTGGCAGGAAAACTACTGGCTGACCGCGTGGGACGACCAACGCCACTGCGGACTGGGCTTGCACCTGTCGCATCAGCCGCACGAAGGCTTCGTCGAGGTAATGGCGGAAGTGCTCTTCTCCAAGGAGATCATTTCCATGGGCGGCCGATACGCCTGCGACGACGCCTTGGCTGTCCCCTGCCTGGACGCTGACATCCGAAGCCCGTTGGAACACTGGACCCTGCGGTTCTCCGGCCGCGGAAACCGTGGCCCGAACCCGCACGGTCTGTACTCCAGCGGACCGGGAGACGTGCCCTTTGGCTTCACCGTGGAATTCCGCCAGCCCCTGCCGCCGATCGACTTCGGATCACTGTTCGAATCGGTAGCGCCGCACTCGGCCGGGAACCACTACGCAGCCGGAGCACAGTTCACGGGGGAGATCTGGGGCGCGGAACATCGCACACAGCTCTCCGGACTCCTGATCCGCGATCACAGCTGGGGGATCCGCGACGTCACCTGGGACTTTCAAGCCGGCGGCTACTTCGCTCTCGACGGAGCAAACACGATCGTCACCGTAGCCTCCTTCCTGACCGGCGATCACTGGGACGGGATCTTCGTCGTCCACGACTCAAACGGAGGTCATAAACACAGCGGCGATCCATGGGTTCGCTTCAACGGGCTGCCCCTCCTCGACGGCTACCGAAACGGCAGCATCCTCAGCCCAGGCGAGCAGACGACCCTGGAGTTCACCGGACACAGCCGCATCCGAAAATGGATGCCCAGCGCCAGGTCCGATCACAGCTTCCTCCACGAGAGCACCCATTCCACTGCGCGCTGGGGTGACAAGTCAGGATCGGGCGAGGCACACAGGACCTATCCGG
The DNA here is from genome assembly GCF_055558795.1 of Streptomyces sp. NPDC025618. NCBI lineage: Bacteria > Bacillati > Actinomycetota > Actinomycetes > Kitasatosporales > Streptomycetaceae > Streptomyces > Streptomyces sp. NPDC025618. The sequence continues at coordinate 753 of NZ_JBVHLW010000080.1, read as the reverse complement.
GAAACAGCCGGACCGGCCGGCTGGACCTACCGGAGAACGGAAGAGAAGGGACACCATTGCCCATCATCAACCCTTCGGGCTAAACCTGGCTTCCCCCGCACCGCCTTCCCCCACTCGGCATGCACCGCGTTCTCCGCCCGCGCACTGACGGGCAGGGTGACCGACTCGCCGTCGAAACCGACCGAGCCCCTCGCGGCCTCCAGCACCTCACGAGGCGTTCACGCCCGGCCCACAGCCGGTCGCCTCGCTGGTTCACTCGCCCCTCCTCGTTCCGAACAGGCCGGCGGCCGCGCCTGGCGCAGGACGGCCGCGGCCGCCACCTGGCCAGGCCCTGGCCTGCCTGGGGGAAGCCGCCCCCGGCCGGCAGGCCCTGCCCACGCTCGCCCATACCTGCGCCTGCCGCGACAGGCAAGCCCACGGAGCCACCGATGAACCACAACACCCCCCACCCCGCACCACCCCCCGACACCGGCCCCCCGGAGTCGACATCGCCTGCCCCCGTGCGGGACTCCCGTGGCCAGCCGACGCCCCTCCTCGCCCAGGGCACCCGCGGGCGCACGCCAGCACCCGCCGCGAAGCAGGACGACCCTGTCCCGTCGTCTGCGGCTGTGCCCCGGCATCTCGCGGTGATCCTGGACGGCAACCGGCGCTGGGCCCGCAAGCACCACCTGCCCGCCACCGTCGCCTACCAGGCCGGGGCCCAGCGGGTACACGACCTGGTGACCTGGTGCGAAGGAGCCCACATCGGCTACG
>NZ_JBVHLW010000079.1:0-9146 GCF_055558795.1 Streptomyces sp. NPDC025618 | reverse complement strand
CCCCCCCCCCCCCCCCCCCCCCCCCCCCCCCCCCCCCCCCCCCCCCCCCCCCCCCCCCCCCCCCCCCCCCCCCCCCCCCCCCCCCCCCCGCCCCCCTGAGCCCAGAGCTACTTCGCCGGCACAGGCGCCAGCTTATCCTCCATGCCCGGATGCGCGTCCAGCCAGCGGCGAGCCGAATCCTTCTCGTGGCCCTTGCCGCCGTCCTTGACCGCGACCTCCAGCGACGCCAGTTCCTTGTCCGACATCTTGAAGTTCTTCAGCCACTCCGCGGCCTGCGGGAAGTCCTTGCCGAAGTCCTTCTTCGCGACGGTGTGGATCTGCTCGCCCTTGCCCCAGGCACCCTGCGGGTCCTTGAGCTTCTTGAGGTCGTACTTCCCGTACGCCCAGTGCGGGGTCCACAGGGTCGTGACGATCGGCTCCTTCTTCTTGACCGCGCGGTCGAGCTCGGCGAGCATCGTGGCGGTCGAGGAGGAGACGACCTTGTACTCACCGTCGAGGCCGTACGCCTTGAGCACCTTGTCGTTGAGGGTGCCCATCATGCCGGCGCTGGACTCGATGCCGATGATCTTCCCGCCGAACTGCGCGCCCTTGCCCTTGAGGTCGGCGAGCGAGTCGATGCCCTTGACGTAGGACGGCACGGAGAGCTCCAGCGACGTCGGCCCGTACCAGGAGCCGAGGTCGGTGAGCTGGTTCGCGTAGCGGTCCCAGTACTGCTTGTGCGTCGTGGGCAGCCAGGAGTCGAACTGCACGTCCATCTGGCCCTGGGCGAGCGCGGTGTAGAGCGGGCCGGGGTCGAGCTGCTTGATGTCCGGCTTGAAGCCCCGGTCCTCCAGGATGTTCTGCCAGAGGTAGGTGGTGGCCACGGCCTCGTCCCAGGGGAAGTAGCCGAGCTTGATCCGCTTGCCGTCGCCGACGTTCTTGCCGGCGGCCACGTGCTGCTTGCCGTCGCCGCTCCCGGCGAGGTTCATGCCGCCCGCGACGAGCGCGAGGACGACGACGCCGACGGTGGCCACGGCCGTGCCGGGGCGGTAGCGCAGGAACGAGGCGCCCCGCGCCGTCGCCGCCGCCTTGGCCAGGGCCCGGCGGCCGAGCGGGGAGACCCGCTGGTTGAGCGCGCCGGTCATGCGGTCCAGGTAGATGGCGAGGATGACGACCGCGAGGCCGCTCTCCACACCGCCGCCGATGTCGACCTGGGTGACCGCCGCGTAGACGGCCTCGCCGAGACCGCCCGCGCCCGCCATGCCGGAGATGACGACCATGGACAGCGCCAGCATGATCACCTGGTTGATGCCCGCCATGATCGTGGGCAGGGCGAGGGGCAGCTGGACCCGGGTGAGGGTGTCGCGCGGCGTGGTGCCGAACGCCTTTGCGGCCTCGACCAGTTCACCATCGACCTGGCGGATGCCGAGCTCGGTCATGCGCACGCCGGGCGGCATCGAGAAGACCACGGTCGCGATCAGGCCGGGGATGGGCCCGATCGAGAAGAACATCACGCTGGGGATCAGATAGACGAAGCCGGGCATCGTCTGCATGACGTCCAGGACCGGCCGCAGCACATTGCTCACGGTGCGGCTGCGCGCGGCCCAGATGCCCAGCGGCACGGCGATCACGAGGGTGATCAGGCTCGCGACGAGGACGAGGGACAGCGTCGACATCGCCCGGTCCCACAGGCCGAAGGAGTCGACGAGCGCGAGGCCGGCGAAGGTGAGGACAGCGGGCAGGAGGCCGCGCAGCCACCAGGCGATCACGGCGAGGATGCCCGCCATGATCAGCGGGTGCGGGCCGCCGAGCACGGTGCCGACACCGTCGTACGCCCCGGTCAGCACGGTGTTGATGGCGTCGAAGAGCCAGCTGAGGTGGGTCTGGAGCCAGCTGACGGCGGACTCGACCCAGTTGCCGAAGTGGATCCTAGGCACGGGCGGTCACCTCCGCCTTCGGCTCGGACGTCCCGGGGGCGGCGGCCTCGGGGGCGGCGGCCTGCTGCGGGACGACCTTCGGCTCGTCGCCGAGGGCCGACAGCAGCCGGTCGCGGGTGACCACACCGGCCAGCTCGCCGCGCTCGTCGGTGACGGCGACGGGGAGGTCGCTGTGCGAGAAGGGGGCGAACAGCTCGTGCACGGGGGTCTCGGCGGTGACCGTGGCGGGCGCGGCGTCGATGACCTCGCGGTCGCTGCCGGGGGCCGTGGAGTCGGCCATGATCGATCCAGCGGTGAGGACCCGGGAGCGGTCGACGTCCTGGATGAAGGAGGCGACGTAGTCGTTGGCGGGCCGGACGAGGATGTCCTCGGCCGTGCCGTTCTGCACGATCCGGCCGTCACGCATGACGGCGATCCGGTCGCCCAGGCGCATGGCCTCGTTGAGGTCGTGGGTGATGAAGACGATGGTCTTCTTCAGCCGCGTCTGGAGGTCCAGCAGCTGGTCCTGCATGTCACGGCGGATCAGCGGGTCGAGGGCGCTGAAGGACTCGTCCATCAGCAGCAGGTCGGCGTCGGTGGCCAGCGCGCGGGCGAGGCCCACGCGCTGCTGCATGCCGCCGGACAGCTCGTCGGGCCAGGAGGTCTCCCAGCCCTTGAGGCCCGCGAGCTCCAGGGCCTCCGCGGCCCGCTCCTCGCGCTCCTGGCGGGGCACGCCCTGCACCTCCAGGCCGTACGCGGCGTTCTCCAGCACACTGCGGTGCGGGAAGAGCGCGAAGTGCTGGAAGACCATGCTGATGCTGCGGGAACGGACCTCACGCAGCTCGCGGGGAGCCAGCGCGGTCAGGTCCTGACCGTCGTAGAGGACACGTCCGGCGGTCGGTTCCAGCAGGCCGTTCAGCATGCGCAGCAGCGTGGACTTGCCGGATCCGGAGAGACCCATCACCACGAAGATCTGGCCGGCCTCCACCTCGAAGGAGGCGTCGATGACCGCCGCGGTGGTGCCGTCGGCGCGCAGCTCGTCACGGCTCGCGCCGCCTTCGAGCCGCTGGACGGCCGCTTCGGGTCGTTTGCCGAACACTTTGTACAGGTGCTCGGCGTGAAGCCTGGACACATACACCTCTCGGGTCGAACTCAGGAACGTCCCGGCTGCCCCCGTGCGGGCCCGGACGTGGAGCGGTGCGGTATCGGTCCGCGTGCCCGCCGCCCGTTGCGTGGCGGCGAGGTCCGCTCCGGTGCCGCGCCTGCCCCCGATCAATCCGGGCAAACGGAACAGTGATCCACTTCACATCCGCGGTCAGGAGTGACCGGGGAGTGTCAGTGGGATGCGGCATCATCGACCCGTGACGCGACGCCTGATGCTCCTCGACACCGCTTCCCTGTATTTCCGCGCCTATTTCGGTGTGCCGGATTCCGTTCGGGCACCGGACGGCACCCCGGTGAACGCGGTGCGCGGCCTGCTCGACTTCATCGCCCGCCTGGTCCAGGACCACCAGCCCGACGACCTGGTGGCCTGCATGGACTTCGACTGGCGGCCGCAGTGGCGGGTCGACCTGATCCCGTCCTACAAGGCGCACCGCGTCGCGGAGGAGGTCGAGGGCGGGCAGGCCACCGAATATGTCGAGGAGACCCCGGACACCCTCTCCCCGCAGGTGCCGGTGATCGAGAGCGTGCTGGACGCGGTGGGCATCGCCCGGATCGGCGCCGTGGGGTACGAGGCGGACGACGTGATCGGCACCCTCGCGGGCCGGGCGCCCGGCCCGGTGGACATCGTCACCGGCGACCGCGACCTCTATCAGCTGGTGGACGACCGGCGCGGGGTCCGGGTGCTGTATCCGCTCAAGGGCGTCGGCACCCTCCAGACCGTGGACGAGGCACTGCTGCGGGAGAAGTACGGGGTGGACGGCACCGGGTACGCGGATCTCGCGCTGCTGCGGGGTGATGCCAGCGACGGCCTGCCGGGGGTGCCGGGCATCGGCGAGAAGACGGCGGCGAAGCTGCTGGCCGCCCATGGCGACCTGGCCGGGATCATGGCCGCGGCCGACGACCCCGCGTCCAAGCTCACTCCGACGCAGCGCAAGCGGCTGCTGGAGGCCCGCCCGTATCTGGCGGTGGCGCCGAAGGTCGTGCGGGTCGCGTCGGATGTGCCGCTGGCCCCCTTCGACGCGGCGCTGCCCGGTGAGCCGCGCGACCCGATGGCGCTGGAGGCACTGGCCGAGCGGTGGGGGCTGGGCGGTTCGCTCCAGCGGCTTCTGACGGTGCTCGCGGACCGGCCCTGCTAAGTTAGGTGTGCCTTACTTAGGAGGATGCCCGCGTGCGTCCTCGTCAGCGTGTACAGGGGAGACCGCCATGGCAGACCGTCCCGTCCGGAAGAAGCCGCAGCTCACTCGCGCGCACGTGGTGCGCACCGAGCGGCTGACGCCGCACATGGTGCGGGTGGTCCTGGGCGGCGAGGGCCTCGCGGACTTCGCCGCCGGTGAGCACTCCGACCACTATGTGAAGCTGCTCTTCCCGGTGCCCGGTGTCACCTACCCGGAGCCGTTCGACATGGAGGTCATCCGCCGCGACCTGCCGCGTGAGCAGTGGCCCAGCACGCGGACGTACACCGTGCGCGCCTTCGACCGCGAGCGGCGCGAGCTGGTGATCGACTTCGTGGTCCACGGTGCCGACGGCCTCGCCGGCCCCTGGGCCGCCTCCGTGCGGCCGGGTGCGGAGATCCGCTTCCTCGGCCCCGGCGGCGCCTACTCCCCCGACCCGGCCGCCGACTGGCACCTCCTGGCGGGCGACGAGAGCGCGCTGCCCGCGATCGCCGCCTCCCTGGAGCGGATGCCCGCCGGGGTGCCGGTGCACGCTTTCGTCGAGGTCGCGGACGCGTCGGAGGAGCAGCGCCTGGACCTGCCCGCGGGCGTCGAGGTCACCTGGCTGCACCGCGACGGCGCCCCGGTGGGCGAGGCGCTGGTCAAGGCGGTGTGCTCGCTCGACTTCCCGCCCGGGAACGTCCACGCCTTCGTCCACGGCGAGGCGGGCTTCGTGAAGGAGCTCCGGCGCTTCCTGCGGGTCGAGCGCGAGGTGCCGCGCGAGCGTCTGTCGATATCGGGTTACTGGCGCCGCGGCCACGACGAGGACGGCTGGCAGGCGTCCAAGCGGGAGTGGAACCAGCAGGTGGAGGCGGAGCAGGAGGGCCCGGCCGCCTAGGCGGGAGCGGTGGCCCGCCCCCTGGTGGGGCTTACCGCCGTCGATATCCTCACCGCATGAAGACCCCCGCCCGCATGGCCCTGACGAGCGCGGCCACCGCCGCGCTCGTTCTCATATCCGCGCCCGGCGCCTTCGCCGACCCGTCCTGGGAGGTCACCGGCCAGCAGCCCACGCAGCGGGGGCGGGAGGCCACGTTCACCGTGACGGTGCAGGACGGGACCCTCGACGACAACAACGGCTATGTGACGCTGGAATCCCCCGCCTTCGCCAAGACGATCAAGATCAAGGCGAAGCGGTTCCAGGAGGGCAAGGACGGCCGGCGCTACGCGATGGGCGCCGCCGTCGTCCTCTGCGACATCACGCCCGGCACGTACCCGGTCGCCCTCAAGGACCACGGCGAGGGCGAGGCCGTGCGGACCGTCGACCTGACAGTGGTGCCGGAGATGGACCCCGGCAACCGCGACTTCTGCGCCGGGCCCAGGAGTTACGCCGACGCCGTGGACAAGACGAGCGAGGCCGCGCTCCAGGAGGACGAGGACTCCGGGTCCTCCGGCATGAGCACGGGGGCGCTGGTCGCTGTGAGCGCGGGGTCGGCGGTCGCGGCGGCGGCGCTCACGGCTCTGGGGACGTATGCGTTGGTGCGGCGGCGGGCGCGGTTGGGCTCGGCGGAGCGGGAGGAGTCTGACGGGGGGTGGTGAGGCCGGGGGCGTGTGCGCCTGCGGCGGGCTTTTTCCCCTACCCGCCCCTTCCCGAAACTGGGGGCCAGCCCCCAGACCCCCGCAACACGGCTTCGCCGCGTTGTCCTCAAACGCCGGACGGGCTGAATATGCGGCTACGGTCCGCGATATCCAGCCCGTGGGGGCACCTCCCAGCGGTAGCTGGGGAAGTTTGAGGACGCGCCCGCAGGGCGCTGGGGGCCCGGGGGTCTCTCTCTCCCCCCCCACGCGGCGGAGCCGCACATCAGATGCAGCCGGGAAGGGGCGGGGCTGGGGAAAAAGCCCGCCGCAAGCCACAGCGAACCTCACCCCACCGACGAGTAAGCCACAACCCCCCGCAGCAACCCGTCGACCGCCTTGCGTGCGTTCCGCGCGACAGGACTCCCCTGCGGAGCCGCCGCGGCGATCTGACCGAGGACATCGATCAACTGCTTGCACCAGCGGACGAAATCCCCCGCCGGCATCTCGATGTCACGCAGCACCTCGTCCAGCCCGTGCCCCTGCGCCCACCGGTACGCGGCCCAGGCGAAGCCCAGGTCCGGCTCGCGCTGGCCGACGCCCTCCGCCTGGTTGATCTTGTGCTCCTCCTCCAGCGCGTCGAGGCGGCCCCAGATCCGGATCATCTCGCCGAGCGCGGCCTGCGCCGGGCCCGCGGGCAGCTTCGGCGGAGCCGCGTCGTCGGCCATGCGCGCCTCGTAGACGAGCGCCGAGGCGCAGGCGGCGAGCTCCGCCGGCTGGAGGCCGTCCCAGACGCCCTCGCGCAGGCACTCCGAGGCCAGCAGGTCCAGCTCGCCGTAGAGCCGGGCCAGCCGGCGGCCGTCCTCGGTGACCTCGTCGGCGCGCAGATAGCCGAGGTCGGTCAGGAGCCGGCAGATGCGGTCGAAGGTGCGGGCGATGGTGTTCGTCCGGCCCTCGATGCGGCGCTCCAGCTGGCGGGTGTCCCGCAGCAGCCGGTGGTAGCGCTCGGCCCAGCGGGCGTGGTCCTCGCGGTCGTTGCAGCCGTGGCACGGGTGCGCGCGGATGGCGGTGCGCAGCCGGGTGATCTCGGCGTCGTCGGCGGCCGCCGCCCGCTGCTTGCGGTGCCGGTCGGGCACGATGTGCCCGGCCTTGGTGCGCAGCGCGGAGGCGAGGTCGCGCCGGGACTGCGGGCTGCGGGCGTTGAAGGACTTGGGGACGCGCATCCGCTCCAGAGCCTCGACGGGCACCGGGAAGTCGATCGGCGCCAGCCGCTTGACCTGCCGCTCCGCGGTGAGCACCAGCGGGCGGGGCCCGTCGTGCGGGTCGAAGCCGCGGTGCCGGTCGGTGCGGCCCGCGGGCAGCCCGGGGTCGAGCACGAGGGCCAGGCCGGCGTATTTCCCGGCGGGCACGTGGATGACATCGCCCGGCTTGAGCTTCTCCAGCGCCGCGGCGGCGGCCGCCCGGCGCTGGCTGGCGCCGTGCTTGGCCAGCTCGGTCTCGCGGTCCTTGAGCTCGCGGCGCAGCCGCGCGTACTCCTCGAAGTCGCCGAGGTGGCAGGTGACGGCCTCGCGGTAACCCGCCAGGCCCTCCTCGTTCTTCTGCACCTGCCGGGAGATGCCGACGACCGACTTGTCCGCCTGGAACTGCGCGAAGGAGGTCTCCAGGAGCTCCCGCGAGCGGTGCCTGCCGAACTGCGAGACGAGGTTGACCGCCATGTTGTACGACGGCTTGAAGCTCGACCGCAGCGGATACGTCCGCGTGCCGGCCAGGCCCGCGAGTGCGCCGGGGTCCATGGCGCGCTGCCACAGGACGACCGCGTGCCCCTCGACGTCGATGCCGCGCCGCCCGGCGCGGCCCGTCAGCTGGGTGTACTCGCCGGGGGTGATGTCGGCGTGCTGCTCGCCGTTCCACTTGACGAGCTTCTCCAGGACGACCGAGCGGGCCGGCATGTTGATGCCCAGCGCGAGGGTCTCGGTGGCGAAGACGGCCTTGACCAGGCCCTTGACGAAGAGCTCCTCGACCACCTCCTTGAAGGTGGGCAGCATCCCGGCGTGGTGCGCGGCGATGCCCCGCTCCAGCCCCTCCAGCCACTCGAAGTAGCCCAGGACGTGGAGGTCCTCGTCGGGGATGGAGGCGGTGCGCTCCTCGACGATCTCACGGACCCTGGCCCGCGCCTCGGTGTCGTTGAGCCGCAGTCCGGCGTACATGCACTGCTGGACGGCGGCCTCGCAGCCGGCCCGGCTGAAGATGAAGGTGATGGCGGGCAGCAGGCCCTCGGCCTCCAGCCGCTCGATGACCTCGACGCGGCTGGGGGTCCAGATCCGGCTGCGCTGGCGGCGCTCGCGCTCGCGGTCGGCCTCGCGGAGATTCTTGCCGCGGCGCCGGTCGCGACCGGCGAAGGGGCGGCTGTTCTCCATCCGGGCCAGCCGGACCAGGTCGGGGTTGACCTCGCGGCGCCCGGCGCCGGGGGTGCCCTCGGGGCTGTCCTTCTCCTCGAAGAGGTCGTACATCCGCCGGCCGGCGAGCACGTGCTGCCACAGCGGCACGGGCCGGTGTTCGGAGACGATCACCTCGGTGTCACCGCGGACGGTGTCCAGCCAGTCGCCGAACTCCTCGGCGTTGGAGACGGTGGCGGACAGCGACACCAGCGTCACCGAGTCCGGGAGGTGGATGATGACCTCCTCCCACACGGCGCCGCGGAAGCGGTCGGAGAGATAGTGCACCTCGTCCATGACCACATAGCCCAGGCCGTCGAGCGCCTGCGAACCCGCGTAGAGCATGTTGCGCAGCACCTCGGTGGTCATGACGAGCACCGGGGCGTCGGCGTTGACGCTGTTGTCACCGGTCAGCAGGCCGACCTTGGCGGCGCCGTAGCGCTTGACGAGATCGCTGTACTTCTGGTTCGACAGCGCCTTGATCGGCGTGGTGTAGAAGCACTTGCGGCCCTGCGTGAGGGCGAGGTGGACGGCGAACTCGCCCACGATGGTCTTGCCCGAGCCGGTGGGCGCCGCGACCAGCACGCCCTTGCCCGCTTCCAGGGCCTGACACGCCTCTATCTGGAAGGGGTCGAGCTCGAATTCGTACATCTCGCGGAAGGGGGCGAGCGCGGTGGCCTGCTCGGCGGCGCGGGCCCGGGACAGGGCGTAGCGCTCAGCAGGGGACATGTCGTCGGTCATCTTGTGTACGAGCCTACCGGGCACCCCTGACAGCGCACCCGATCTTTATCGAGCACCGGTGGCGCGGGCTCCGAGGAGGCGGACCGGATACGCCGGGGGGGGGGGGGGGGGGAGGGGGGGGGGGAAGGGGGGGGGGGGGGGGGGGGGGGGGGGGGGGGAGGGGAGGGAGCAGGGTAGCCGCATAGCGA
>NZ_JBVHLW010000078.1:0-11142 GCF_055558795.1 Streptomyces sp. NPDC025618 | reverse complement strand
GGCCGCGCCACAGATGCCAGCGATCCATCACCTGTGTGATGGTGGGGTCGGCGTCGGTTATGGCCTGGGCGAAGTCCGAGGCTCCGTCCCGGCACACGGTCTCCACTCCGCGATGCTCGCGCAGCCACGCGGTGACGGACTCCATCTTCCGGCCGGGCAGGACGCCGATGCGCTGCCCGCTCTCGGCATCGATCAGGATGGTCGCGTACCGCTGCCCCTTTGAGCAGGGCGAACTCATCGATCCCCAGTACCTCGGGCACCGGCCGCTCGGGCAGCGGGATGCGCAACAGGCAGGCCAGCAGGGTGGCCCAGCTGAGCACCTGGTGCAGGTGTAGAAGCAGACGGGCGCCGGCCGTGCCCGCAAGGGCGCGGGCCACTGCCTCCACGACGGCCTGCAAAGCCGGGGTCCGGCGCTGGTAGCGCACCGTCAGCCCGTCGATCTGCTCAGCGAACGTCTGCTTCGCACAGTGCGGGTTCTCGCAGTACAGCCGCCGCACCGACAGGTCCACCATCACCGGGCGGCCACCGACGGCCTCGTCCGCAACATGCCGCACATACCGGCTGTGCTCCCAGTCCGACGTCTGCCCGCATCCCGGGCAGGAAGCCGGGACACCGGCGCACGTCCGTGCCGTGATCCGCACCAGATCCTCGCCGGCCTCAACCGCCTCGACCTGCACCGCGGCCGGCTGCGGCAGCAGGTCCTCCAGCTCGATGGCACACACGGTCAGCGTGCCACCGCCAACACCCGTAAACCACAGGCCAGTTCACACGATCAACAGCTACGAAAATCTTGGAAGAGCCGTTCTATTTACAGGCCCGTTGAGGGCTCGTTGGATGCGTTGTTGCAGTTGGACGGCGCCGAGGGAGTCCATGCCGAGGACGACCATGCTGGTGTGGGGTCCGATGTGGTGGGTGGTGCCTCCGAGGAACTCGCGTACGCATCGATTTCGACGGCGCGGACAATGCCGCCGCCGAATCGTCCAGCGCGACCTTCCCGTCAGACCCGCCAGGTGAGCCCGCACCTCCGTCGAACTCACCGATGGGTACAGGAGATGCACATGTGCCGCGGCCTGCTCAGAAGCACTCGCCAGACGTAGCGGACTGCTCGTGGCCAGAGCCAGGTGGCGAGTGCACCAAGAAGCTGATGATGCGGCTCGCGAACTCTCAGTTGCGTCGCAGCGGCGACAACGATCCTTCATGCTTCTGGTAGTGCGCGTCGATGGCCGCGTTGCGCACGGGGAGGAATTCTTCCAAGAAGCGCAGCTGCCCCTCGGTGGTGAGATACCCCTCGGGAGTTCCGGCCGAGTCGGTTGAGGTTCGGTGGGGTTGGACATTGCTCTTCCCCTCCTGCGATCAGTGATACCGCGATGGGCGAGCTGTCATATGAGGGTCCGCTCCTTGGCAGCGGGGATTTTGCCGTGTTTGAGGACGCGAACAGCGATTGCGGGCTGCATCAGGGACGATGGCGGGCTCAGCATGGTGAACACCCGCAGGAACGCGTTGTGCACCACGGGGTCTTGGGTCGCCGCTGCCAGGACGTGGTCCAGGTATCCGCCTATCAAGTGGTGGAAAGCAGACGATCTGGCGGCGTCAGGTTGTGTGTAGCGCAGGTCGTTGAGGGTGGCGATGGTCCAGGCGCCTGCGTTGAGCCGGTGGAGATGATGGTGGTAGCCGGCGGCGATGGACATGCGGCTCGGTGTCCGGTCGAGGCATTGGCCTAGAAGCTGTGCGGCGAGTGCCGCGGTGGTCATACCTTGCGCGAAGAGTGGGTTGAAGGTGTAGGCCGAGTCGCCGGCGCACACGAGGTTGCCGGGGTGCTGATCATGGCGGCGGAACAGTCGGCGGCTGCTGGAACCGGTATGGCTGACCGTGACCGAGGACAGTGCTTCCGCTGCGGCGATGGCCTCGGCGATCACCGGGCTGCGGAGGCTTTGGGCGAACGGCAGGAAGTCCTCATCCCGTGCCGAGGGGCGGTCCGCGCCAAGTCCGATGAGGGTGATCAGCCAGCGGTCGCCCTCGATGGGCAGCAGTGTCGCGCCGCGCGTGTGGGCAGGCCGGGAGGCTTGGATGAGGCAGGCGCGCCACGGTCCGATGTGGCTGGCCGGTGTGCGGAAGGTGCGGCTGGCGTAGTGAAGTTGCGGTTCGATGGTGTGCCGTGTCGCGGGTGGGTATCCGAGTTCGGCCAGCCACCGGTCGGAGCGCGATCCCCGGCCGGTGGCATCCACGACGAGGTCCGCTGGAAGCACGCAGGATTCCCGGTTGGCTGTATCGCAGATGCGCACCCCGGTGATCGTGCGCTCATCGCCGAGCAGGCTGTGGGCGGTGGTGCCGTCCAGGATGGTGATTTGTGGCAGGGCGGTGAGGCGTCGGCGGATGGCCCATTCGATCAGTTCTCGGGAGGCGCTGACCGCTACCAGGCCCGATGCGGCGCGCGTGTGCCATCCGTACGGGTTTCGGATCGCCAGGTCGGTACCGAAATCGAAGGTGACGGCCCCGGCCTGCATCAGGTCGTCGGTGATTCCCGGCAGCAGGGATTCGATGACCTGGCGGCCGCGCAGCAGCAGACCATGCACGTGCGCGGCCTGAGGAACACCCCGTCGCCGCTCGGGACCGGCGGGCAGTACGTCCCGTTCCACGAGAGTGACGGCCTCGTAGTGCTCGGCCAGGACCCGCGCCGACAGCAGCCCGGCGATCCCGGCACCGAGCACGACCGCGTGCGAACGACGATGACCGTGCATCAGACGGCTCCAAGCGCCAACAGGTGGTAGCGGAGGTAGTCGGGAGTGTCGGGAGGCGCTGTTCCGGACAGGCAGACGCTCAGGATGATGATGTAAATGAGGTAGCCGAGGCCGACGAATCCCGCGCCGGCGAGCAGTCGTGTCCACGGCCGCAGGCGTGCAGGGAGCAGGTCGCTTCCGCGTAGCGGCGCGGCTTCTTGATGGTGTGTCTTCGCGCGGTACATGGCCACTGCTTGCGGGATGTACAGCAGGCAGGAGATTGCTGTGGCGTCGATGAGTGACACTTGGTAGGAGTGTCCGGCGAACAGTGCTGGGGTGCCGGTGGCTCCGGGGAAGGCCAGGACTCCGGGGAGCGTCCATACCAGAATCGCGGCGGCGGCGACCATGATGATGAGGGGGGTCGCGAGGGTCGCCGCTGCCCAGAGGGGCAGGCGCCGGGCGATGGGTGTGATGATAAGCCTGGCGATCCAGGGGGCAGTGATCATGATGGCCATGCCGGGCCAGCCGGTTGCGATCACTGTCTCGATCTGGACGCCGGGGTTGTGCCAGCCGGGAATGTAGGGTCCCCAGCCCACCACATGGAGTGCGTAGGGGTTGAACGCGCAACACGTGTGAACGTAGTCCCCCATGGCATTGAGCCACGTTGCGGTGATCCAGCCGAAGAACACGGTGGCATCGAAGGTGACCGCCCTGGCGCGGCGACATTGCCGCACGATGACCACGACCACCACCACGAAGAGGATCACGATGCCGGCCTGGAATACCCATACGGTGACTTTGGTCGCGGCGGACACCGAATAGCTGCCGGGGGGCAGTGAGCGCAGGCCACCGTCGCTGATCCAACGGCCGTACACCCAGGCTTGGAAGGCCACGAAGAACGCGCCCAGTGAAGCCCAGGCCATGATTGGTGTGCGCCACCACCGTCGGGTCGTCGATGCGGGGACGGCGGTGGGGTCTTGGGTTTGACGGGCTGGGGCGGGGGAGGCGTTATCGTGCGGCATATGTGATCACCCCTGTGTGAGGTGTTGAGGCGTCTCGGGGGCGGTGGCAGCCGCGGATTGCTCTTCCTCGTTGCTGTCGGGCCCGTTGGCGCCGAGGCCCAGATGCCCCATGAGCCAGTCGGCGAGGCCGGCGGGGGTGGGTTTGACCCAGATGACACCGGGTTTGATGGTGGTGTTGAGGGCTCGTTGGATGCGTTGTTGCAGTTGGACGGCGCCGAGGGAGTCCATGCCGAGGATGACCATGCTGGTGTGGGGTCCGATGTGGTGGGTGGTGCCACCGAGGAGGTCGCGTATGCAGTCGATGATGAACGACTCCAGCAGCTCCCGGCGTGCTCCTTCCCCCTCGGCGGCCAGGATCTCCTCACGCACCAGCGCCCGTTCCTCGCAATCCTGATTGACAGTCAGGAGCGGTGTGAGCAGGGTGGAGGCGGACAACGCCGGGTAGGGGGCGGTCCACTGGTCGAGGTCGAGCGGTGAGTAGGCGACCTGCTGGTACCCGGCGGCGAGGATGCGTTGGAGTGCGTCGATGCCGTCGGTGGGGGTGATGGTGATCAGCCCGCGTTCGGCGAGGTGCTGTCCGCGTCCGACGTCGCTCCAGGCGCCCCAGTGGATGCTGGTGGCGGGCAGGCCCTGGGTGTGGCGCCAGGCGGCAAGGTGGTCGAGGTAGGCGTTGGCGGCCGCGTAGGCGCCCTGCCCGGGTGAGCCGATCAGCGAGGCCATCGAGGAGTAGAGGACGAAGAAGTCCAGTTCGATGCCGGTGGTGGCCTGGTGCAGAGCACAGGCTCCTTCGGCTTTGCCGCGCCAGACCCGCTCCAGCAGGTCGGGGTGGAGGTTGCCGAGGGTGGCGTCCTCGACGACGCCGGCGGCGTGCAGGATGCCGCGCAGCATCACCTGGCCCTTGGTGGCGGTGGCGACGCACCGCTGGGCTGTGCGAGGGTCGGCGATGTCACCGCGCACGACGCGGATGTCGGCGCCGTCGGTGCGCAGGGCGGTGAGGGTGGCGCGTGTCTGGGTGCTGGGGGCGGAGCGGCTGCTGATGACCACACGGCCGGCGCCGCGTTGGGCGAGCCAGGTGACAGTCAGCAGGCCGAGACCGCCCAGGCCGCCGGTGACCAGGTAGGCGGCACCGGGCCGTATCGGGTTGGCCGGTTCGGCGGTCAGGGGTGCGGGGGTGTCGGCGCCTGCGCGCAGGCGGGCGACGTGGCGCTGGTCGCCGTGGTAGGCGAGTTCGGTGACCGGCTGGCCGGAGTTGAGCAGGTCGTCGACGAGCCGGTCGTAGGGGGTGTCGGCGTCGAAGGTGATGCTGCTGGGGACGAGTTCGGGATGTTCGTAGGCGGCGGTGCGCAGCAGTCCAGGCAGTCCGGCCCCGGGCAGGGGTTCCTGGGCTGATGCCTGCGGGCCGGTGAGGATCCACAGCCGTGGCGGGTGGTGAAGGGCGGTGAGTTGCTGGATCACGGTGATGACGCGGGCGACCTGCTCACGGGCCTCACCGGCTGGATCGCCTCTCGTGACTTCGGAGCCGACAGCGAGGGCGACGCCGGTGCACGGTGAGGGAAGCACTGCCGTCAGCGAGCCGGTGCCATATGGCAGAAGACGGCAGGTGATGCCTCGTTGTGTCATCGCCCGGGTGAGTTCGGCAGGCCAGCTGTCGCTCCCCGTCGTGAGCACGGCCCAGCCCGCCTGGTTCGCCTGCTCCGGCGGGGCGGCTGCCGTGGGGGCGGGTTCGCTCTGCCAGGTCAGATGGGAGAGGCGTTGGGTAAAGCGTTCGGCGGGGGGTGTGATGTTGGCCAGGCGCAGGCCGAGGACTTCGGCGACCACGGTGCCGTCGGCGGTGGCCAGCTGTCCAGAGGCGGTGCAGGCCAGGTCGTCTGCATGGTGCAGTTCGACCTGGGCTGTGCGGGTGTGGGCGGTGGGGGCGTGGACGCGTACCTCGTCGAAGCCGGCGACGACGACGGGGCCGGGGCTGGTGGCACGGTGGGCCAGCCACACCGATACGACGGTCTGGACGAGTTCGTCGTGCAGGGCCGGGTGCAGGGCCATCATCCAGGCCGAGACACGGGCACTGTCGTGGGTGCGCAGCCAGGAGGCGGCGCGGTCTCTGGTGGGGTGGATCCTGATGTTCTCGATGGCGGTGAAGGCCGGTCCGTGGTGGACGTTGTGGCGTTCGCGGAAGATCCGGTACAGGTCAGCCGGATCTCTGTCCTGCCACCCCTGGACGGCCGCATCGGTAGTGGTGGGTGTCGGGGCACTGTCGGTGTCGTTCAGAGGGCGCACGGTGCCGTGGGCGTGGACCATCGTGGTGCCGTCCTCGGTCTGGGAGAGGATTTCGACGTGTGCGCTGTCGCCGTTACGGATCAGGCGGGTGGTGACCAGGGGTTCGGGGTCCAGGATCAGCGGGCTCTTCATGGTCACGCCGTGGGCGCTGACGCGGCCGCTGCCGAAGGCCTGGGACGCGGCGGCGAGCATCATCTCCACCATGCCGGTGCCGGGCAGGACCGGTACGTCCGCGACCTTGTGATCGGCCAGCCAGGGCAGCCGGGCAGGACTGACCGGGGTCTGCCACAGGAACCGCTCAGGGTGGTCCGGGTCGTGGACGAAGCCGCCGAGCAACGGGTGCTGTGTGGCCCCGACCAGCCCCGGGGCTACCAGCCGGTAAGGGGCGGTGTCACCGCCATGACGGGTGCGGTGCCAGGCCGTGCCGGGCACATCGGCGAGCCGGCCGTGGCCGTAGTGGGTGGAGAAAACGATGCCGTCGTAGCCGGCCGCGTGCAGCTGGGCGAGGTGGGTGAGGAAGGCGTCCTGATCGCCTGTGCCCTGCCTCAGGCTGCCGAGAGCCACAGCATCGTGGATGCCGTCGTGGCGGGCGGTGTCCAGGACAGGACGGACCGCCAGAGGATGGGCGGTGCACTCGATGAACAGCCGATGGCCATCGGCCAGAGCGGCAGAGACAGCGGCGTGGAAACGTACCGTCTCGCGCTGGTTGCGCACCCAGTACTCCCCGTCCAGTACCCCCGAGACACGCGGATCGGCCGTGACGGTGGAGTAGAAGGGGATTGCCGGCCGGGCCTGCGGGAGATTGGCCAGTGCAGTGCGCAGTGGGTCCAGGATGGGGTCGACCTCAGGGGAATGCGAGGCCACGTCCACGTCGATCAGCCTGACCACGACGCCATCAGCCTCCCAGCGCGCGGCCAGGGCGGTGATCTGGTCGGCATCGCCGGAGACCACGGTGCTGCCCGGGGAGGTCAGCACCCCCAGCGTCACCCCGTCGGCACCGGCTTCGTCGAGGGCGGCTTGTACCTGGTCGGCGCCGAGCATGACCGTGGCCATGGCCCCGCCGGAGATGGTGGCCAGCAGCGCTGAGCGTCGGCAGATGACCTTCGCCCCGTCCGCCAGGCTCAGCCCGCCCGCCACGACCATCGCGGCGACCTCGCCCAGCGACTGCCCGATCACCGCGGCCGGTTCGATGCCCCAGGACCGCCACAGCCGGGCGAGCGCGACCTGGACGGCAAAGAGGGTGGGCTGGATCCGTGCCAGCCCCACCAACTCCTCGGGGCGGGCGATCAACTCGCGCACCGAGAAGCCTGCTTCGCGCACGATCAGGGGTTCGATCTCCTCGATCGCGGCACGGAACACCGGCTCACTGCACAGCAGGCCCTGGCACATCCCGGCCCGCTGCGAGCCCTGCCCGGTGAACACGAACACCGGCCCCGGATGCGCAGGATGCAGTACCGGCACACCCGATACCACCCCCTCAACCTCCCGGCCCTCGGCGAAAGCGCGGGCCCGCGCCGCAAGTTCACGGTGGTCGCGGGCGACGATGCCCAGACGGTGGTCCGCAGGCGAACGGCGCAACGCGAGGGTGTGCGCGACATCCAGCAGACCGGTGCCCGCTCCCTCACCCTCTGCCCAGTCGGCCAGCCGGGAGGCCGCCAGGACAAGAGACTGCGGCGAGCTGCCCGACACCAGCAGCAGGAAGGGTCCCTCAACGGTCTGTCGGTCCACCGGCACCCGCCGCACAGGGCGAGGCCGGGGTACGGGGGCGGCCTCGAGAACGATGTGAGCGTTGGTTCCGGTGACTCCGTAGGAGCACACGGCAGCCAGCCTCGGGCCGTCCTTGACCGGCCACGGTGTGATCTCGGTCGGCACGAACAGCCGGGATGTGCCATCGCGCCAGATCGAGGGGTTCCACTGCTCGAAGTTGCAGTTAGGCGGAACAATTCCGCGCTGCAGGCACTCGACTGCTTTGATGGTGCCGGCGATGCCGGACACCGGTTCCGAGTGCCCGATGTTGGTCTTGACCGAACCGAGCGCGCACCGGCCCTTGCCCTGGCCGTAGACGGCGTCGATCGAGGTGTACTCGATCGGGTCGCCGACTGCTGTGCCGGGGCCGTGTGCCTCCACCAGCCCGACCTCCCCCGGGTCGATGCCGGCTTTGTTCACGGCTTCCCTGAACAGCTGCTGCTGCATCACGGTGGACGGCGCGGTCAGACGGCTGGACTGACCGTCGTTGTTGACCGCGCTGCCCCGGATCACCGCCAGCACCCGGTCCCCGTCCCGCAGCGCGTCCTCCAGCCTCTTGAGAACCAGAACCCCCGCGCCCTCACCGCGCACGTAGCCGTCGGCCCGCGCGTCGAAGGCGTAGCAGGCGCCGCGCCGCGACAGCAGCAGCGGGGCCTCGTAATACTGCGTCTCGGGCGAGACCATCAGCAGCACCGCACCCGCGAGCGCCATATCGCACTCACCCAGCGTCAGCGCCCCGCACGCGACATCCACCGCCACCAGCCCCGACGAACAGTGCGTGCTCACAACCATGACCGGCCCGCGCAAGTCCATCGCGAACGCCACCCGACCCGCCGCACCAGCGGTGAAATTCCCGAACAGATAAGGACTGTTCGGGGCATCTTCCACCGGGCGGGCCTCCCGGAACAGGTTGTCCGGCGCATACGTCCCCACGTACACACCCGTCCGCGACCCCCGCAGCCGGGCAAGCGGAATACCGGCGTGCTCCACCGCCTCCCAGGCCACCTCCGCCAGCACCCGGAACTGCGGATCCACCCAACCCTGCTCCGCCGGAGCCACCGACAACGCCACCGGATCCCACGCCCAGATGTCCCCCGCCACAAAGCAGCCACGCCCGGCCCGCACCGCATCATCCGGATCATGCACGGCAGCCAGGCGCCCGGCATCCCACCGGCCCGCAGGCACCGGGCCCACCGTCTGCCGCCCCGCAGCCACCAGCCTCCACAACCCACCCGGCGACTCCACGCCACCCGGGAACCGGCACCCGATACCGACAATGGCGATCGGGTCTGCACTCGACGCCGACATGACCAGCCCCCGCTACTCGGCGATCGCCGTGCTGTAGGTCCACCGGAACACCGGCACCGGCCGGCCCTCCACCGGCGCCATCTCGGCCGTGCGCTCGAAATGCTGATGCCGACCGTAATAAGCCACCGCCAACCGCGACGGATCCACGTTGGTATCGGCTGGCGGCCGGTAGGGACCCGCAAGCCCCGGCGGACCATCCACCAGGACAACCCACGGGACAGCTGTGGTCATGCCTTCGTCAGCCATGACTTCGCCTCCTCTTGATGCCACTGCACTGGTTCATAGGCCCACACGTAAAAAAGTGGCCGGAAGGTGACGCCTTGTGGCTTCAGTGAGCGCGCGTGCGGTAGATCCGGCAAGGGCGCGCGAGCACGGCGCTCGTTGTAAACAGCGCACAAAACCCGGCAGCTCACGCGCTGGTGGAAGTCCGCCACGTCCGCCCCCGCTTGCAGCTCGGCACCGGCGGAACGGTCTGGTGTTGTCGGGTCGAGAGACATACGAAAACGATCGCCGACGTGCGCGCCGCCTATCTGGACGGCCAGTCCATCGCGAGCCTCGCCCGCGAGCACGGTGTCAGCCGCGGCGCTGTCCGCACCGCTGTCGCCGACCTCATGCCCGAGCACGTCGCCGCCGACGAAAGCACGCCGGCCCCGAAGCTGCCCGTCACCCTCGACATGTCCGGCAAGATCGCCGACTCACTCCGCACCACCGATCTGGACGACGCTGAGCGGGCCGCACTCGACCACGGCGTGACCGTACGACGCGGCCAGGGCTACACCCTGCACGTCAGCACCCTGCCCGCTGTCCACCGCCAACTCCTCTCCCGCTGCCAGCCCCTCGACGGCACTGCGGCGATCCCGGCACAGCGCAAGGCTCGCCGCGAGTACGAGAACCGCGTCAATGCCCTCGTGGCCGGCGCTTAGCACTGAAAGGCCCACCAGGACCCCAACCCCGAGCGTTACTCAGAGCTGCACACCACCTGGTCGTAGCTATACGAGAACAGGGCCGCGAAGCCTGCGAGTTCGCGGAAACTGAAGGTTCTTCGACATGAACCCGAGGGCGGATTGACCTGATTCCGGGGGGATGAACCCGTGGGTTCGTTATCAACTCGCTGGGCCGGTCTCGGCGGCCAGCACCAGGTCGACACCGAGCGGGCTGAAGTCAGCGACGACCGGGGTCCAGTCGTTGGCGTACGCCGCTGGCGACGCACTCGTCACGACTGCGTCGCTGGCGAGGTTAGGTGCGAACAAATCCGGCCGGGTCGGCCAGGTAGCGGTCGAGGTCCGGGTCTTCGTGGAGTGCGTAGAACTCGTCGTGAATCTGCCATGCCGGGCCGAGTTCGGTGCGAAGGCGGCCGAGCGCTTGGCGTACCGCCTCGTTGAAGTCGTGGCACTCCGCTTCACGCCACGGCCCCGGGTCCGGGGGGTAATCCCAGTTCAACGACGTATCGTAGCGAGCTATCAGCCTGCTCAGGCCGTCGCGGAGGTCGTGACTGATCGGTAGTCGGTCCAGATCAACCGGGTACCCCCACGCCTCCCGGTCCTCCGGGGCCGCCCACAGGACTGCGCCTGATCCCGCGTCGAAGAAGAACCTGGCGGTGGGCATGGCGTCGACCTCTCGATATCTATATCGGTTCAAGCAGCCACCACGGTACTCAACGAGGCCGGCGCAGCCCCACAGTCTCCGGTTGCGGCTGACGCCTCGCCTTCGTCCCGGTCGCAGATCGATCGGACGAAGTGAGAACTCTTCGAGAATCCTGAAGCGCCGTCACCGGATCAAAGAACACTCCAAGGAGCCCGAAAGGGCTGAGCAGGGCTCAGGGGAACTCACGGGATGTCGCGCAGAGGGCCGCGGGTTCACGGACACTGAAGGCTGGTCAGCCGGAACCCGAGGGCCAATGGCCTCCTTTTGGGGTTTGGCCCGTGAGTTCGCGGCGAACACGCGTTTCGGGTCGCCCGCCCGGGCTCACCGTGTCCTCTTCTGCTAGTGACCTGAGTCGTTGATGCGTCGGCAGTAGCTGGCGAGGCTGTTGAGGATCTGGTCGGCGGTCTTGTGCCATACGTAGGGGCGGGGGT
>NZ_JBVHLW010000077.1:0-11695 GCF_055558795.1 Streptomyces sp. NPDC025618 | reverse complement strand
AGCAGCGCCACGGCAGCGGAGAACACGACCAGCCCGTCACCGAACACCTGGTGGCACGCCACCTGTCCACCGCCGGGCAGCCCGACATCGACCTCGTCATCCGCACCTCCGGCGAACAACGCCTCTCCGGCTTCATGCCCTGGCAGACCGCCGAAGCCGAGCTCTACTTCACCGACGCCGACTGGCCCGAATTCACCCACGAGGACTTCCTGCGGGCACTGCACTCCTACGCCCGCCGCGACCGCCGACACGGCCTGTGAACAATCCCACCGAACCAACAACCAGGATTCCGCTACTACCAATCCGATCCCGAGAACCCATGGCGCGACCGAGACGCGACCCGGCCGCCGCTGAACTGAAAATGAAGGCTCTGCGCTCCTGCCCCGTACCTCCTTGAACCCCATCTGGAGTAAGCACCGTGGCTTCAAAAGTTCCTCAGCTTTCCCCGCGAGGTCACGCCGTGATTATCGGTGGAGGGTACGCCGGGCTCCTCACCGCACAGACCCTCTCCGAATTCTTTCAGCAGGTGACGGTGGTGGAACGAGACCTTATTGCTGAAGAGTGCGTCAGCCGTAATCGAACACCTCAGCAGCATCATTCCCACGGAGTAATGGCCCGGGGGGGTGAGATTATTGAGGAGTTGTTCCCTGGAATCCGGGCCGAGCTGGCGGGCCTGGGCGCGCCAGTATTTGACTTCGGTATGTCCGCCCCCGTCCTCCTCCCTACCGGGTGGACTCCCCGAGTGGCGGCCGGCTTCACGATGCAGACCTTCAGCTGGGCGGCACTCGATGCATGTATTCGCCGGAGGGTCCTGCGAAATCCCCGGATCAGGGTGCTGGATGGCCACGACGTCTGCGGAATCCTTGTAGGGCCGGGCACCACTGAGGCGAAAGGAGTCATGGTTCGGCCATGGCGCCCGAACGGATCCCTCAAGGACTCTGTCCATCTCAGGGCGGATCTGGTAGTGGAAGCCGGAGGCCGTTCGTCCCGTCTTCCGAAATGGCTGGCCGCGGCAGGGCGCGACAGGCCGCAGACCCAGACTCTCGACGTTCCCTACGCGTACGCCTCACAAGTGTATGAAATCAGCCGGGACACCGCACCGGAATGGTCCGTCACCCAGCAAATGCCTTACGCGCCTACCGTGCAGCGTGGTGGGGTCGCACTCAGAGTGGACCACTGCCACTGGTTCGTCACCCTCATGGGTGCCGCAGGCGATCTCCCTACCGGAAAGGAAGAGTTCACGGACTTCGCCCACGGGCTCCGCAACCCACATGTCGCACAAATAGTGACCCAGGGCACACCCGTATCCCGCATTCACCGATTCACCAATCTGGCCAACCGCTGGCACCGTTATGACAGGCAGCGAGATTTTCCGGACCGCCTCCTGGTCATCGGGGATGCCTTCTGCACCCTCAATCCGGTTTACGGGCAGGGGCTGACCGTTGCAGCGATCCAAGTTCTTATTCTCCGGGACCTGCTGCGAGGCTGGACCAGGCCGCAGCTCGACGGGCTGGCTCACAGGTTCCAGCGGAAAGCCGGGAGATCTGTCCGGCTGCCGTGGACGGTCGCCACAAGCAGCGATCTCGGATGGGCCCCACAAGCACCCAGGGGCAGCACGCGAGCTATTCGCTGGTACATGTCCAGGGCCATCGCCGCCCTTCCCGACGACCCTCATCTGTACCGGCACTTCTGTCGAGTCCAGCACATGATCGACAAGCCGACAGTCCTCCTCCGTCCGGAACTGCTCCGCCGGGTCTTCAGGCGGTGCCCTCAAAGTGATGCACCCCGTGACCAGGCCGGTGACAACGGAAAGGGCTTCTGATGGATACTGTGCGCCGGCTGCCACGGGGCAGGGCGTCCTGGCTGATGACCCCGGTGACGGCATGGGCTTCGGCGGGGGCCTTCTTCCTGCTCGTCGGGGGGTGCGTCATCGGCAGGTGGCTCGCCTCTGGCGGATTCAGCCTGGGAACTCGCGGCCTGGAATCTCTCAGTCCCGGTCGGCAGATCACTCTCTGGGCTTCCCAGGGAACGGTCGCGATCCTCACTGTCACGCTCATCCTCTGGGCCGTGCGGCAGTGGCGACGGGAAAAACAGCTCACTTTCGATGTTGCGCTGTACCTCGGCTATCTGTCGCAGTTCTGGATGGATCCGATGCAGAATCTGCGACATGTGCGGGTAATGTTCAACGCCGCCGCGCTGCATACCCCCACCTGGGGGCCTTATATTCCGGGGTGGAGCAGCCCCGGACAGGAAGGGCAGATCCAAGGCATCTTCTCCGGCTGGTTCGGATACAGCATGGGTGCAGCGTGGCTCTTCGTTTTCAGCACGATTATCCGGCGGACTCTGCTGGCTTACCGGCCGCAGCTCAGTGGGATCCGCTTCGTCCTGGCGGTTCTTTCCATCGCGACGGTTCTTGACCTTCTGATGGAGAGTTTTTGGATTCACGCCGGAGGATACCTCTACGCCGAAGGGTGGCCGCCGCTCACGCTGTTCTCCGGCCGGTGGTACCAACTGCCGCTCTACCGCACCGTGCTGGTCGCCGTTTTCTGGGTTTCAATCCCCTACCTGGCCCGTCATTACTATCTCAAGAAGGGATCCGGCATGGTTGTCCTGCGAGGCATTCAGGGGATTCCTGCCCGCTGGCGGTCAACTGTCCAGGCGCTGGCCGTCATCGGCCTGCTGGACTGCTGCATCCTGAGCATCCACCTGCTCGTGTCCCTGACCAGTCTGATTGGAGGGCAAATCCCTCTCAGCAACCCCCCTTATCCTTACGTCTAAGACGTGAAACCTCCGGTGGGCATTCGCAAGGCGACCCCTGATTGACGACTCTTCCACTGTGCACGGAAATGGCAGAAAATGGCTGGTTGCCGGATGCGCACGGCCGCGCAACCACAGGAATCGGAGAATGGCATGCCGCACGTCAGGTTCGAAATTCCATTTCCCTACAGGATCAGCCCTGCACTGGAATCTGCCCGGGTCCGCCATGTGGCTTTCCTGCGGCGTCACGGTCTGATCAAGAGCGATGCCTCAGAGGAACGTTATTTGCTGGACAAGATTCCCGAGCTCGCCTCGATGCTCTATCCGCAGACGGACGCACCGGGGACTCTTCTGGCTGCCGACCTGATCGGCTGGATGGCTTTCTTCGACGATTTCTGCTCGCGCTCCGCTTATACTCCTGGAGGAGTGGCAAGTTTGTGCGACGAGTTCATCGCGCTTACCGGAACCAACCCGGACCGCGCGCCGCGGAGTCCGTTGGCCGGCGCGTGGTTCGACGTATGGGAGCGTGAATGTTCCGGGAAGACGCTCACTTGGCAGCGTAATGCTCTGGAGCACTGGCGCACTTTCATGCGCGCCTACAAGGAGGAGGCCATTGAGCGGGAGGGGGGTGGAGTACCCGGCCTGAAACGGTACATGAAGTTGCGCCGCACGACAGTTGGCCGATCGGTCTATGCCGACCTCATCGAAGCCGCCGGCGGGTTCGAGATCCCGGCACACGCCGTAGAGAGTCCTCAACTCCAGGAGATGATCGATATCTGGAGTGATGTAGTCGGCTACGTCAATGACGTGTACTCCCTCGAGCGCGAACAGGCTCAAGGCGAAGTCCACAACGTGATCGTGGTATTGCGCGCGGAACATCAGTGTTCTCTCGAGGAAGCGGTGAAGCTTACGTGTCAGATCGTTGACACCAGGCTTTTCCGGTTCAAAGAGCTCGATGACGGCTTCCGCGAGACCGGGAGCCGGCTGAACCTCGACGCACTCCAACGGGAAAACGTCGAGCGCTATATCGACGGCCTCCGTTCGCTGATGCGCGGAAATTACGACTGGTCTCGCATCACCGGGCGCTACACGGCGAAGGACGTACTCGCGGGGTCCGGCCCTGGCTACCTTACCGACGCTGCGAGCCCGGCTGACCCACACCCCGGATCCACCGGCTTGATTCCGGAGTGATCGTTCCGGCAACACCGCTGCGTTCTCTGCCCTCCTCACAGCGCTGCACGCGTGACAGGTACGGGGCTGCGTATCCAGCCGTGCTCACGCATTCCCCACAAGTCCGTGCATTCGTCGACGCTTTTGCGATCCCGTCACACGCGCACGGACAGACAGCGCCCCCGGAGTCTTTCCGGCCAGTACATCCCGCCCTCACCGCCGGCCCCGCCACCCTGATGCAGCAGGCAAGGGTCTGCCCGGGCACTGCCCTCCGGGGTGTCAGGGATGTCCGCCTAGGGTGATCCAGCCGTCCGGGATCCAGCCGCTGACGTAGCCGTCGAGGAATTCGCCGAGCTCGGGGATGGCCGGCTGCCCGGCCGCGCATGCCGTGTGCCGGTAGGCACCCATCGCAGGGCCCGGCTGCCGGTGGGGGGAGTCAGGGCCGTGGGGTCGGCGGCGTGGGCGATGAATACGCGTGCCTCCCGGCGCCGGGCACGGCCGTGCCGCGCGGGTGCCGATGCCTGGACGCGGCCCTCGGTACCGGCTATCGCCAGGGCTCCAGGCGGGCCCAGGGCACAGGCCAGGCGTCGGGCGGCCTGCGTATAGGTCTCGTTCTCCTGCCGGCGCAGCCCGGGCAGCGTCCATGCGCGGGCACCGGCGGTCTGCGGGCTCACCAGAGCGACGCGGTGGCGGTCGTCGAAGCAGACGAGGAAGACCTGCCGATACAGCAGTGGTGCATATGTGCACATGATCTGACGGTACGGCGGGGCCGGCCGCGTGGGACCGGGCGGGGCGAGGGGCGGCGGTGTTCTAGCGTTCGGGCGGCAGGACGGCGGGGCCGGGCCAGAGCTGGAACCCGAAGGCGGCTTCCAGCCGGGCGAGGGTGCCGAGGTCGGGCAGGACCTTGCCGCGCAGGACGCGGCTGATCGTCGAGTGGGTGATGCCCGTGGCCTCGGCCAGGGTGCGCAGGCTGTGGTCGGTGGCGGCCAGGGCCCGGTGCAGGTTGCGGGCCAGGGCCTGGCCGTAGTGGGCGCTGGCGGGAGCGTCCGGGGCCAGGACAGCATGCGGCCAGGCCCCGTCGAGCACGTAGTGGCACGGCACCTTGTCGTTGCTGCTCCGGGGCATGCGGAGATCATTCCATGTGCCCACGGGCCCGTCCTTCCCACTGACGCCCTCGCGCCCCGGCATCGGTGTATGTATGAACCGAGCTCAGGGGCGGGGCGGGAGTCTGCGGCCGACCGACACCCCGCTGGGGCAAGGCCCGCTGACCGCGGCGCGGTCTTTCCGTAGGCCGCCGGGCTGTGTGCTGTCCGGCGTCCACCGTGCAGGCCCCCGGCGCCACGAACGGGGAAACTTTGATCACCTTCTCTCGTGCCTGACCTGCGGTTTTCCCGGAGGGCAGGCTGGCCGGGCAGGCGCGTTCGCACAGCGTTTGGCGCGCGTCGACGAGGGGAGGTGCGCGGTGCCGCACCGGGAGTATGTGGCAGAGCTGATCGGGCAGTTGAAGCAGTTGCTGGAGGAGGACAGCACCCGGCTGTGCCGCGCGCAGGCGGTCATGGAGGCCGCAGAACGCGACGCCGCCGGAGCCCGGCTGCGGACCGAAGCCGGCCTCGGCGCCTTCCGTGTACTCGAGCAGCGCCTGGAAGCCCTCACGCCTTCACCGGCCGGCATGAGGGACGAGGAGGACGGGGCGTCCCCGGGCGGGAAGGGCACGACGATCGTGGAGGCGGTCCTCGACTTCCTGGCGGGGCGGGAGAAGGCCGCCACGCACGAAATCGTCGCGCACGTGCAGAGCGTCAGGAAGCACGCGAACAACAGCACGGTCAGCCCCGAACTGACGCGGCTGAAAAGGCGGGGCCGCATCGTGCACGTCGAGCCCGGATGGTGGCAGATCTCCGACACCGAAAGGAACGCCCGGGCCGCCCCGGAACCGTGAGAAAACGCGAAGGCCGCCGTGGCTTGGACCCCGCCGGCGGCCTCGCTGAGGTACGCCCGCGAATGGGCTCACCACCGGCAGTGTAGGCACACTTCCCCACCGCCCGGTGAGCCCTCCGTCTCCAACGCGCCTGTACCGGCGCGGGATTGGTTCACCATGCGACTGCGCGATTCCCTCCCACGGGTTAATCACGCCCGGCCCTTGCCGTACCGCCTCCGCCCTGCCGGAGGCCGTTGATGAGCGGTATCTGGCCGCAGGAGCGTGTGCTGCCGACCGACCGGCTCCAGGTGAAGCAACAGATCAAGGTCCTGTGCGCACTCGCCGACCTGACGGGCGAAGAGGCGCGGCCGGTGCGAAACGCCGACCTCGCCCGGCGCATGGGCCGCTATGCCGACTCGGTCACGGGCACTTTGGGCTACCTGGTCGGCACGGGTCTGGCCGAGGGCGGCCTCGGCCAGTACCGGGCGACGCCCGCCGGACGCGAGTTCGCCGCATTGTGGGACACGGACTCCGTACGGGCCCGGCTGGTGCTGAACCGGCTCTACCAAGGGCACTGGGCGGCCCGGGAGGCCGGGCGGATCCTGGCGGACCGTCCCCTGCCGCAGGAGGAGGCGGCCCGGCTTCTGCAGCAGGGCCTGCGGGGCAGGAAACGCCGCGGGATCTACCTCGTCGATTGGCTCGCCATCGCGCTGGTCGTCCACCGCGACGAGCGCCTGTACGTCAACCTCCCCCCGGCCGACGACGCCTCCGCGACGGACGCCGCCCAGGACACGGGCGCGCCGGGCGGCGACGCCGGAAGGGAAGGCCGGCTGGAAGAGGCCGCAGGGTGCGGGGAGGCGCTGGTCATGGGGCTGACCATGGGCCAGCTCCGGGAGCTGCCCGACGAACAGTTCGCCAAGCTCCTCAACGGTCTGGCCCAGAGCGTCGAGGCCCTCAACACCGTCCCCGTCCCCTCCGCCTGAGACCACACCCCCGACTACACCCGTCGGCCCCGCACCACCCCGGCCGTCAACCCGGCAGCCCGTCCCGCATTCACCCCCCGGAGATCACCACGAACTGACACTCCGGCCCCGCACGCCCCGGAGAGCCGCCCTCACCGGTTCGGCCGCCTCCGGTGGCCGGGCGCCTCCACCCACCCCATGGTGTATGTATGCACCGCTTTTGTATGGGCGGGCCCCCGCCCTCCCGGCATGTCCCGCTCCCGCCACCACGTCCTGCGGCGGCCGGCCGTGGCTGAGGTGCCCCTGGCCGCCGCGGTCGGGGACGTCCTCGCCGTCTGGGCCGCCATGGCCGAGCGGGGTGAGATGTCCCGGCAGAGCCTGGACAAGTTCACGCTCCTGCTCCTGCGCTGCCGGCGCTATGCCACCGCCCGCGGGGCCGTCCTGCTCGCCGAGGTCACGCCACAGCTGGCCTCGGCGTTCGTCGACGCCCCCGGCCGCACCCGTCACGGCACCGTCTCGCACCCGGCCCCGGCCACCCGGTATCTGCGCCGCAGCGTGCTGCGGATGTTCTTCCGCACCGCCCGCGAGCTGGGCCTGTGCGAGCACGACCCCACCTGGGCGCTGGACCTGCCGCCCCGCGTCCGCGGGTGCGCGCGCCCGCTCAGCGAGGACGAGGCCATCGCCCTGCGGTACGCGGCGGAGTTCACCGACCGGCCCACCAGACACGCAGCAGCAGCCCTGACCGGCCACCAGGACCCCACACCCACCAGCGCCGGTCTCCTACCATCCGCTAACCTGTCCTCGACCGCCCTGCACACACCACGCACGGCGGTCGAGGAGCAAGCTGAGCCCGCCGAAGACCCACCAGGGTTTTCATCAAGGAATCCAGCAAGCCCCGCCTCCGTAGCTCAGGGGATAGAGCACCGCTCTCCTAAAGCGGGTGTCGGCAGTTCGAATCTGCCCGGGGGCACGACAGTGGACGTGGTCCACAGCGCCGTAAGGGCCGGCCCGGAGGAGTGATCCTCTCGGGCCGGCCCTTCGCCGTTGCCGGAGCGCTACGGCCGGGCCTTCTTGCCGAATGCTCTGCGGGCGCGCAGCGTGCCCACCCGCGGCCGACGGGGAGGGGCGGGAGCGGGAAGAGCGTGCAGGAGGGATGGCCGCCAGTACGCTGAAACCAGCGGGAGCGGGCCCGCCGCACCGTGTCCGGGAGGTGCGCTTCATGACGGCCGAGACGGTGGCTCCGGCGTGGATGCGTGAGCAGATCACGGCGGAGGCGTACGAGTCCTGGTCCGAGGAGCAGTGCGCCGGCATCGAGATCGTGGACGGGATGGCCGTCGTGAGGCCGAGCGCGTCCAAGCGGCACAACCGGCTTGCCCGGATCCTGGCGAACGCCCTGGAAGCCGCCGCGGGCCCGGGCTGGAACGCCGACACGGACTTCGACGTCCGGCTTCAGGACGTCCCGCTCACCAATCGCCGCCCGGACGTCGTCGTGTACCGCGCAGACACGATCGACATCACCCCGACCCGCCCTGAGCACGTGCTGCTGGTCGCGGAGGTGGTGTCACCGGGCTCGGAGACCACCGACCGGATCGTGAAGGTCGACCAGTACGCCAAGGCAGGCATCGGCTTCTACTGGCGGATCGAGCAGGCCGCGACAGGTGTTCCTCTCGTGTACACCTACGTTCTCGACCCTGCGACGAAGACCTACCGGGACGGAGACGTATTCACCGGCACCCTCAAGGTGGCGGCCCCCTTCCCGGTGGAGATCGACCTCGGCCGGCTCTGACCACGCGCTGCTCAGGGGGCCTCGCGACGGACCCCCGCGAACGGGCACGGCACCCTGTTCGCCGTGCTGAACGACGACACCGCTCGGCACGCGCGGGAGGTGTGGTGGCGTCAGGACGGCGGTGCCTTCAGGTCGTTGATGGTGAGGTCCGAGAGTCGGACCGAATACCAGACGTCCTGGGGCTTGCCGCCGGACCAGCGTTCGGTGAGGACGACCGTGGCGTGGCCCGCGCCGCTGCCCTCGTAGCGGGCCTTCCAGGAGGCGGGGACGTTCTGAGCCTGGAAGACGGGGTCGGCGTCGTGTTTGAGGGCCCAGGTGTCGAGGCGTTTGTTCAGGTCGGAGGTGAGATAGCGGGCGCGGACCTCGGCGGGGGTCGAGCCGCCCTTGCGGAGGACTGCCTGCCGGTAGTCGCGGAAGAAGGAGTTGACGCGGACCTCGGCCCGCGACTGCTGAGCTGCCGTGACCGAAGGGGCGGCCCGGGTGTCCGCGGCCTGCGCGGCAAGGGAGAGGGGGCCGACGGTCAGCAGGGCGGCGACGGCAGCGGCGGCGCAAAGCCTCGTGCGGTTGGGCATATCCATGACGTAACCACGTACCCATAAATCCTCACATCACTCACTTGGGTGAGCCACGCCGGACCCCATGAAGATCACCTCCCCCGATCGGATCATCTGAAGTCGACTAAAGTCGGATTCCTTACGCTGGTTGTGGGGCCAGTGCGCGGTCCGGGGCGCTGGGGCGCCCCGAGGGGAGGGCATGTTTCCGCATGAGTCGTCGCTCCAATGGACTGATGGGCATCTGGGCCGAGGCCCAGCGCCAGCAGCAGCGCGAACGTGAGGCCGCGCACCGGGAACGGATACAGGCCCAGCGGGAGCAGGAGCGGCAGCAGCGGGCGTACGAACGCGAGACCGCGCGGCTCGACCGGGAACAGCGCGCGGCCTACCGCCAGCGGCGCGAGGCCGAGGCCATGCGCCGTACGGAGGAGCTGGAGGGCCGGGTCGCGGAGCTGACCGGGCTGCTCGCGGCCGGGTGTGCCGCGCCGGCGTTCACGCCGGCGGCGCTCCGCAGACCCGAGGAGGTCGACCCCTTCCAGCCGGGGCACCTGGCGCACCCGGTGGCGATGCCCGACCCCGGTCAGTACCGCTTCGCGCGCCAGCAGTTCGAGCGTGACCTGCAGGCCGCGCAGGCCGCCGAGGCGCAGCGGCAGCGGCAACTGGCCGCGTACCGGCAGCAGTACGACCAGTGGGCCGCCGGACAGCTGGCCGAGATACGCCGGTACAACGCGGGCGTCGCGGAGATGACCGAGGCCCTGCGCGAACGCGACCCGGACGCGGTCGTCGACTACTTCTCCGCCGCGCTCTACGCCTCCTCCGCCTGGCCGCAGGAGTTCCCGCACCAGATCTCCGCCGCGTACGACCCGGGCGCGCGGCAGTTGGTGCTGACGTCGGAGCTGCCGGGCTACGAGATCGTGCCGGAGGCGAAGGCCGTGCGGTACATGCCGACCGCCGACCAGGACAAGGAGACGGCCCGCCCCGTCGCCCAACGCCGGGCCCTCTACCGGGACGTACTGGCGCAGTGCCTCCTGCTGACGGTGCGTGAGCTGTTCGCCGCCGACGGGTTCGGGGCGCTGGAATCGGTGGCGCTCAACGGCTTCGTCGACGACCACGACCCGGTCACCGGGCGGCGAGCGCAGATCGTGCTGGCCACGGTCACCGTGTCGCGGCAGCTCTTCGAGGGGCTGCACCTGGCGCAGGTCAGCGCCGTCGACTGCCTCGTGGACGGGCTGGGCGGCCAGCTGTCCGCCCGCCCGGACCAGCTCGCGGCCGTGCGGCCGGGGCGGATGCCCGACGAGGTGGGCCGGGGCGTGGTCTCGCACGGCGGCGGTGACGACCCGGACCTCTTCGAGATGGACCCGGTCGAGTTCGAGGGGCTGGTCGCCCAGCTGTTCCGCGCCCGCGGGATGCAGGCCGTGATGACGACGCGCTCCAACGACGGCGGCGTGGACGTCGAGGCCCTGGACCCGGACCCGATCAGCGGCGGCCGGATCATCGTGCAGGTGAAGCGGTACCGCAAGACGGTGCCGCCGACGGCGGTCCGTGATCTCTACGGGACGGTGCAGGGCGCCGGGGCGAACAAGGGGGTGCTGGTGACGACCTCGGGGTTCGGCCCCGGTTCGTACACCTTCGCCAACGGGAAGCCGCTCACCCTGGTCTCCGGGGAGGAGCTCGTCGGCCTGCTCGGCCGGCACGGGCTGCGCGGGCGGCTGGGCTCCGGTCCCGGCACGTCGGCGGCGGCCGCGGCGGCGCGCGAGCCCGCGCCCGATCCGGGACCGGAGCCGGAGCCGGCCGCGGGTGATCACAACGTCCTGGGGATGTCGTGGTCCGGGCGGGTCGCCCTGGACGTGTGCGCGCTCGTCTGCCAGGGCACGCGGGTGCTCAGCGACGATCACTTCGTCTTCTTCAACAACCCGGCCACCCCCGACGGCTCCGTACGCGCCGTGCCCCCCTCCGCCGGGGACAAGGCGGCGGTCCGGGTCGCCTTCGAGGCCCTGCCGCGGGACGCGGACCGGCTGGTGCTGGTCGCCGCGGTGGACCCGCAGGCCAACCCGGAGGCCGACCTCTCGGGGTTCACGGACGCGCGGATCCGGCTGTCCGACGCGGCCGGGACGGAGCTGGGTCAGCTGGAGGTCTCGGACGGGCGGCCCGGCGAGACGGCGCTGGTCCTCGGCTCTTTCCGCCGCCGGGCGAACGGGGACTGGGATTTCGTGCTGGGTGGGCGGGGGTATCGGGGCGGGCTGGAGGAGCTTGTCCGGGAGTTCGGGATCGAGGTGGCTTGAGGGTTGGGCGGTGCCGTGCCGCCTGCGGCGGGCTTTTCCTCAGGCCCGCTCCTTGCCGCACTGGGGCGCGTGCCCCAGGCCCCCGGCTGCGGGTCCGTGGCGCCTGCGGCGGGCTTTTCCCCAGCCCCGCCCCTTCCCGGCTGCGTCTGATATGCGGCTCCGCCGCGTGGGGGGCAAGCCCCCAGACCCCCGCAACACGCTTCGCGCGTTGTCCTCAAACTCCCCCAGCTACCTCCCCCAGACTCCGTCCGGGGGTGCCCCCAGAGGTGCCC
>NZ_JBVHLW010000076.1:9225-12264 GCF_055558795.1 Streptomyces sp. NPDC025618 | reverse complement strand
CCCACCCCCGGCACCCACCACAACCCAAGCCCGGCCGGCGATTGAGGCCGCGCCCGCAGGGCGCTCCCGCCGCAGGCGGCAACGAAACCCGCACCCGGCAACGGCAAGCCCGCAGGGCGCAAGCAACCCGCACCAGACAACAGCGAACCCCACCAACCCCAAGGCACAAACAACCGCACCCACCCAACTGTCAGTCCCCCCGGATACGGTGACCACCATGGCCGCCCGCACCGCACGTTCCCCCAAGGACCGCCCCTCCTACCGATGCACCGAATGCGGCTGGACCACAGCCAAATGGCTGGGGCGCTGCCCCGAGTGCCAGGCATGGGGCACCGTGGAGGAGTTCGGCGCGCCCGCCGTGCGGACGACCGCGCCGGGCCGGGTGACCTCCGCCGCGTTGCCGATCGCGCAGGTGGACGGCCGGCAGGCGACGGCACGGAGCACGGGAGTCGACGAGCTGGACCGGGTCCTCGGTGGCGGGCTCGTGCCCGGCGCCGTCGTGCTGCTCGCGGGCGAGCCCGGTGTCGGCAAGTCGACCCTGCTGCTGGACGTCGCGGCCAAGGCCGCCTCGGAGGAGCACCGCACGCTCTATGTGACGGGTGAGGAGTCCGCGAGCCAGGTCCGGCTGCGGGCCGACCGGATCGGCGCGCTCTCGGACCACCTCTATCTGGCCGCCGAGACGGATCTGTCGGCCGTCCTCGGGCACCTCGACACCGTCAAGCCGTCCCTCCTGATCATGGACTCCGTGCAGACGGTGGCCTCGCCGGAGATCGACGGAGCGCCGGGCGGCATGGCGCAGGTGCGCGAGGTGGCGGGCGCGCTGATCCGGGCGTCGAAGGAGCGCGGGATGTCGACGCTGCTGGTCGGCCACGTCACCAAGGACGGCGCGATCGCGGGGCCCCGCCTGCTGGAGCACCTGGTGGACGTGGTGCTGAGCTTCGAGGGCGACCGGCACGCCCGGCTGCGCCTGGTGCGCGGCGTGAAGAACCGCTACGGCGCGACGGACGAGGTCGGCTGTTTCGAGCTGCACGACGAGGGCATCACGGGGCTCGCCGACCCCAGCGGGCTGTTCCTGACCCGGCGCGACGAGCCCGTGCCGGGCACCTGTCTGACGGTGACGCTGGAGGGCAGGCGCCCCCTGGTCGCCGAGGTCCAGGCGCTGACGGTCGAGTCGCAGATCCCCTCGCCCCGCCGCACCACCTCCGGCCTGGAGACGTCGCGGGTGTCGATGATGCTGGCCGTGCTGGAGCAGCGCGGGCGCATCAGCGCGCTCGGCAAGCGGGACATCTACAGCGCCACGGTGGGCGGGGTGAAGCTCTCCGAGCCGGCCGCCGACCTCGCCGTCGCGCTCGCGCTCGCGAGCGCCGCGAGCGACACCCCGCTGCCGAAGAACCTGGTGGCCATCGGCGAGGTGGGGCTGGCGGGCGAGGTCCGTCGGGTCACGGGTGTGCAGCGGCGGCTGGCGGAGGCGGCCCGGCTGGGGTTCACGCACGCGCTGGTGCCGGGCGACCCCGGGAAGGTGCCCAGCGGGATGCGGGTCCTGGAGGTCGCGGACATAGGCGAGGCGCTTCGAGTGCTGCCCAAGCGGGTACCCCGGGAGAACCGGCGCAAAGCCGGGGCGGACGCCCCGTCGGAGCAGAGCCCTGTCCGAACCTGAGGAGAGGCCCCTTTAATAGGCTGGGCGCCGGAATACGCCAGTAGACTTTCCCCTGGTCTCGCCCGTACGTACGGACGGCAGGGCGGCCTGCGGCACCGTTGACCTTGCGACCGGAGGAGTGCAGTGGCAGCCAACGACCGGGCATCGGGCCCCGGCAAGGCCGGGGGTTCCTCCGGTGCCGACGGTCTGATGCGCGCCTCGCTGAGCGCCGTCGCGCCCGGCACGGCCTTGCGCGACGGACTCGAGCGCATTCTTCGCGGCAATACCGGCGGTCTGATCGTCCTGGGCATGGACAAGACCGTCGAGTCGATGTGTACGGGCGGTTTCGTCCTCGATGTGGAGTTCACGGCCACCCGGCTGCGTGAGCTGTGCAAGCTGGACGGCGCGCTGATCCTCGACAAGGACATCACCAAGATCGTGCGGGCGGGCGTCCAGCTCCTGCCGGACGCCTCCATTCCCACCGAGGAGACCGGCACCCGGCACCGCACCGCGCAGCGCGTCTCGATCCAGTGCGGATTCCCCGTGGTCTCGGTCAGCCAGTCGATGCGGCTGATCGCGCTGTACGTGGGCGGTGAGCGGCGTGTGCTGGAGGAGTCCGGCGCGATCCTCTCCCGCGCCAATCAGGCGCTCGCCACCCTGGAGCGCTACAAGCTCCGGCTGGACGAGGTCGCGGGCACGCTCTCCGCGCTGGAGATCGAGGATCTGGTGACCGTCCGGGACGTCACGGCGGTGTCCCAGCGGCTGGAGATGGTCCGCCGGATCGCCACGGAGATCGCGGAGTATGTGGTCGAGCTGGGCACCGACGGCCGTCTTCTCTCGCTCCAGCTGGACGAGTTGATCGCAGGCGTCGAGCCGGAGCGCGACCTGGTCGTGCGGGACTACGTCCCCGAGCCGACCGCCAAGCGCACGCGCACGGTGCCCGAGGCGCTCGCCGAGCTGGACTCCCTCACCCACGCCGAGCTGCTCGAACTGCCCATCGTGGCCCGCGCCCTGGGTTACAGCGGATCGCCCGAGACGCTGGACTCCGCGGTCTCCCCGCGCGGCTACCGCCTGCTGGCGAAGGTGCCGCGGCTGCCGGGGGCGATCATCGAGCGGCTGGTCGACCACTTCGGCGGCCTCCAGAAGCTGCTCGCCGCCAGCGTCGACGATCTCCAGACCGTCGACGGCGTCGGCGAGGCGCGTGCGCGTTCCGTGCGCGAGGGCCTTTCGCGCCTGGCGGAGTCGTCGATCCTGGAGCGTTACGTCTGACGCGGCGCTGCCGCTGTGTGCGTGAAGAAGCGGGGGGGGGGGGGGGGGGGGGGGGGGGGGGGGGGGGGGGGGGGGGGGGGGGGGGGGGGGGGGGGGGGGGCGGGGGGGAGGGGCAGGAGGGGCTGACGTACGCC
>NZ_JBVHLW010000076.1:0-9215 GCF_055558795.1 Streptomyces sp. NPDC025618 | reverse complement strand
TGGGGTGCGCTATGCTGGGAGATGGCATGCTCAGAGGCACAACACCACCCCCCCCCCCCCCCCCCCCCCCCCCCCCCCCCCCCCGCTTCTTTCTTGCGTCAGCCCTTGTCGAGGGTGAACTCGAACTTCTCGGTGACCCCGGCCACCTTGACCTCCACCCGGTACGTCCCCGGGCCCGCCGACGAAGCGCCGGACGGCGTCACACACTGCGGGGCGCTCTTCTTGCGGTCCCACTCCAGCGTCCGCTTCGTCTCACCCGAGCCGGGCAGCTCGATCAGGACGGCGCCCTTGCCCCGGGGGCAGTCGTCGGAGGACCAGACGTGATCGTCGCCACCGGCAGCGGTGATCTTCAGGACGGCCGCCGTGGACCCGAAGTCGACCTTGCACGCCGAGCCGCCGGAGTTCTTCACGACGATCTCGAACTTCGGCTTCTCGTCCGGGCCGTAGGAGTCCTTGACGCTGCGAACCGTCAGGCTCACGGATCCTGACGTGCAGTCGGGCAGCGAGGAACCAGCGGGAACGACCTTGCCGTCGCCGGTGCCCAGCACTCCGCTGCCACCGCCGGAGCCCCCGGACCCGGAGCCGCCCGCGCCGCCACCGGAACCACCGGAGCCCCCTGAGCCACCGACGTCACCATGGTCGTTCGCGACGCCACCGCTTCCGCTCGCGCCCGAGTCGCCACGGCCGCCCGGCCGTTGGCTGTTGAAGGTGCCCGAGGGGACGGGGCCGGGCGTGATGGTCGTCTCCCCCGGGCCCTTCCCGTCCGTAGGGCCCTTGCCCTGGTCCTTGCCGGAGCCGCCGCCGTCACCTCCGAGGCTGACGATCCACAATCCCAGCAGTACGAGAAGGCCGAGCAGGCCAAGCGCAACTGCCCTCCGCCGCCAATAGATGGAGGAGGGAAGCGGCCCGATCGGATTGCGCAGAGATCCCACGCGAAGACTCTACGAGAGATCGGGCAGGGCACCAGCCAATACCCGCCGGGCGGGTGCCTACTTTTCGCATCATCAGCCCGCAGGACGACGGCATTCCGTTGTCGATACCTGACGAAAGTCAGGCGCGCCGCATGCCGATCGCCCGATGTGCCGCGGTGGTGACATTCCGTACGCTCCAGGGATCATGGACGACGATCTCTACCGTGACATCACCGACTACGCGCACTCCACCCCGGGCTGGGTGCACAGCCTCGCGGAAGTCGGCACCCAGGCCGGACTGTTGCTGCTGGCGGCGATGGCAGTCGTGATCTGGTGGCTGGCCCGGCGGCGCGGCGCGCGCGAGGTGGCCCTCA
Source organism: Streptomyces sp. NPDC025618 (assembly GCF_055558795.1). Taxonomy (NCBI): domain Bacteria; kingdom Bacillati; phylum Actinomycetota; class Actinomycetes; order Kitasatosporales; family Streptomycetaceae; genus Streptomyces; species Streptomyces sp. NPDC025618. Next base: position 7,930 of record NZ_JBVHLW010000076.1, on the reverse strand, counting down.
CCCTCCTGGTGCCGGTCGGCACGGCCGTGGCGTACGCGATCAGCGAGGTCGTAAAGAGCCTGGTCGACGAGGCGCGGCCGTGCCGGGCGGTGGCGCACGCGGTCACCTCGATCGCCGCGTGCCCGGCGGCGAACGACTACTCCTTCCCCAGCAACCACGCGACGCTGGCCGCCGTCATGGCGACCGGCATCATCCTGGCGCGCCCCGTGACGGCGTGGCTGGTGGTGCCCATGGCGCTGCTGGTGGCCTTCTCCCGGGTCTTCCTCGGCGTGCACTACCCGCACGACGTGGCCGCGGGCCTGGTGCTCGGTGCCGTCGTCGCGCTGCTGACCGCCCGGCTGTTCGTCCGCTCGACCACCAGGCTGGTGGAGCGGTGGCGCGGTGGCCGGTGGAGCGTACTCGTCAAGGCATGACGGGAGTTCACACGTTGGGGTGGTGAGTCCACTCCGTCTTGTGACCGAAGCCCTGGCCGTTGTCGACAAGCCGCAGCCAGTCGGGGCGCAGCTCCCACAGATCGGTGCGTTCCATCGCCTGGCGGAGCTTCTCGTTCCGGTCCACGTACGGATAGCGCGTGCCGTACGTACGCCACCCCGCCTCGCGGTCCGCGCCCTCCAGGCGGCGGCAGGTGCCCCGCCCTTGAATGCCCGTCAGGGCGGTCCACGCCTGACCGTCGCGCTGCGCGGTGAAGGCGACGGGCCTCCCGCCGAGGAGGGCACGGCCGTGGCGGGTGGTGACCGAGGTGACGAAGAGGAGGGCGGGGCCGCCGTCGGCGGTCTCCGCCCGCGCGTAGAGGACGGCGCACGCCTGGGGGCCGTCCTCGTCGGCGTAGGCGAGGGTCATGGTGGTGTGGGCGTCGAGGGCCGCCCGGATCTCGTCCGGGGGCCGCTGCCCGGTCTCGCTCATGATCCCCATTCCACCCCGGTCAGTCGCCGGTGACCAGTCCGGCCTCGTACGCGATGATCGCGGCCTGCACCCGGTTGCCGACCTCCAGCCGGTCCAGGACCGCGCTCACATAGCCCTTGACGGTGCCCTCCACGAGGTGCAGCCGGCGGGCGATGCCCGCGTTGGAGAGCCCCTCCCCCAGCAGGGCCAGCACCTCGCGCTCGCGGGCGGTGAGCCCGGCGGTGCGGGCGCGGGCGGCGGTGCCGCGCGTCAGCCGCTCGCCGCCCAGCTCGGCGATGACGTGCCGGGCGACCTTGGGCGAGAGGTAGGCACCGCCGTCGGCCACCGCGCGCACGCCGGCCATCAGCTCGTACGGGTCGCCGGACTTGAGGAGGAAGCCGGTGGCGCCGCCGCCGAGGGCGCGGGAGATGTAGGCGTCCTCGGAGAAGGTGGTGAGGATGGCGACGGCCGTGCCGGGTGTGGTGCGGCGGATCTCCTCGCACGCGGCGAGGCCGTCCAGCCGGGGCATCCGGATGTCCAGCAGCGCGACGTCCGGGCGGTGCGCCTGTGCCGCCTCCACGGCCTCCCGGCCGTCCGCGGCCTCGGCGACCACCTCGATGCCGGGGTCGGCGCCGAGGATGGCCCGGACGCCGGCGCGGATCATCGCCTCGTCGTCCGCGAGCAGCACCCTGATGGCCTCTCCTGTCACCGCACCCACTCCTTTTCCTCCTGTTCGACGACTTCGGTCGTGCCGACGCGGGGGATGTGGCTCTTCGCGACCAGCAGGCCGTCGCGGAAGCAGAGCCGGAAGTGGTCGACACTGACGAAGAGCTCGCCGCTGGCCCGGTAGTAGCGGCACTGCGCCCCGGCGGGCGGTGCCGCCACGGCCCGCCGGACCGGCGGTTCGGCCACGCGGCGGTCCGGCAGCAGGGGCTCGACCGCGGCGTACGGCGAGCCGACGCGCAGCTCCGCGTAGTCGGCGGGCTTCAGCACGGAGTGCGCCTTGATGTAGGCGTACCACCCGAAGGCGGCCGCGACGAAGACGGCGGCGCATCCGCCGACGACGGCGAACGGCACGACGACGCGCCGCCGGGACACGCGCCGGGCGCGGGCGAACGCGTCGAGATCCCCGGCCGCCGAGGCGGCGGTGAGCGCCTGAGACCCGCCGGACCCACCGGTGCGCTGCGGTTGCTGTTCCGCGGCGGGCGAGGGAGACGTGTGGGGCAGGTGGGGCAGATGGGCGCGGACGCGGAAGCCGCCGTCGTGCGGCCCGGCGGAGAGGTTCCCGCCGGCCAGGGCGGCGCGCTCGCGCAGGCCGAGCAGCCCGGTGCCGCCGCCACCGGGCCGGGTGAGGGACGCGGCGGGCGCGGGGCCGTTGACGACGGTCACGGCGGTGGCGTCCGCGGCGTGCTCGACGGTCACGGTGACCTCGGCGCCGGGCGCGTGCTTGGCCGCGTTCGTCAGGGCTTCCTGGACGACGCGGTGGGCGGCGCGCTCGACCATGGGCGGCGCTTCGGCCGCGGGCCCGTCGCAGCGCAGGCTCACGGTCATGCCCGAGGCGACCGCCCGCCGCACCAGGGCCGGAATGGTCTCGTCCGCCGGGGTCAGCGGGGGCACGGGGGCCGCCTGGGTCGTCGTGGGGTCGCGGAGGATGCCGATGATGTCGCGGAGGCGGTCGGTGGCGGCCGCCGCCGCCCCGCGCAGGTCCGCGGCGGCCGCGCGCTGTTCCGCGTCGAGGCCGGGCGCCACCTGGAGGGCACCCGCCCGCAGCGCGATCAGGCTCAGTTCGTGGCCCAGGGAGTCGTGCATGTCCTGGGCGATGCGGGCGCGCTCGCGCAGCCGGGCGCGGTCGGCGACGATCACCTGCTCGCGTTCCAGCTGCGCGGCACGGCTCCACCCGGCGGCCACCAGCTCGCGGTCCTGCCTGCGATAGCGGCCGACCAGCCACGGGAAGACCGCCCCGAAGAGCAGCGTGCCGATCAGAACCAGCCATTCCACGACGGGGTCGAAGCCGCGCCCCACGACGAGCAGCGTGCCCGCCGCGGCGATCGCCGCGAAGGCGTACAGCGCGGGCCGGGCCCGTGCCGAGCGACGGCCGAGCAGATAGGCGAGGACCGCGAGCGCGGGCCCGTACGAGAGCGTGAAGAGCGAGGGCGAGGCGGCCAGGCCCATGCCCGCGACGAGCAGCAGCCCGAGCGCCGGCCGCGCGCGCGAGGCCACGACGGCGACGGCGAGGAGGACGACGGCGCACACCGACTGCCACCAGGGCCGCGGCGTGTTCAGCCCGAGACCGGTCGCGGCGAAGGCGGGAGCGGCCAGCGCCACCCAGAGCAGGGTGTCCGGAAGCACCGTGGTCAGGGCATATCTGCGGCTCACCGCTCGAACGTACCGGGGCGACCGGGCCGTGCGCCCCTGCCGAAAGTCACATATGCGGCTCCGCCCGGCGACGGAGCCCTCCCGGCACGTGTCAGGATCGTGGTGATGACTATCTCGCCACCCTCCGCAGGCGTGCCCGGGACGGATGCCGCTCTGCACGGCCCCGTGCTCGCCTGGTTCGACACGCACGCCCGCGACCTGCCCTGGCGCCGCCCCGAGGCGGGGCCGTGGGGGGTGATGGTCAGCGAGTTCATGCTCCAGCAGACGCCGGTCAGCCGGGTGCTGCCGGTCTACGAGCAGTGGCTCGCCCGCTGGCCGCGCCCCGCCGCCCTCGCGGCGGAGCCGCCCGGCGAGGCCGTACGGGCCTGGGGCCGGCTCGGCTATCCGCGGCGCGCGCTGCGGCTGCACGCGGCGGCGACGGCGATCACGGAGCTGCACGGCGGCGAGGTGCCGGGCGACCACGCCGAGCTGCTGGCGCTGCCGGGTGTCGGCGAGTACACCGCCGCGGCGGTCGCCTCGTTCGCGTTCGGGCAGCGGCACGCGGTCCTGGACACCAACGTCCGCCGGGTCTTCGCGCGCGCCGTGAGCGGTGCGCAGTACCCGCCGAACGCGACCACCGCCGCCGAGCGGAAGCTGGCGCGCGAGCTGCTGCCCGCCGACGAGCCGGTGGCCGCCCGCTGGGCGGCGGCGACGATGGAGCTGGGGGCGCTCGTCTGCACGGCGCGCACCCCCGACTGCGCCCGTTGCCCGATCGCCGCGCGGTGCGCCTGGCGGGCGGCCGGTTCCCCGGCGCACGACGGCCCGCCGCGCCGCGGCCAGACCTACGCCGGTACGGACCGCCAGGTCCGGGGGAAGCTCCTGGCCGTGCTCCGCGAGGCCCTGGAGCCGGTGCCGCAGCGGACGCTGGACGCGGTCTGGGACGAGCCGGTGCAGCGGGCGCGCGCCCTCGACGGGCTGGTCGCGGACGGCCTGGTCGAACCCCTGCCCGACGGCCACTACCGGCTGCCGCTCACCTAGCCGTGCCGGGCGCGGTTCCCCCGCGCTCGCGGCGGCGACCGATCCGGCGGTCCGCACCCAGGTCACGGCAACAAAGCAAAGGCCGACAGCCCCCTTTGCGCCCCATTTCTTCGGCTTTCCCTCGGCGCTGTTACACAACCTATGGACAGCTGTGCACCAGCCGCAGTGCTGCTGCACATCGCGCCGCAACAGCTCCTCCGTAGCGTCCTACTCGTGCTGGGGGACCGCCAGCGTGACGCGGGGAATGCAAGCGGAATGGAGGCTGCGAGATGGCCAGCAGCGGCAAGGTTCTGGACTTCGAAGAGTACGTGCGCAACCGTCAGGACGCCCTCCTGCGCAGCGCCCGCCGCCTCGTCCCGGACCCCATCGACGCGCAGGACCTCCTCCAGACCGCTCTGGTGCGCACCTACGGCCGCTGGGAAGGCATAGCGGACAAGTCGCTGGCCGACGCCTACCTCCGCCGTGTCATGATCAACACTCGTACGGAGTGGTGGCGCGCCCGCAAGCTCGACGAGGTGCCCACCGAGCAGCTTCCCGACGCCTGCGTCGAGGACGGCACGGAGCAGCACGCCGACCGTGCGCTGCTGATGGACATCCTCGGAGTCCTGGCACCCAAGCAGCGCAGCGTGGTCGTGCTGCGCCACTGGGAGCAGATGAGCACCGAGGAGACCGCGGAGGCGCTCGGCATGTCGACCGGCACGGTCAAGAGCACGCTGCACCGGGCGCTGGCCCGGCTGCGTCAGGAACTGGAGAGCCGCGACCTGGACTTCCACGCCCTTGAGCGCAACGAGCGGGGGCAGGAACGGTGCGCAGCCTGAAAAAGGCGGCTCCCACCAAGCCGGCACTGATCACCGGCGGCACGGTCGCAGCACTGGCCGCGGCCGCCGGTCTTCTGCTTGCCGGATGCGAGGCGGGCAGTGAGGGCGTGCGGAAGGAGGGCACCGCGCAGACCCAGTCCGCGGCCAAGCCCACCCGCGTGCCCGCGGCTTCGGCGGCCCCCACCCAGGGGAAGATCGACGCCGTCAAACTGATCAAGTCCGACCCCAAGGTCAGTGATCAGGTCAAGAAGAACCTCAAGCCGTGCGAGAAGAACCAGTATCCCGTCGACGTGATCTACGGGCAGGTGACCGAGGGCTCCCGCAACGACGTGGTCGTCAACATCCTGACCTGCGGGGATTCCCTGGGGGTCGCCTCGTATGTGTACCGTGCCAAGGGCGACTCGTACGAGAATGTGTTCGCGGCCGAGCAGCCGCCCGTCTACGCCGAGATAGACCGCCGCGACCTGCGGATCACCAAGCAGGTCTACGGTCCCGGTGACGCGGCGTGCTGTGCGTCGGGCGAGGACGTCATGACGTACCACTGGTCGGGGGACGAGTTCCGCGAGGCCAGTCGCACGCACACCGACTTCAGCAAGGTCGGCAACAACGACAAGGGTGAACTCCCGAGCGTGGGAACGGAGGGCTGAGAGCAGCGTGGCCGATACGCATGTGCTCTTCGTCGAGGACGACGACGTCATCCGCGAGGCGACCCAGCTGGCGCTGGAGCGCGACGGCTTCGAGGTGACGGCGGTGCCCGACGGGCTGCTGGGGCTGGAGCGCTTCCGCGCCCGCAGGCCCGACATCGCCTTGCTCGACGTCATGGTGCCGGGGCTGGACGGGGTGAGCCTGTGCCGCCGGATCCGTGACGAGTCGACCGTCCCCGTGATCATGCTGTCGGCGCGCGCGGACTCCATCGACGTCGTGCTCGGCCTGGAGGCCGGGGCCGACGACTATGTGACCAAGCCCTTCGACGGTGCCGTGCTCGTCGCCCGGATACGGGCCGTGCTGCGGCGCTTCGGGCACGCCGGCGGGGCGGGCTCCGCCGCCGACGAGCCGGAGCCGATCGAGGGCGGTGTGCTGCGCTTCGGTGACCTGGAGGTCGACACGGAGGGCATGGAGGTGCACAAGGCCGGCGAGCCGGTGGCCCTGACCCCGACGGAGATGCGGCTGCTGCTGGAATTCTCCGCGGCGCCGGGCACGGTGCTCTCCCGCGACCGCCTGCTGGAGCGGGTCTGGGACTACGGCTGGGGCGGCGACACCCGCGTCGTCGACGTCCATGTGCAGCGGCTCCGGGGCAAGATCGGCCAGGACCGCATCGAGACGGTCCGTGGCTTCGGCTACAAGCTCAGAGGCTGACCACCCGATGGTGAACCACCGGGGCCTCCCGTGGTGAAGCTCAACCTCCGCTCCGGCCTGCGGTGGAAGGTCAGCCTCGCGATCGCCGGCGTCAGCGCGCTGGTGGCCGTCGCGCTGAGCCTGGTCGTGCACAACGCCGCACGGCTGTCCATGCTCGACAACGCCCGTGACGTGATGGACTCCCGGGTGCAGATCGCCCAGGGCTACTACGAGAGCACCCACCGGCTGATGCTCCACGCGAAGCTGGACGACCCGGCGCTGCCCAAGCAGCTCAAGGACGCCGCCGCCGTGGGCCTGCGCGCCACCTATCTCCAGGACTCGGACGGCAAGGGCACCCCCGAGGTCTGGGCCTCGACCCCGCTGCGGAACGGCAAGATCCTCTCGATCCACACCCGCTTCCAGGACCGCTTCTCCATCCTCGACGCCCTCGACCGGGCGCTGATCATCGGCTCGGTCGCGGTGGTGCTCGGCGGCTGCGCCCTGGGCATCCTCATCGGGGGCCAGCTCTCCCGGCGGCTGCGCAAGGCCGCCACCGCCGCCCGCAAGCTCGCCGACGGCGACGCCGAGGTGCGCGTACGCGAGGCTATCGGGGGGCGGGTGCGGGACGAGACGGACGATCTGGCACGGGCGGTCGACGGCATGGCCGAGGCGCTCCAGCAGCGGCTGGAGGCCGAGCGGCGGGTCACCGCCGACATCGCCCATGAGCTGCGCACCCCCGTCACCGGCCTGCTCACCGCCGCCGAGCTGCTGCCGCCCGGCCGCCCCACCGAGCTCGTCCGCGACCGGGCCCAGGCCATGCGCACCCTGGTCGAGGACGTCCTCGAGGTCGCCCGGCTGGACGGCTTCGCGGAGCGGGCCGAGATGCAGGACATCCGGCTCGGCGAGTTCGTCCTGCGCAGGGTCCGGCTCGCGGAGCCGCAGGCCCAGGTCAAGGTCGTGCGCGACGCCTATGTCTCCACCGACCCGCGCCGCCTGGAGCGCATCCTCGGCAATCTGCTCGCCAACGCCGCCAAGCACGGCAGGGGGCCGTTCGAGGTGACCGTGGAGGGGCGCGTGCTGCGCGTGCGCGACCACGGGCCGGGCTTCCCGGAGGAGCTGCTGAAGGAGGGCCCGAGCCGCTTCCGCACGGGCAGCTCGGACCGGGCGGGCAAGGGCCACGGCCTGGGCCTGACCATCGCGGCGGGCCAGGCGCGGGTCCTCGGGGCGCGGCTGACCTTCCGCAACGCGGACCCCGAGTCGGGAGAGGGCCACGGGGCGATCGCCGTGCTCTGGCTGCCCGAATCCGCTCCGACGAACACGGGCAGCTTCCCGATCATCCAGGTGCCGGACTGAGGGGTCCCGGGCTGACAGATCCCGGGCGGTCCATGACGTCCCTGGCGAGGGGGGGGGGGGGGGGGGGGGGGCGGGGGGGGGGGGGGGGGGGGGGGGGGGTGGGGTGGGGGGGGGGGGAGGGGAGGGGTGGGGGGGGGGGGGGGGAAAAA
>NZ_JBVHLW010000075.1:0-12593 GCF_055558795.1 Streptomyces sp. NPDC025618 | reverse complement strand
CGTCGTCACCGACCCCGCCTTCACCACCGACCCCTTCCACGTCCACACCCGCTGGATCGAAACCGAGTTCGTCAACCAGATCCCGCCATTCTCCGGCGCGGCCGGTGAGGACGAGGAGGAGGCCGCGGGCCGCGAGACGGTCGTGGTCGAGGTCGGCGGCAAGCGGCTGGAGGTCTCCCTGCCGTCGTCGCTGGGCATGACCATCGCCCGCACGGCCGCCGCGGGCGGCGCCAAGCCGAAGCGGCGGGCGGCGAAGAAGGGCGGCTCCGCGGCTTCGGGTGACGCTCTCGCGTCCCCCATGCAGGGCACGATCGTCAAGGTCGCGGTCGAGGAGGGCCAGGAGGTCGCCGAGGGCGATCTGATCGTGGTCCTCGAGGCGATGAAGATGGAACAGCCGCTGAACGCGCACCGCGCGGGAACGGTGAAGGGCATCACGGCGGAGGTCGGGGCGTCGGTCTCCTCCGGAGCGGTCATCTGCGAGATCAAGGACTGACCATCGGGTGATCCCGCCGCAGGGCCGATCGGCGCCTGCGGCGGGCTTTTCCCCAGCCCCGACCCTTCCCGGCTGCATCTGATGTGCGGCTCCGCCGCGTGGGGGGGCTGCGCCCCAGACCCCGCAACACGCTTCGCGCGTTGTCCTCAATCGCCGGACGGGCTGGATTTCCAGCCCGTTGGGGGCACCTCCCAGCGGTAGCTGGGGGAGTTTGAGGACGCGGCCGTAGGCCGCTGGGGTCCGAGGTCTCCCCGGTTTCGGGAAGGGGCGGGGTAGGGGAACAAAGCCCGCCGCAGGCGCAGCGGACCCGCACCCGACAACGGCGAGCCCCCACCACCCCCCGCCCCCGCGAAGCGAGTGGCATTGTTGTACGCCGCGGGGACCCCCAAGGGAGGCGGCAATGACCACGGAGACCACACACGCGCCACGCCCCATGCGCGCGGACGCCCGGCGGAACTACGAGCGGCTGCTCGCGGAGGCGCGTACCGCGTTCACCGCGCACGGCACGGACGCCTCGCTCGAGGACATCGCGCGCCGGGCGGGCGTCGGGATCGGGACGCTCTACCGTCACTTCCCCAACCGCACGGCCCTGATGAGCGCCGTCTTCCAGGGCGAGGTCGACGCGCTGCTGGCCCGGTCACGGGAGCTGCTGGCCTCGGCGGAGCCCTGCCGGGCGCTCGTGGAGTGGCTGCGGACCATCGTGGCGCACGCCAGCACCTACCGGGGGCTCTCGCGCGCCCTGATGGCCGCGCAGAGCGACGAGGGGTCCGCGATGTCGCGGTGCAGCCTGCCGATGCGGGAGGCGGGCAGCGAGCTGCTCGCCCGCGCGCAGGGGGCGGGGGCGGTGCGGGCGGACGTCGGCATCGTGGATCTGATGCAGCTGACGAACGCGATCTCCCTGGCCGTCGAGCAGTCGCCGGACGACCCGGAGCTTGCGGACCGGCTGTTGATGCTCACACTCACCGGTCTGAAGGCACCCGCGAGCGCCGGACGGGACGGCGGGAACGACGGCCCGTCCGGCGGCTGAGGAGCGCTCGCGTCAGCGCCGCCGGGGCGCCAGGTCCGCCACCCGCGCCGTCGCCTGGTCGCCCAGGGAGACGGCGCTGCGCAGCTGGGGGCCCGGCGGCCCCCCCTGCGCGGGCCCGGGCGGCTGTCCGGGGCCCATCGGGTGCGTACGCCGCTGTCCCGGCAGGGGGACGTCGCGGCGGCGGCCGGGCGGCGCGGCCTCGCCCCCGCCGGGGACGCCCGTCGGTCCCGAGCCCGACCCCGCGCCGGGCCCCGCGACCGAGATGTGGACGCCCTGGTCGGCGAGCGCCTGGAGCTCCGTGGCGGCCCGTTCGTCGTGCCCCGGGGGCGCGTCCGTCACCAGCCTCGTGATCACATCGGTGGGCACCGTCTGGAACATCGTGTCGGTGCCCAGCTTGGTGTGGTCCGCCAGCACCACCACTTCCGCCGCCGCCTGCACCAGCGCCCGGTCCACGCTCGCGGAGAGCATGTTGGACGTGGACAGGCCGCGCTCGGCGGTCAGCCCGCTGCCGGACAGGAACGCTCTGGACACCCGCAGCCCGTGCAGCGACTGCTCGGCCCCGCTGCCCACCAGGGCGTAGTTGGAGCCGCGCAGCGTGCCGCCGGTCATGACGACCTCGACCCGGTTGGCGTGGGCCAGCGCCTGGGCGACGAGCAGGGAGTTGGTGACCACGGTCAGACCCGGCACGCGCGCGAGCCGGCGGGCCAGCTCCTGCGTGGTCGTGCCGGCGCCGACGACTACCGCTTCGCCCTCTTCGACAAAGCTCGCCGCGAGATCGGCGATGGCCGTCTTCTCCGCGGTCGCTAGATGGGATTTCTGCGGGAAGCCGGATTCCCTGGTGAAACCACCCGGCAACACCGCACCGCCGTGCCGGCGGTCGAGAAGTCCTTCTGCCTCCAATGCCCGCACGTCCCGCCGTACGGTCACTTCGGAGGTCTGGACGACGCGGGCGAGCTCGCGGAGCGAAACCGCTCCGTTGGCGCGCACCATTTCGAGGATCAATTGACGACGTTCTGCAGCGAACACGAAACCGACAGTAACGCCAACGACCATCCGTTTTCAGCAGGTTGCAGAATTTTACGGAAGTTGTCCGCTGCGGAACGTATGGCGTGGTATAGGGAACGCCCGGCTCCGCTAGCTCTCGCGCGGCGCCTTCCTCGCGTGCAGCTGCCGGGCGACCTCGGCGAGGGAGCCGGACAGCGAGGGGTAGACGGTGAACGCGTTGGCGATCTGCTCCACGGTCAGGTTGTTGTCGACCGCGATCGAAATGGGGTGAATCAGCTCGCTCGCGCGCGGTGCGACCACCACTCCGCCGACCACGATGCCCGTGCCGGGACGGCAGAACATCTTCACGAAACCGTCGCGAATTCCCTGCATCTTCGCCCGCGGATTCCGCAGCAGCGGCAGCTTCACCATGCGGGCGTCAATCTTGCCGCTGTCGACATCGGCCTGCGTATAGCCGACGGTCGCAATCTCCGGATCCGTAAATACGTTCGCGGATACAGCCTTGAGATTGAGCGGCGCCACCGCGTCGCCCAGGAAGTGGTACATCGCGATGCGGCCCTGCATCGCCGCCACCGAGGCGAGCGCCAGCACGCCGGTGCAGTCACCGGCCGCGTAGACGCCCGGCGCGCTCGTGCGCGAGACCCGGTCCGTCCAGATGTGGCCGGAGTCCTTGAGCCGGACGCCCGACTCCTCCAGGCCGATCCCGGCCGTGTTGGGGATCGAGCCGACCGCCATCAGGCAGTGCGTGCCGGTGATGACCCGGCCGTCGGCCAGCGTCACCTCGACGCGGTCGCCCACGCGCTTCGCGGACTGCGCCCGGGAGCGGGCCATCACGTTCATCCCGCGCCGCCGGAAGACGTCCTCCAGCACCGCGGCCGCGTCGGGGTCCTCGCCCGGCAGCACGCGGTCGCGCGACGACACCAGCGTGACCTTGGAACCCAGCGCCTGATAGGCGCCCGCGAACTCCGCGCCGGTGACACCGGAACCGACCACGATGAGCTCCTCGGGGAGCTCGTCCAGGTCGTAGACCTGCGTCCAGTTGAGGATCCGCTCGCCGTCCGGGAGGGCGTCCGGGATCTCCCGCGGGTGCGCGCCCGTGGCGATCAGCACGGCGTCCGCGACCAGGGTCTCCTCGGTGCCGTCGGCGGCCCGCACGACGACCTTGCGCGAGCCGTCCGGGGCCTGGTTGGGCTCCAGCCGCCCGCGGCCGCGCAGCACCCGCGCACCCGCCCGGGTGACGGACGCGGTGATGTCGTGCGACTGCGCCAGGGCGAGCCGCTTCACCCGGCGGTTGACCTTGCCCAGGTCCACCCCCACGACCCGGGCGGTCTGCTCCAGGGGCGGCGTGTCGTCGGCGACGATGATCCCCAGCTCCTCGTACGAGGAGTCGAAGGTCGTCATCACCTCTGCCGTCGCAATGAGCGTCTTCGAGGGCACGCAGTCGGTGAGCACCGACGCCCCGCCCAGACCGTCGCAGTCGACGACGGTCACCTCCGCGCCGAGCTGCGCGGCGACGAGCGCCGCCTCATAGCCGCCGGGTCCGCCACCGATGATCACGATCCGAGTCACGTACTCCATTGTCCCGTACCCGTCGAAGCGACTTCTCCCGGGGCCTCCCCCGTCGGATCCGTACGCAAATCCCTACGTACATCCCTACGGACATCCGTGCGAGGACCGGCAGGAGGTTCCGGACGAACCTCCCTTCGAGACTGCCACCCCAAATGCCGTTCCGCCTCACTCCCGTACTCTCGGAGCCATGTCGCTCTACGCCGCGTACGCCGGCAACCTCGACGCGCGGCTGATGTCCCGCCGCGCACCCCACTCGCCCCTGCGCGGCACGGGCTGGCTCGCCGACTGGCGACTGACGTTCGGCGGCGAGCAGCTGGGCTGGGAGGGGGCGCTGGCGACCGTCGTCGAGGCGCCGCGCTCCCAGGTCTTCGTCGCGCTCTACGACATCGCTCCGATGGACGAGGACTCGATGGACCGTTGGGAGGGTGTCGGCCTCGACATCTACCGCCGGATGAGGGTCCGCGTGCACACTCTGGACGGCGAGGAGCCCGCCTGGGTCTACGTCCTCAACGGCTACGAGGGCGGGCTGCCCTCCGCGCGCTACCTCGGCGAGATCGCCGACGCCGCCGAGTCCGCCGGGGCGCCGCACGACTATGTGATGGAGCTCCGCAAGCGGCCCTGCTGACGCCCCTCCGAGGCGTTGCTGATTCTTATGACGAATCCGTCTCGTCATAAGACACAAAGCAACAATCGGAACACCGTCACCAGCGACATCTACGCGCGTAGGCGAATAGCGGCTACCCTCGTCCGCGTGAACGCATCAGTTACTCCGGACATCCAGGTCGACCCGTACGCCGCGGCCGACGCCGCCGCCTCCCGCCTGCGCGAGCTCACGGGCGCCGAGACCCACGACGTCGCCCTGGTCATGGGCTCCGGCTGGGTACCCGCCACCGAAGCTCTCGGCACCCCCGAGATCGAGTTCCCGGTCACCGAGCTCCCCGGCTTCCCGCCGCCCGCCGTCGCCGGCCACGCGGGCACCATCCGCTCGTACAAGGTCAACGACAAGCGCGTCCTGGTCTTCCTGGGCCGCACGCACTTCTACGAGGGCCGCGGTGTCGCCTCCGTCGCGCACGGCGTCCGCACCGCCGTCGCCGCCGGCTGCAAGACCATCGTCCTCACCAACGGCTGCGGCGGCCTCCGCGAGGGCATGCGCCCCGGTCAGCCGGTGCTGATCAGCGACCACATCAACCTCACGGCGACCTCGCCGATCGTCGGCGCGAACTTCGTCGACCTCACCGACCTCTACTCGCCGCGGCTGCGCGCCCTCTGCCAGGAGGTCGACCCGACGCTCGAAGAGGGCGTCTACGTCCAGTTCCCCGGCCCGCACTACGAGACTCCCGCGGAGATCAAGATGATCCGCACCCTCGGTGCGGACCTGGTCGGCATGTCCACCACCCTCGAGGCCATCGCCGCCCGTGAGGCCGGCGCCGAGGTCCTCGGCATCTCCCTGGTCACCAACCTGGCCGCGGGCATGACGGGTGAGCCGCTGAACCACGAAGAGGTGCTCCAGGCCGGGCGCGACTCGGCTACGGCCATGGGTGCGCTGCTGGCTTCGGTGCTCGACCGGCTGTAGTCCGGCTGTCCGGCTGTCCGGCTGTCCGGCTGTGGGCACGTCCTTCGGACGTGTCCTCAAGCGCCGGACGGGCTGGGTTCGTGGCTGGGTCCGGGGGCGGGACCTCCGGGCTGGGAACCTGGAACGCGGTGCGCTGCGGGTCACGCGCATCGAGTGCCCCGAAAACGCACCGCGTTCCAGAACCCCACCCTCCAGCCCCACCCCCTCCCGCCGGAGGGCAACATTCGGTTTCGGGACGCGCCCGTCTTTTCTCTTCAGCCCGTTGGGGGCACCTCTGGGGGCACCCCCGGACGGAGTCTGGGGGAGGTAGCTGGGGGAGTTTGAGGACGCGGCCGCAGGCCGCTCCCGCCGCAGGCGGTAAAGGGACCCGCAGGCGCTACCCGCCACACTCTGTGATTTATGAGCCCTACGTCAGGGCAACGATGCAACACCCGGTGACGGACTCCGCAGAGCGCAGCGGCCCCGTCCCCAGACACTCGACCACTCCGGAGGAGAAACCGTGGAGCGAGACCTCATCGCGCGAGCCAAGTCGTGGCTGGCCGAGGACCCCGACCCCGACACCCGTGACGAGCTCGCCCGGCTCCTCGACGCCGGGGACACCGCCGAGCTGAGCGTCCGCTTCGGCGGCACGCTGCAGTTCGGTACGGCGGGTCTCCGCGGTGAGCTGGGCGCCGGTCCCATGCGTATGAACCGCGCCGTCGTGATCCGCGCGGCCGCCGGTCTCGCCGCGTACCTCAAGAAGCAGGGCCACGTCGGCGGCACCGTCGTCATCGGCTACGACGCCCGGCACAAGAGCGCCGACTTCGCCCTGGACACCGCGGCCGTGATGGTCGGCGCGGGCCTGAAGGCCGCGCTGCTCCCGCGCCCGCTGCCGACCCCCGTGCTCGCCTTCGCGATCCGCCATCTGGGCGCGGTCGCGGGCGTCGAGGTGACCGCCAGCCACAACCCGCCGCGCGACAACGGCTACAAGGTCTACCTCGGCGACGGCTCCCAGATCGTGCCCCCGGCCGACGCGGAGATCGCCGCCGAGATCGCCGCGGTCGCGAGCCTGGACGACGTGCCCCGCCCCTCGGCCGGCTGGGAGACCCTCCGCGACACGATCGTGCAGGCGTACCTGGAGCGTACGGACGCGGTCCTGACCAATGGTTCCGCCCGGGACGTGCGCGTCGTCTACACGCCCATGCACGGCGTCGGCCGCACCGTCCTGACCGCCGCCTTCGAGCGGGCCGGTTTCCCCGCGCCGACGGTCGTCGCCGAGCAGGCCGAGCCCGACCCGGACTTCCCGACCGTCTCCTTCCCGAACCCGGAGGAGCCGGGCGCGATGGACCTGGCGTTCGCGACGGCCCGCGAGGCCCAGCCGGACATCGTCATCGCCAACGACCCCGACGCCGACCGCTGCGCCGTCGCCGTGCCGGACCCCGGGTCCGCCGAGGGCTGGCGCATGCTGCGCGGCGACGAGGTCGGCGCGCTGCTGGCCACGCACCTGGTGCACAAGAAGGCGCAGGGCACGTTCGCGACCACGATCGTCTCCTCGTCCCTTCTCTCCCGCATCGCGGCCGCCGCCCCCGGCGCCGCCTACGAGGAGACCCTCACCGGCTTCAAGTGGCTGGCCCGCGTGGACGGCCTGCGGTACGCCTACGAGGAGGCGCTGGGCTACTGCGTCGACCCCGAGGGCGTACGCGACAAGGACGGCATCACCGCCGCCCTGCTCGTCGCCGAGCTGGCCGCCGAGCTCAAGGAGTCGGGCCGTACGCTCACCGACCTGCTGGACGACCTCGCGGTCGAGCACGGCCTGCACGCCACGGACCAGCTCTCGGTGCGCGTCGAGGACCTCTCCCTGATCTCCGACGCGATGCGCCGCCTGCGCGAGCAGCCGCCCGCCCTGCTGGCCGGCCTCCAGGTGACCTCCGCCGAGGACCTGGCCAAGGGCTCCGAGGCCCTCCCGCCGACGGACGGCCTGCGGTATCACCTCGCCGGTGACGGCTCCGGTACGGTCTCCGGCGCGCGCGTCATCGTCCGCCCCTCGGGCACGGAACCGAAGATCAAGTGCTACCTGGAGGTCGTCGTCCCGGTCGCGTCGGCGATCGCCCTCACGGACGCCCGGGCACGGGCGACGGATGTCCTGACCGCGATCAAGAAGGACCTGTCGCAGGCGGCGGGTATCTGACCACGGACTGCCCGCCGCGGCCGCTCTGCCGCGGCGGGGTTGTTCCCCGTACTCTGCGGCTCCGCCGCGTGGGGGGCGCGTGCCCCAGGTCCCCGGCTGCGGGCCGGTTCGCCGCCTGCGGCGGAAGCGGCCTGCGGCCGCGTCCTCAGACTCCCCCAGCTACCTCCCCCAGACTCCGTCCGGGGGTGCCCCCAGAGGTGCCCCCAACGGGCTGAAGGCGAACCTGAAGCAGACACGTCCCGCATGTGCCCTCCGGTGGGAGGGGGTGGGGCTGGAGGGTGAGGTTCTGGAACGCGGTGCGTTTTCAGGGCACTCAATGCGCCTGACCCGCACCGCACCGCGTTCCAGGTCCTCAGCCCGGAAGTCCCACCCCCGGCACCCACCACAACCAAAGCCCGGCCGGCGCTTGAGGCCGCGCCCGAAGGGCGCTCCCGCCGCAGGCGGCAACAGACCCGCACCGGACAACGGCGACCCCGCAGGCCACCCGAACCGCAAGGCGCAAGCAACCCGCACCAGACAACGGCGAACCCAACCAACCTCAGCCCAAAATCAAAAGCACCACCAGAAACACAACCCCCACCCCCACCGGCCCCAACACCTCATAAGCCCACCGCACCGACACCACGCCCCCAACCCCCGCATGCCGCTCCGCCAACTCCCGGATCTCCCCGACCGCCTGACCCGCCGAAGGCGAAGCGGAAGCCGAAGCAGGGGACGCCGGAGCCGAAGCCGAGGCAAGCGAAAAGACACCACCCCCACCACCCCGCCGCGCCGCCCCCTTCCGCTTGCGCAACGACACCGGAATGGACCAGAGCTGATACTTCGCGCCCCCGGCGAAGAGCTCGCTCGAGTACCCGGCCCGCACATCCTCGACGCACCCCCACGGCACGGTGATCGTCCGGAACGGGTTCCGCACCAGCAGCCGCTTCTCGCCCGCCCACACCGCGGGCCGCAGTGTGAAGGCGACGATCAGCGGTACGGCGCAGAGCAGGACGGCGAGGGCGAACCACGGCGTGCGTCCGGAGCCGCGGAGGACGGCGTCACCGCCCAGCCAGGCGGCGAGGAGGAGCAGCAGCACGCCGCCGGCGATCCCGGCGGGCGAGCGGTAGCACCGGTCGGCGTACGGGGTCTGCGGGGCGGAGGAGTCGTCCGGGCTCGTCATGCGGCGATTGTGCACCACACGTCGCGAGGGGAGGCGGGGGGAGGCGGCGGGAGCGTCGCGAATCGGGATCCACCACAAGGGGGTGACACGCGCTACGCGCGTAGATATGCTCATCTGGTGACCATGCCCACCACAGTTCCCGCACACGGCAACGACGCCGCGGGGCGGCTGAAGGAGCTGGCGGACGTGACCGCCTCCGACAGCACGCTGCGCCGCTTCCTGCACGGCCTCCCGGGCGTCGACGCGGTCGGGCTGGAGGCCCGCGCCGCCTCGCTCGGCACCCGCTCGATCAAGACGACGGCGAAGGCGTACGCCATCGACCTGGCGATCTCGATGATCGACCTGACGACGCTGGAAGGCGCAGACACCCCGGGCAAGGTCCGGGCGCTCGCCGCCAAGGCCGTCCACCCCGACCCGACCGACCGTACGACGCCCACGACCGCCGCGGTCTGCGTCTATCCGGACATGGTGGCGACCGCCAAGGCCGCCCTGAAGGGCACGGACGTCAAGGTCGCGTCCGTCGCCACCGCCTTCCCCGCCGGCCGCGCCGCGCTGCCGGTGAAGCTGGCCGACACCCGGGACGCCATCGCGGCCGGGGCGGACGAGATCGACATGGTGATCGACCGCGGGGCGTTCCTCGCCGGGCGGTACATGGACGTCTTCGAGGAGATCCGCGCCGTCCGGGCGGAGTGCGGCGACAAGGCCCGCCTCAAGGTCATCTTCGAGACCGGCGAGCTGTCGACGTACGACAACATCCGGCGCGCGTCCTGGATCGGGATGCTGGCCGGGGCCGACTTCATCAAGACGTCGACCGGCAAGGTCGCGGTGAACGCGACCCCGGCGAACACCCTGCTGATGCTGGAGGCCGTGCGCGACTTCCGGGCGCAGACGGGCGTCCAGGTCGGCGTGAAGCCGGCCGGTGGCATCCGCACCACCAAGGACGCGATCAAGTTCCTGGTCCTGGTCAACGAGACCGTGGGCGAGGAGTGGCTGGACAACACCTGGTTCCGCTTCGGTGCCTCCAGCCTGCTGAACGACCTGCTGATGCAGCGGCAGAAGCTGAGCACCGGGCGCTACTCCGGTCCCGACTACGTCACGGTGGACTGATCATGTCTTTCACTTACGCACCGGCCCTCGAGTCGCGGGCGGTCGTCGACATCGCCCCGTCCTACGGCCTGTTCATCGACGGTGAGTTCACCGAGGCCACCGGCGGCAAGGTCTTCAAGACGGTCAGCCCCTCCTCCGAGGAGGTGCTGTCCGAGGTCGCGCAGGGTTCCGCGGAGGACGTGGACCGCGCGGTGAAGGCGGCCCGCAAGGCGTTCGAGAAGTGGTCGGCGCTGCCCGGCGCGGAGCGCGCGAAGTACCTCTTCCGCATCGCCCGGATCATCCAGGAGCGCTCGCGCGAGCTGGCCGTCCTGGAGACCCTGGACAACGGCAAGCCGATCAAGGAGACCCGCGACGCGGACCTCCCGCTGGTCGCCGCGCACTTCTTCTACTACGCGGGCTGGGCCGACAAGCTCGACCACGCGGGCTACGGCGCCAACCCCCGCCCGCTGGGCGTCGCGGGCCAGGTCATCCCGTGGAACTTCCCGCTGCTGATGCTGGCGTGGAAGATCGCCCCGGCGCTGGCGACGGGCAACACCGTCGTCCTGAAGCCGGCCGAGACGACCCCGCTGTCGGCGCTGTTCTTCGCGGACATCTGCCGCCAGGCCGGGCTGCCGAAGGGCGTCGTCAACATCGTCACCGGTGACGGCACCACGGGCGCCGCGCTGGTGGCCCACGAGGACGTGAACAAGGTCGCGTTCACCGGCTCCACGGCGGTCGGCAAGGCCATCGCCCGCACGGTCGCCGGGTCGGACAAGAAGCTCACGCTGGAGCTGGGCGGCAAGGGCGCCAACATCGTCTTCGACGACGCCCCCATCGACCAGGCCGTCGAGGGCATCGTCCAGGGCATCTTCTTCAACCAGGGCCAGGTCTGCTGCGCGGGCTCCCGCCTGCTGGTCCAGGAGTCGGTCCAGGACGAGCTGCTGGACGCCCTCAAGCGCCGGCTGTCGACGCTGCGCCTGGGCGACCCGCTGGACAAGAACACCGACATCGGCGCGATCAACTCCGCCGAGCAGCTGGCCCGGATCACCGAGCTGGCCGACAGCGGCGAGGCCGAGGGCGCCGAGCGCTGGGCCCCGGCCTGCGAGCTGCCGTCCGCGGGTTACTGGTTCGCGCCGACGCTGTTCACCAACGTCACCCAGGCCCACCGGATCGCCCGCGAGGAGATCTTCGGCCCGGTGCTCTCGGTGCTCTCCTTCCGCACCCCGGCCGAGGCGGTCGCCAAGGCGAACAACTCGCAGTACGGCCTCTCCGCCGGCATCTGGACGGAGAAGGGCTCGCGGATGCTGGCCGTCGCGAGCAAGCTGCGCGCGGGTGTCGTCTGGGCCAACACGTTCAACAAGTTCGACCCGACCTCGCCGTTCGGCGGCTTCAAGGAGTCGGGCTTCGGCCGCGAGGGCGGCCGTCACGGTCTGGAGGCGTACCTCGCCCCGTCGAACCCGAAGGGTGAGCGCTGATGAGTGCCGTTGATCGCCAGGCTGTCTTCAAGACCTACAAGCTGTTCGTCGGGGGCAAGTTCCCCCGGTCCGAGAGCGGACGGGTGTACGAGGTGACCGACTCCAAGGGCAACTGGCTCGCCAACGCCCCGCAGTCCTCCCGCAAGGACGCCCGGGACGCGGTCGTCGCGGCCCGTAAGGCGTTCGGCGCCTGGTCCGGCGCGACCGCGTACAACCGCGGCCAGGTCCTCTACCGCGTCGCCGAGATGCTGGAGGGCCGCAAGGACCAGTTCGTCCGCGAGGTGGCCGAGGCCGAGGGCCTGTCCAGGGCGAAGGCCGCCGCGGTCGTCGACGCCGCGATCGACCGCTGGGTCTGGTACGCGGGCTGGACCGACAAGATCGGCCAGATCACCGGTGCCGCCAACCCGGTCGCCGGCCCGTACTTCAACGTCTCCGCCACGGAGCCGACCGGCGTCGTCGCCGTGCTCGCCCCGCAGGAGTCGTCGTTCCTCGGCCTGGTCTCGGTGATCGCCCCCGCGATCGCCACCGGCAACACGGTCGTGGTCGTGGCCTCCGAGCGGGCGCCGCTGCCCGCGCTGTCCCTGGGCGAGGTGCTGGCGACGTCCGACGTCCCCGGCGGTGTCGTCAACATCCTGTCGGGCCGTACGGCGGAGATCACGCCGTCGCTGGCCGCGCACCAGGACGTCAACGCGATCGACCTCGCGGGCGCGGACGCCGGCCTCGCGAAGGAGCTGGAGATCGCGGCGGCGGACAACCTCAAGCGCGTGCTCCGTCCACAGGCTGTGGACTGGGCCGCCACGCCGGGCCTCGACCGGATGACGGCGTTCCTGGAGACGCGCACGGTCTGGCACCCGACGGGTTCGCTGGGCGCGGGCGGCTCGTCGTACTGACACCGCACGACCGAAGGGGCGGGGGGGGGGGGGGGGGGGGGGGAGGGCCGCCCCCCCCCCACCACCCCCCCCCCCCCCCCCCCCCCCCCCCGCTAAAGCAGCGAGCTCCCCCTAACCAACCCCCCCCCCCCCCCCGAAAGCAGAGG
>NZ_JBVHLW010000074.1:2391-13142 GCF_055558795.1 Streptomyces sp. NPDC025618 | reverse complement strand
CTCCCCCTCTCCCCCCCCCCCCCCCCCCCCCCCCCTTCCCCCCCCCCCCTCCCCCCTCCCCCCCCCCCCCCCCCCCCCCCCCCCCCCCGTCCGGCAGGAGAGGGAGTCCTACGACAGCGTCCCCTGGGTGACCGTGCCGGTGCCCGCCGCCGCGTTCTGGCCCTGCGGCGGCTTCGGGGTCTGCCCGGTCGAGCCGGTCGTACCCTGGCCGCCCGTGGTCGTGCCGCCCTTGCCGTCGGTGCCGCCCTTGCCGCCGTCGGGCGTCGGCGTGGGGTGGGACGGGTCCGGCTTCGGGCCGGGCGTCGAGCCGCCGGTGGTGCCGCCCGTACCGGACGACGTCGACGGGTTCGGCGAGGGCTTGTCCGTACCGCCGCCCTGCCCGGACGTCCCGGAGTCCGGCGAGGAGTTGTCGCCGCCGCCCTTGCCCGGCTCCCGGTCGCCCTCGTGCGAACGGCCCGGGTCGGGGTTCTCGGAGGGCGTGCGCTCCTGCTTCTTCTCCGACTTCCCGCCGCCGCTGACCAGCTGGCTGAACGTCGTGGAGTTCTTCGCGCCGTCCGCGCTCTTGTCGCTGACCAGCTCGACCGCGGTGACGGTGCCCATGGCGAGCGCGAAGACCGCCGCCGCGGCGAGCAGCGGGCGCTTCCAGCCCCACCGCAGCCGCGTGCCGTGGGTGGTGCCTGTCGTGTACTCGTCGCTCAGGCCGTCGATCTGTTCATCGGAGTACGCACCGGCGTGCGGGTCCCCATACGCGCCCGCGTGCGTGCTGTGCTCCGGCGTGCGGCCCGCTCCGCGCAACAGCTGCGTCGCGTCCTCGGCGGGCAGACCTCGCGTCGCGTCGGCGGCCGGCATCATCCGCGTCGCGTCGACCTGGCCGAGCAACTGGGTCCGGTCGGCATCGGGCGTGGCGTCCGGTTCGAGGCGCCTCACCGCACGCCCGGCGTCCCGCACCGGCACCTGGCGCAGCGTGGGCCTGGCCGCCTGGGTGGTCGCCACGCGGAGCTGCTCGCCGGTGCGCTTGAAGAGATGCTGGAAGATCGTGCCGCCCGAGGTGGCCACGACACTCACCACGCCGGCGCCGAGCACGGTGCCGTACACGCCGAGCTTGCCCGCGAGCAGCGCGGCCACGACCGCCGCGAGGGCGCTCCCGGCGACCTGCGCGAGGCTCAGCTCCAGGCGCTTCTTCTTGGGTTTTGCCTCGCTTTCGCCTTTGTCGTCCATCTCCCGCCTCTGTGTAGCCTTCGATCCCTCTTGCAGCTAGAAGAGACATTCGAGCGTAACGAACAGTTCCGATTCGGGCGATTGTGTGAACCTCGACACCCGTTCGGGGGGTGCCGCCACCGACGGGCCGGATCAACTCCCTTCTCCCGCGTGAACTTCGATGGCGCGCCGATCCACGCCCAGTGGCCCGAATGGAGTACTGTGGCGAGCCCTGGTCCCGGTGTCCCGTCCGGCTGCCCGGACCCAAACGGGAGGGGCCAGGCGGCTCTCGCCCCGTCAACTCGGCAATGTTGTGGCAGGCTGCACCCGGGCAGGCCACACTCGACTAGCGGAAGCAGCGACGCAGGTGACGTCGGCAGGCACCACCCGGGAGGTCCCCATGCCCGAACTGCGTGTCGTGGCCGTCTCCAACGACGGCACACGGCTGGTGCTCAAGGCTGCGGACAGCACGGAGTACACCCTTCCCATCGACGAACGGTTGCGCGCCGCGGTGCGCAACGACCGTGCTCGCCTGGGCCAGATCGAGATCGAGGTGGAGAGCCATCTCCGCCCGCGCGACATCCAGGCGCGTATACGCGCCGGTGCCTCGGCGGAGGAAGTCGCGCAGCTGGCCGGCATTCCCGTCGAGCGGGTCCGCAGGTTCGAGGGACCGGTGCTCGCCGAGCGCGCCTTCATGGCCGAGCGCGCCCGCAAGACGCCCGTGCGCCGTCCCGGTGAGAACACCGGTCCGCCGCTCGGCGAGGCGGTCGCGGAGCGGCTCGTGCTGCGTGGCGCGGAGAAGGACAGCTCGCAGTGGGATTCCTGGCGCCGCGACGACGGCACCTGGGAAGTGCTGCTCGTCTACCGGTCGGCAGGTGAGCCGCGCGCCGCGAGCTGGACGTTCGACCCGCCGAGGCGGATCGTTCAGGCGATGGACGACGAGGCGCGGGCCCTCATCGGCGAGACCGACGACACGCCCGAGCCGAGCTTTCCCTTCGTGCCGCGCATCGCCCGGCTGCCGCGCGACCGGCCGCTGGACCGCACCCTGGACCGCCCGGCCCCGGCGCCGCCCGCTCCCCCCGCGGAGCCGGACACCGAGGCCGCCGCGGAGGACACCGCCAAGGAGCGGGACTCCCTGACGAGCCTGCTCGAGGCCGTGCCCAGCTTCCGGGGTGACATGGTCGTGCCGGAGCCGCCCTCGGTGGCGCCGGTGAACGAGGAGACCGACGAGGAGGCGGAGGCCGTCGAGCCTCCGGCCGCGAGCGCGGGCGCGGGTGCCGCGTACGCCGATGTGCTGATGCCGCGTTCGGTGGCCGGTCACCGCGACCGGCTCACCGGGACGACGGACCGTCAGGCGGAGGCGGACGGTGTCCGTCCCGGCCGCCGGGCCGCGGTGCCCAGTTGGGACGAGATCGTCTTCGGCACCCGGCGCAAGAAACAGGAGTGACGGCAGAGCGACCCGAGGAGTGACCACCCGTCAACCCCGGCTGTTGCCGGGGCCATGGTGGCGCGCGCCTCGCCTGCCCTCTCCGCGCGGCGGCACCGCCCGGCCCGGTGGGGCCGGGCGCCGTCGCTCCGACCGGCCGCTCCCGCCGGACGACGGGGACCGGGTCAGCCCGGCTGGGGTCCCGTCGCCACGGGGCGGCTCCCGTCGGAGGACCACTCGCTCCACGACCCCACGTAGAGGGCCGCGGGGATGCCCGCGACCGCCAGCGCGAGCACTTCGTGCGCGGCGGAGACGCCTGAGCCGCAGTAGACCCCCACCTCGCCGCGCGCCCCGAGGCCGGCGAAGCGCTCGGCCAGTTCCTCGGCGGGCCGGAAGCGGCCGTCCTCGGCCAGGTTCTCCGTCGTCGGCGCGGAGACCGCGCCGGGAATGTGCCCGGCGACCGCGTCGATCGGCTCGGTCTCGCCGCGGTACCGCTCCCCCGCCCGGGCGTCCAGCAGCACCCCGCGCCGCGCCAGCGCGGCCGCCCCGTCCGCGTCGAGCGACGGCAGCGCCCCCGGCGCCGGGACGAAGTCCCCTTCCGCGACCGGTGGCGCACCGGCCTCCAGGGCCCCGCCCCCGGCCGTCCACGCGGGGAGGCCGCCGTCGAGGACCCGTACGGAGTAATGACCGGCCCAGCGCAGCATCCACCACGCGCGGGCGGCCGCCCAGCCGGTGCCGCCGTCGTAGGTGACGACCTCGCGGTCGGAGCGCACCCCGGCGCGCCGCATCGCCGCGCCGAACGCCTCGACGTCCGGCAGCGGGTGCCTGCCCTGCTTCCCCGCGGGGCCTGCCAGTTCGGCTTCGAGGTCCACGTAGGCGGCGCCGGGGATGTGCCCCGCCTCGTACTGCGGACGGCCGGGCGGGCCGCCCATCTGGTAGCGGACGTCGAGCAGGACCGGCGGCCGCGCCCCGGCAGATGTGTTCATGAGTTCGACTGCGGTGATGAGGGGATTCATGGCCCCATCCTGGCCCAACCTCCCCGCGCGGAAAGGCCCTCTGGTGGGACCGCGCACAACTGCTCGATACTGGGCGGCGATCCCGATACTGGACGGCAACGGCGCCGAAACGGAACCGAAACGCGAATTCGGGCATTCTCCTGCGGGAACACGTGGGTCCCGGCGCGGCCGGGGGGCGCGCCGCGGCAGGTGGTGCAAACATCTGGACGTGCCCCGTCCCGTACCGCCCGCGCGCCGCGGAACGGCGCGGGACGCGCGGCCACCACGATGGTCCGAGGAGAGAGTGGCGATGACCGAGGTTTGGGGCTCCCCCCGGCGGCCGAGCACGGGGGAGGCCAGGCAGACACCGGGCACCCCGTGCTGGACGAGCCTGCTGGCACACGACCTGGAATCGATCAAGGACTTCTACAGCGGCCTGTTCGGCTGGTCCTACTACAACCCCGGGCCACGCCGGCTCGGCCCGTACGTACGCGCCACGATCGACGGCCAGGACGTGGCGGGCATCGGCGGGCTGACGCCTGGCCGACGGCTGCCCACCGCCTGGACCACCTATCTCGCGAGCGACGACGCGGACGGCACCGCGGAGGGCATCCGCTCGTCCTGCGGCACCGTCGGCGTGGGCCCGCTGACAGCCGAGGACGCGGGGCGGCTGCTGCTCGCCTCGGACCCGGCCGGGGCCTCGTTCGGCGTCTGGCAGGGCATGCGCCTGGCGAGCCCCCGGCTGGTGGGGACGCCCGGCACACCGGTCCGGCACGAGTTGGTGACCCACCGGACGTCCGCGGTCGTCACGTTCTACCGCGCGCTCTTCGGCTACGAGGCCGAGCCCGCGCCGGCGGGCGGTTCCGACTCCGTCACGCTGCGGCTGAACGGTCGGCCGGTGGCCGCGATCCACGGGGTCGGTGCGGCGCTGCCGCCCGCGCGGGGGCCGCACTGGATGACGTCGTTCGAGGTGGCGGACACCGATATGGCCGCGCGCCGGGTCGTCGAGCTGGGCGGTCAGGTGCTGCGGCCGCCGCGGGAGAGCGCGGCCGGGCGCCTGGCCACGGTCGCGGATCCCGAGGGCGCCGTCTTCACCCTGCTGCGGACGGCCCGTTAGCCGGGTCCACGGGCAGCACGTCCGGCGAGAGCGCGGCGGCGCGCGCCGACGCGGCTGTCAGCCGACGGCGGTGGTGACGCCGGCACAGCACCTCGTAACCCACCACGGCCTCGGGCTGGTTGACGTCCCCGACGACGACCTGGGCGCCCTCGACGACCATCTGCCCGCCGATCGTGCGGGCGTTGTGCGTGGCCCGCGCACCGCACCAGCACAGGGCCTCGACCTGGAGCACCTCTATCCGGTCGGCGAGTTCCACCAGGCGCTGGGAGCCGGGGAAGAGCCGGGTGCGGAAGTCGGTGGTGATGCCGAACGCGAAGACGTCGAGTTCGAGGTCGTCGACGATCCGGGCGAGCTGGTCGATCTGCTCGGCGGTGAGGAACTGCGCCTCGTCGGCTATGACGTAGTCGGCCCGGCCGCCCGCCGAGAGGTGCGCGACGATGTGGGCGTAGAAGTCGAAGCCGTCGCCCGCCTCGACGGAGTCCGTCACCAGGCCGAGCCGGGACGACAGCTTGCCCTCGCCCGCGCGGTCGTTCCGGGTGTAGATCATCCCTTGCAGACCGCGTGCCGAGCGGTTGTGCTCGATCTGAAGAGCGAGGGTGCTCTTTCCGCAGTCCATGGTTCCGGAGAAGAACACCAGCTCGGGCATGGGGAAGCCAATGCCTTTCGTACGTAGGAGGGGCAGAAGGGGGCCGGGCGGGCTGTCAGGAACGCACTTCGAGGAGCGGGACCAGCTGCTCCACGGGCGTCATGGAACCGTGCAGCCCGACCATCGCGGACTCGTTCGGCTCGGTCTCGGTGGCGACGACGGCGATGTCGTCGCGGGCCGCGGCGACCACATCGCCGATCCGTCCGTGGACCCGGTCGTCCACGCCCTCGCCGGGCGGGCCGAACCAGCCGGCCTCGATCGCCTCGTCCCGCCCGGCGACCCACATCTGCTCGCCGAGCACCTCGCGCCAGACGGCCAGCACGTCGGCGGCAGCGCCGGGCACGGCGTAGACGTGGCGGGCGCGGGCCTCGCCGCCGAGGAGCGCGACGCCGGCGCGCAGCTCCCAGTCCTCGTCGAAGTCGATGCGCGACTCCGGGTCGAAGGGGATGTCGATCATGCCGTGGTCGGCGGTGACGTACAGCGCCGAGCGCGGCGGCAGCTGTTCGGCGAGGCGCTGGGCGAGCCGGTCGACATACATCAACTGGCCGCGCCACTCGTCGGAGTCGACGCCGAAGCGGTGGCCCTTGCCGTCCACGTCGCTGTAGTAGGTGTAGACCAGCGCGCGGTCCGCGGCGGCGAGCCGGTCGGCGGCGAGGTCCATCCGGTCCTCGCCGGAGAGCCGGCCGTGGAAGGTGCCGCCGCTCAGCGCGATCTTCGTCAGCGGCGTGTGCTGGAAGTCGGGGGCGGAGACCTGGCAGGTGTGGACCCCGGCCGCGTCCGCGAGCTGGAAGACCGTGGGGTAGGGCTGCCAGACGTGCGGGTCGGTCCAGGGGCGCCAGCGGAGCTGGTTCATCAGCTGCCCGGTGGCGGGGTCGGCGACGGTGTAGCCGGGCAGGCCGTGCGCGCCCGGCGGCAGGCCAGTGCCGACCGAGGC
Organism: Streptomyces sp. NPDC025618; assembly: GCF_055558795.1. NCBI lineage: Bacteria > Bacillati > Actinomycetota > Actinomycetes > Kitasatosporales > Streptomycetaceae > Streptomyces > Streptomyces sp. NPDC025618. The sequence continues at coordinate 6,827 of NZ_JBVHLW010000074.1, read as the reverse complement.
GAGGGACGTCGCGGTGGTGGAGGGGAACCCGGCGGTCATCGGCCGCCCGGTGCCGTTCATGGACGTGCCCAGCAGGGAGTGCAGGAAGGGCGCCTCCGCGGGGTGGGCCCGCAGCAGCTCCCAGCCGAGGCCGTCGATGAGGAAGACGCAGACGCGGTCGGCGGGGGCGAGCTCCAGGCCGGTGCTCAGCCCGGGGACGCCCAGGCCCGTCGCGATCGACGGCAGCAGGTCGGCGAGCGAGCCGGTGCCGTAGCGCGGGAGGGGGGCACAGCGGGGGTCGAGCGGGACCGGGTCGTGCCAGGACCGGCCCGCGGTGGTCACCTGGGCCATCAGCGGGCGGTCGCCGCGGTCGCCTCGGAGAGCGCCTGGGCGAAGGCGAGGGTCTGCCGGACGGTGTCCGGGCCGTCGCCCGCCTCGCTGACGCGCAGGCTCAGGTCGTCGGCGGTGGACGAACCGGTGTAGCCGTGGTCGGCGTCGCAGTTGGGGTCGCCGCAGGCGGCGGGCTCCAGGTCGATCCGGGAGACCGCGCCCCAGCCGATGGTGAGGACGACCTCGCGGGGCAGGGTGCCCGGGGTGTACGCCTCGGGGTTGGCGACGACGCGGCTCAGCACGACGGAGGAGATCCGGCCGATCTTCACGGACTCCGTGGACGTCGTGGCGTACGGCGAGGGGGACGTGCCGTCGGCGGCCTGCTCGTCGGTGTGGCTGACGATGAAGCGGTTGTCCGTGAGGACCAGGACCGTGACGTGGCGGCGGACCTCGTTGGAGTCGAACGTCGTCTCCTGGTGCACCAGGTACGACACGATCGGCTCCCCGCCCACGGCGGCCTCCACCGCCTCGGCCACGAGGGCCGGGTAGTAGCCGCTGCGCTCGATCGCCGCGCGGAGCCCTTGGGTCGTCGTACCGGTCTTCGCCATACGCCCATCCTACGGGGCCCAGGGGGCCCGCCCGCCCTTGCCCGCCCCCGGGGCCCGGGGGCGGGCGCTGTGCCGCGGACCGGGATCAGGGGGCGGGACGCGGCCCGGTGGGGCACCTCGCAGCGGGCGTCCGGTCAGACGACCGGCAGGCTGCGGGGCCCGAGATCCGTACGGGCGGGCGGCGGGGCCAGGCGTATGGTCGCGCCCAGGACGTGGACGCCGTGCGGGGCGACGATCACCGGCTCCAGATCGGCGCCCACGACCTCGGGGTGGTCGTCGACCAGCCGGGAGACCCGCTGCAGCAGTTCCTCCAGGGCTCTGGTGTCCACCGGGGTCGTGCCCCGCCAGCCGAAGAGCAGCGGCGCGGTCCTGATCGAGCGGATCTGCTCGGCGGCGTCGCGGTCGGTGACGGGGACCAGCCGGTGCGCGGTGTCGCCGAGCAGCAGGGAGGGCGCGCCGGCCAGGCCGAAGGAGAGCACGGCGCCCGCCGCGGGGTCGATGGCGGCCCGCACGACCGTGTCGACGCCGCGCGGGGCCATCGACTGCACCACGAACCGGGTCTCCTCCGGCTTGCCGAGCAGCTCGGTCAACTCGCCGTAGGCACGGAGCAGTTCCGCTTCGCCGCCCAGGTCGAGCCGGACGCCGCCGAGGTCGGCGCGGTGGCGCAGGTGCGGGGCGGTGGGCTTGAGGGCGACGGGGAAGCCGAGCCGGTGCGCGGCCCGGACGGCGCTTTCCGGGTCGGGGGCGGGCAGCGCGGGCAGCACGGCGATGCCGTAGCGGGCGAGCAGGCGCTGGGTGTCGGCGGCGGAGAGGGTGACGGCCCGCGGGCCGGTGAGCGGCGCGGGGGTCGCGCCGTGGGCGGCCAGCAGGACGTCGATGTCGGCGGCGGCCCCCGCCTCGTCGATGTCGTCGTACTCGGGCACCCGGCCGGGCTCGGCGGCCGTCTGCCGCCGCCACCGGGCGTAGCGCGCCGCTTCGGCGAGGGCCCGCACGGCGCGCTCGGCCGCGGGGTAGGCGGGTATCCGCACGGCGGGCGGCGGGCCGGCGGAGGCGTCCGTGGCGGCCGCCGCGCCTGTGGCCACGGGCGGCCGCTCCTCCGCCGCGAGCGCCTCGGCCAGGCCCGGGATCTCCAGGTGGACGACGGTGACGGGCTTGGTGGCCGCGGCCGTGGCGACCGCCTCCCGCAGCGCGGCGGCGAGGTCCGCGGCGGAGGCGTCGCCCACCCAGGGGATGGCGGTGACGACCACGGCGTCGCACTCCTCGTCGGTCAGGGCGTCCAGGAGGGCGGCCCGGAAGTCGGCCGGTTCGGCGGCGGTGGTGAGGTCGTACGGGGGCTGGGGGCGCAGGCCGTCGGTGAGGCAGGCGTCGTAGGTGAGCAGGGCGAGGGACTCGGAGTTGCCGAGGATGGCGACGCGGGGGCCCGCGGGCAGCGGCTGGGAGGCCAGGAGGAGGCCGGCGTCGGCCAGTTCGGTGACCGTGTCGACGCGGATGACGCCGGCCTGCCGCAGCAGGTCGGAGACGGTGGCGTCGGGGATGCGGGTCGTGGGCACGGCGTGGCCGGTGGGGGCGGCGCCGCCGTGGCGGGCGCCCTTGACGACGACGACCGGCTTGCGGGCGGCGGTGCGCCGGGCGAGCCGGGTGAACTTCCGGGGGTTGCCGATGGACTCCAGGTACATGAGGACGACGTCGGTGTCGGGGTCGTCGTGCCAGTACTGAAGGAAGTCGTTGCCGGAGACGTCGGCGCGATTGCCCGCGGAGACGAAGGTGGAGATGCCGACGAGGCCGGCGGCACGGCGGTGCAGCCCGGACAGCAGGGCGATGCCGATGGCACCGGACTGGCTGAACAGGCCCAGCCGCCCGGCGCTGGGCAGCTCGGGTGAGAGGGAGGCGTTGAGGCGGACCCCGGGCGCGGTGTTTATCAGGCCGAACGCGTTGGGCCCGATGATGCGCATGCCGTACGAGCGGGCCTGCCGCACCAGCTCGCGCTGCCGGTCGCGGCCGTCGGCGCCGCTCTCGGCATAGCCCGCGGCGAGGACGACCAGGCCCTGCACGCCGTGCTCGCCGCACTCGGCGACGACGGAGGGCACCTGCTCGGCGGGCACGGCGACGATCGCGAGGTCGACCTGCTCGTCGATGCCGCGGAGGGAGCGGTGGGCGGGCACCCCCTCGGGCTGGAGCCGAGAAGGCCCCTCGGGGAAGGCGTGGTTGACCGCGTACACCCGGCCCGTGAAGCCGCCCGCCAGCAGATTGCGCAGCACGGCGCGGCCCATGCCGCCGGGCTCGCGGCCGGTGCCGATGACGGCGACGGAGCCGGGGGCGATGAGGCGGTGCACGGAGCGGGCCTCGGCGCGCTGCTCGCGGGCGCGCTGGACGGCGAGGGAGCGGTCGGTGGGCTCCAGGTCGAGCTCCAGGCGGACGACGCCGTCCTCGAAGCTGCGCTTCTGCGTATAGCCCGCGTCCGTGAACACCTTGATCATCTTGGTGTTGGCGGGCAGCACCTCGGCGGCGAAGCGGCGGATGGAGCGCTCGCGGGCGACGGCGGCGAGGTGCTCCAGCAGGGCGGAGGCCACGCCGCGGCCCTGGTGGGCGTCCTGGACGAGGAAGGCGACCTCCGCCTCGTCGGCCGGGCCGGAGGACGGCAGGCCCCGGGGGCCGATGCGGTCGTAGCGGACGGTGGCGATGAACTCACCGCCGACGGTGGCGGCGAGGCCCACCCGGTCGACGTAGTCGTGATGGGTGAAGCGGTGCATGTCACGGTCGGAGAGGCGGGGGTAGGGGGCGAAGAAGCGGTAGTACTTCGACTCGTCGGAGACCTGCTCGTAGAAGCTGACCAGGCGCTGCGCGTCGTCCGGGGTGATCGGGCGGATCTGCGCGGTGCCGCCGTCGCGCAGCACCACATCGGCTTCCCAGTGGGTCGGGTAGGCATGCTCGGACGGCGTCTGCATGGGGCCAGCGTAAGGCCGCCCACCGACAACGGGCCCGGCTCGCGCGGGCGGGCGGGACCGGGGAGGGTGGGGGCAGCCGGAGCACTGCGGACCCCGTGAGACACTGGTCTAGACAACCAATGACGACTTGAAGGGCAACACCATGGCTGAGCGCCGCGTCAATGTCGGCTGGGCCGAGGGCCTGCACGCCCGTCCCGCGTCGATCTTCGTCCGTGCGGCGACGGCCGCGGGCGTTCCGATGACGATCGCCAAGGCCGACGGCAACGCCGTCAACGCCGCGTCGATGCTGGCCGTGCTGGGCCTGGGCGCCCAGGGCGGCGAGGAGATCGTGCTGGCCTCGGACGCCGAGGGTGCCGAGGCGGCTCTCGACCGCCTGGCGAAGCTGGTCGCCGAGGGGCTCGAGGAGCTCCCGGAGACCGTCTGATTCACGGGAATCGCGCGCGGCGGGGGGGGGGGGGGGGGGGGGGGGGGGGGGGGGGGGGGGGGGGGGGGGGGGGGGGGGGGGGGGGGGGGGGGGAGGGGGTGGGGGGGGGGGGGGGGTGTGTGGGGGGGGGGTGGGAGGCGACGGCGGGTG
>NZ_JBVHLW010000074.1:0-2381 GCF_055558795.1 Streptomyces sp. NPDC025618 | reverse complement strand
TCCACTCGTAACCCCCCCCCCCAACCCACCCCCCCCCCCCCCCCCCCCCCCCCCCCCCCCCCCCCCCCCCCCCCCCCCCCCCCCCCCCCCCCCCCCCCCCCCCCGCTGTCGTTTTCCCGGCCCTGCGCTTTCCCCGTCGCCTCGCGGCCGGGTTTCGCGCCGGGCGCGCCGCTCGAATTCCGCCGGCGGCACGGCGGCAACGCTCCACGGATAACCGCCTGTTGTCAGGACGGGGCGGCCGCGGCGCGCACCGATTGTTTCGGATTCCGCGCCCGGACCGGGCGGACGGGCCTGCGCAGCCGGTATTCACCCGGCACGCGGTCGGCGCGTGTCGCGGCGAGGGCCCGCGCGCGGTCCGCGTCGCCCCGGGCGATCGCGTCGACGAGGGCACCGTGCGCCTCCCACGTGCGCACCGGCCGCAGGGGCGGCTCCGCCACGTACACCCAGGCGATCTTGAGCCGCAGCTGGGTGAGCAGCGCGGCGAGGCTGGGGCTGCCGGTGGCCTGGGCGAGCGTCTCGTCGAACCAGTCGTCCAGGGGCCGCAGTTCGCCGGTCCGGCCGGCCCGCGCGCGCTCCAGACCGAGCCTGACCAGCCCGCGGAGCACCTTGAGGTGGGCCTCGGTGCGGCGCTGCGCGGCGCGCGCGGCACCCAGGGGCTCCAGCAGGGCCCGGACGTCGAGCAGGTCGGCGGCCTCATGCTCGGTGGGTTCGGCGACGCAGGCGCCCGCGTGGCGGCGGGTGGTCACGAAGCCCTCGGAGGCGAGGGTGCGCAGGGCTTCGCGCACGGGCACGCGGGAGACGCCGTAGCGGCGGGCGAGCAGTTCCTCGATGAGCCTGCTGCCGGGCGGGAAGAAGCCGGAGACGATGTCGTCGCGGATCGCGGTGCACACGGCCTGCGTGGGAATTCCGCGGCTGTCCGGCACCGGCTTGTCATAGCCGTTCACGTACGGCCCCGCATGGGTGAACCTCCGCATTGACCCCCGCGAAACGCGGCCGATTGACGCCTGTCGGGCGACTCTATTGCAGGCGCCGGGAATTTCCGATGGCGCCGGTGAAGTCATCGGTACGTTTTGGCCAACACGAAGGCCCCGGTCGGTGACCGGGGCCTGGTGACGGGGAACGCCGCGCTACTCGGCGATACGGCGGTGAAAGCCGGGGCGCCTGGTGCGTCAGACGTTGACGCCGTGCGAGCGCAGGTACTCGACGGGGTCGATGTCGGAGCCGTAGGTGGGCGCGGTGCGGGCCTCGAAGTGCAGGTGCGGGCCGGTGACGTTGCCGGTGGCGCCGGAGAGGCCGATCTGCTGGCCCGGGGTGACCGTCTGGCCGACGCTGACGTCGATGGACGACAGGTGGCCGTACTGCGTGTAGGTGCCGTCGTTGTGCTGGATGACGACGTTGTTGCCGTACGCGCCGCCCCAGCCCGCCTCGACGACGGTGCCGGCGCCCACGGCGTGCACCGAGGTGCCCGACTCGGCGTGGAAGTCGACACCGGTGTGGCTGCCGGAGGACCACAGGCCGCTGGACGCCTTGTAGGCGGTGGAGACGTAGGAGCCGTCGATGGGCGCGACGAAGGCGTTGAGGCGCTTGCGCTCCTCGTCGCGGGCGATGCGCTCCTTCTCGGCGCGCTCGGCCTCCGCCTTGCGCTTGGCCTCGTCGGCCTTCTGCTTGACCTCGGCGGCCTGCTTCTTGGCGGCGGCCTCGGCCTGGAGGCGGGCGGCGGTCTCGTCCGCGGAGCTGCGCTGGATCTCGGCCTGCTCACCGACCCGGTCGGCGGTGTCGTCACCGATGACGATGGCCTGCGTCAGGCCGGTGTCCTCGACGCTCGGGGCGCCGTCGGTGGCGGCGAGCGCCGGCGCGGCGAACCCCGCGACGACACCGGTGGCCGTGAGGGTGGCTATGCCCGCGACGTTCGCTCCGACGCGGACGGCACGGGAGGGACGGCGGTGCTTACCGGTGGCACGGGTGAACGCCATGGGTACGGCTGATCCTTTCCTTCCTTCTCGCCTACCGGGTTAGCTGACGGGTTCGGAGCAGGAAGGTCTCCTACGGATCCCTCCGGAGAGGGGCCCGATTCACCCCAGGGACATGTGGGTCCCCGGCTCCCCTGGCTCGCGCCGTACGGGGACTCGGCGATGACTGTCCGGGGCCGCGGATGCGACTCACATCTGACGGGCAGCCGCCCTGACGCTAGACGCCGCCACTTTCGAACGGCAAACAGAAGGCGGAATTTGTGGCGTACGCCACAGCAGAGATATGCAACCACTCCACTAAATCGGACATAAGGGAGGCGGGGGGGGGGGGGGGGGGGGGGGGGGGGGGGGGGGGGGGGGGGGGGGGGGGGGGGGGGGGGGGGGGGGGGGGGGGGGGGGGGGGGGGGGGGG
>NZ_JBVHLW010000073.1:0-13944 GCF_055558795.1 Streptomyces sp. NPDC025618 | reverse complement strand
TGGGGGGGTGCTTGTCGTTTGGGGGGCGCCCCGTGGGGGCAAGCGTGGCCCCCCCCCCCCCCCCCCCCCCCCCCCCCCCGGGTCGTTCGCCTCGCTCAGAGCGTGGCGAGCGCGCCTTCCACGACATCCGCGAGCACCTGCCGGTCGTCGTGGGCCCTGCTGAGGACGTGCAGGCCGTAATAGGTGCTCAGCACCTGGCGGGCCAGACCGGCCGCGTCGCGGTCGGTGCGGATCTCACCGGCCCGCTGACCGCGCGCGACCGTCTCACGGAGCGCCTCCTCCACCCTGGCGAAGTGGCGGTGCACCTGCTCCTTGACTTCCGGGTCCGAACTGGCCATCTCGATGGCCGCGTTGATCGCGAAACAGCCGACGGGGCGTGCGCCGGAGGGGTCGACCTCGACGTCGACGTCGTGGAGCATCAGCTCGCGCAGCCGTTCCTTGACCGGCCCGGGCCGCTCCAGGATCCCGATCTGCGCGTTGGTGGCCGTCTCGTAGTACCGGCGCAGGGCGCGCAGATACAGCTGCCGCTTGTCGCCGAACGTGTTGTACAGGCTCGACGGGCCCAGCCCCGTGCCCTCGCTGAGGTCACGGGTGGAGGTCGCCTCGTAGCCACGACGCCAGAACGCGTCCATCGCCGCGCCGATGACGCGGGTCTCGTCGAACTTCCTCGGCCTCGCCATAATCAGCACACTAAAGGTTTTGAAGCGATCGTCCAAAAACCCCAGGCAGGGGCCTCGCCGGGCATCGCCGCGCCACCTCAGGCGCCCAGTGCCTCCTTCACCACGAGGGTCGTCTCCGCGGCCGCGCGGTCGGCCAGACCGGTGCCGTAGGCGTCGAAGATGTGGAAGGTCCTGGCCCACTGGTGGATCCCGGTGGGGACGCCCGCCTCCAGGAGGCGCAGCCCGTAGCGGATGCCCTCGTCGCGCAGCGGGTCGTACTGGGCGGTGATGATGTGGGCGGGAGCCAGCCCCGACAGGTCCTCGGCCCGGCCGGGGGCCGCGTAGGGCGAGGTCTCGCGCTTCTCGTGCCCCTCGCCGAGGTAGTGCCGCCATGACGCCACGGAGTGCGGCGTGGACCAGATCGGGGTGTCCTGGAAGCTCCGGGCGGACGGGGTGTCCATCCGGTCGTCGATCACGGGGAACGTGAGCAGCTGGAGCACGAGCCGCGGGCCGCCGCGGTCCCGGGACATCAGCGAGACCGCCGCGGCGAGCGCGCCACCGGCGCTGCACCCCGCGACGCCCAGCCGGTCCGTGTCGATGCCGAGCTCGGCGGCGTTCGCGGCCATCCACTCCAGGGCCGCGTAGCAGTCCTCCGGGGCGGCGGGGAAGGGGTGTTCGGGCGCGAGGCGGTACTGGACGCTGACCACGACGCACCCTGCGTCGGCCGCGAAGCGCACGCAGTGCATGTGCTCGGTCTCCAGGTCCCCCATGACGAAGCCGCCGCCGTGGATCCACAGCAGACCGCCGTGCGGCCCGGGGGTCTTGGGGGTGTAGACGCGCACGGTGACGTCGGGGGCGCCCGCGGGCCCGGGGACGGCGCGCTCGGTGACGGTGATCCGGCTGGTGTCGACCGGGGGCCACTGCGCTTCGAGACCCTTCAGGGTGCGGCGGGCGGCCGGCGGGTCGGCGACGTCGAGGTAGGGGATCCCCTCGAGGAGCGGGGCGAGTTCGGGGTGGAAGTCCGGGCGGAGTGCCGACCCGGCCGGAGAAGTTTCGCTCATGCGGCCACTCTCCCGCCCGGCGGGGGGAGCCCGCGACCGCTCCCTGTCGGCGGCGGGGGGCCTTCCACCCGCCATGTGGCGGGTCGACCTGACAGAGTCCCCCCGCGGTGTGCGGGGCCGGCCGGGCGGGCTGCCTAGTCTCCCGGCATGCACGGTCTGCGCCTGTCGCACCTCGACCCAGCTGCGGCGGGTGCCCTGCGTGTCATCTCCTACTTCGACCGGCTGGTGGAGAACCACTCGGACGCCGACGCCCTGACCCGGGCCACCGCCCTGCTCGCGGAGTGCCCTGCCGGGACGGCGGACCACCGCCACGCGGCGGATCACCGCTACGACCCGGACGCCCGCGCGCTGCCGCCCGGCGAGGCGGCGCCGACGAGCAGCCGCGCGGTCGTCGTGGACGGGCGGACGGTGGGCGAGGTCTGGCTGGAACGGACCGGGTGCGCCTGGTCGCTCGACGGGCTGGTGCTCGAACGGCTGGCGCTCGCCGCGTCCTTGGCCTTCGAGCGCTCCGGGCCGCTCGCCAACCCGGTGCCCTCCCCGCAGTGGGGCGATCCGGCGCTGGTGCAGGCCGCGCTCTCCGCGCGCGGGTCCGAGGCGGAGCGCTCGCGGGCCCTGCACCTGCTGGGCCTGCACCCGGACGAGCCGCTGCGGGCCGTCGCCGTCGTGGCGCCGGAAGCCGCGGTCATGCGCAGGACGCTGGGCTCCTGCGCGCGGGCCCTGAGCGCGGCCCACCCGCGGCTCGGCCGGCCGGCCCCGTTCGGCGCCCTGTGGACCACCGTGGGGGCGATCCTGCTCCCCGCTCCGGCCGACGCGAGGGCCGGGGACCCGGTGCTGCCGGAGGGGGCGACGGCCGGCCTGCCGGAGGGGGTGGCGGTCGGGACGGGCCCGTCGGGCACGGCGGCCCAACTGCCGGACTCCTGGGCCCAGGCGCGGCGCGCGGCACGGTTCGCGGGGCTCGGCCCCACCTGGCCGCGGGCGGTGGACGCCACCGGTCTCGGCACGCTCGCCCTGCTCGCGGACATCCCCAGGGACGCCGCTCTCGCCCACCCCGACACCGCGGCGCTCGCCACGCTGGGAAGCGAGGACCTCGCCACCCTGGACGCGGTGTGCCGCACCGCCTCGGTCCGGGCCGCGGCCCAACTCCTCTACCTGCACCACAGCTCCGTCGCGCAGCGCGTCACCCGGATCGAACGGAGCCTGGGCTTCCGCGTCTCCGGCCCGCACGGGCGGCAGCGCGCGCAGACGGCTTTGCTGCTGCGGCAGTTGAACGCTCCCGGAACCTCACCGCTCGGACCTCCGTCATTTTGAAGCGCCCGCTTCAAAATGTGCTAGCGTCCTGATCGTGCAGTCGAGGGCGCCGTACGTCCGGCTTGTGGACCCGACTCGAATTCACCGATCCCCGAAGCACTGGAGGGGCCGTCCAATGGCACTCGACCCGAAAACCACAGATCCAGGGCGGGCCGGGAAGATGCCGCTCGCCGTCTACATCCTCGGACTCGGCATCTTCACCCAGGGCACCTCGGAGTTCATGCTCTCCGGCCTGCTGCCCAACATGGCCGACGACCTGGGCGTCTCCATCCCCGACGCCGGCCTGCTCATCTCCGCCTTCGCCATCGGCATGGTGGTCGGAGCGCCCCTGCTGGCCGTCGCCACGCTGAGCTGGCCGCGCCGCACCGCGCTGGTCGCGCTCCAGGCCGTCTTCATCGCCGCCCACGTGGTCGGCGCCCTCGCCCCCGGCTACGGGGTGCTGTTCGCCACCCGCATCGTCAGCGCGCTCGCCTACGCCGGATTCTGGGGCGTCGCCGTGGCCACGGCCGTGAGCATGGTGCCGCTGAGCGCCAAGGGCAAGGCCGTCGCGATCGTCGCCAGCGGACTCACCCTCGCCACCATCGTGGGCGTCCCGGCCGGCACCGTCCTGAGCCAGTTCGCCGGCTGGCGCGCCGCCTTCTGGGCCGTGGCCGTGCTCACCCTCGCCAGCCTCCTCTGCTCGGTGTTCGCCATCCCCGGCGGCAAGGGCGCCACGGAGGAGACCCGTACGGTCAAGGCCGAACTCCGCGCCATGGCCCGGCCGCAGCTGTGGCTCTCCTACGCCGTCACTGCCTTCGCCTTCGGCGCCGTCATCGTCACCTTCAGCTACCTCGCCTCGGTGCTCACCGACGTGACCGGCCTCTCCGAGGGCTGGGTCCCGGCCATCCTGGCGCTGTTCGGCGTCGGCGGGCTGATCGGCATGACGATCGGCGGCCGCGTCGCCGAGTCGCACCCGATCCGCACCCTCGCCCTCGGCCTCGGCGGCCTGATCGTCGCCTCCGTGGTGCTCGCGCTGACGGCGCAGAACGTGGTCGTCACCGTCCTGGCCGTCTTCGTCCTGGGCCTGACCGGCTACGTCACCAACCCGATCCTGCAGTCCCGCGTCTTCACCGTCGCGCCCGGCGCCCCGACCCTCGTCGGCGCCACCAACACCTCCGCCTTCAACGTCGGCAACACCCTGGCGCCGCTGCTCGGCGGCCTGGCCATCAGCGCCGACTGGGGCTACGAGTCCGTGGCGTGGGTCGGAGCCGCTCTCGGCGTGCTCGGCCTGCTGGGCACGCTGTGGGCGGGCGCCCTCCAGCGCCGCACGGAGAACACCACGGCCGCCGCACCGGAACTGCGGCAGGAGCTCGCAGGGGCCGACGCCTGACACCCCCGAACAGGCCGCCTCTGCGCACTGTGCCCCGGTCCCCCGCTGTGCGGGACCGGGGCACACGTGCGTCGCGGGAAGCGCTCGTCAGGCGGTGATGCCGCCGTCGATGACGAGATCGTGGCCGAGCGCGAAGCCGGACTCCTCGGAGGCCAGCCACAGCACGGCACCCGCGCCCTCCTCGACACTGCCGATGCGGCCGAGCGGGAACATCCCCTTGGCGCGCTCGGTGCGCTCGGCCTCCGTCTCGCCCTCCAGCAGGGACATCGGGGTGTCCATCGAGGAGGGGCTGAGGGTGTTGACGCGGATGCCGTCCGCCGCGTACTCCCGGGCCGCGCTGCGGCCCAGCGCGGCGACGGCGGCCTTGCTCGCCCCGTACGCGCCCGCGCCCGGGATGGTCAGGTGCGCGCCCACCACCGAGCCCACGTTCACGATGACCCCGCCGCCGGCGGTCCGCATGTGGCGCACCTCGTGCTTCATCGACAGCCAGGTGCCGACGACGTTGATGCCCAGCGTCCGCACCAGCGTCTCCTCGTCGAGGTCGGCCAGCTCCGCGGGCTCGGGGAGGTAACCCGCGTTGTTCACCGCGATGTCGAGGGCCCCGTGCCGCTCGACGACGGTGTCCACCATGCGCTCCACGTCCGCGGCGACGGCGATGTCGGCCGTGACGGCGCTGCCGCCACCACCCGCCTCCTCGATCAGCCGGACCGTCTCCGCGAGGTTCCCCGCGGTCCGCCCGGCGACCACCACGGTGGCGCCCTCCCGCGCGAAGGCCAGGGCGGTGGCGCGGCCTATGCCGGAGCCGCCACCGGTGACGAGTGCGACCTTGCCTGCGAATCGAGCGGTCATGTTCCCATCCATTCCTCGTGCGTTGCCACGTCGGCGCTGCGCGCCGCGCTCCCACCACCCTGACCGTCCCGCGCGCCGCTGCCATCCCGTATTCACGGGGGCGGTACACGGAAATCACGGGATCACGTGATGCCAAAAACGGGCGCACGACGTGGAGTAGGAGCCCTGACAGGAAAGGAGAGGGGAACACACGTGAGCTTCGAGGAGTCCGAGGACATCGTCTACATCCCGCCGCAGGCGGGGCCGAAGCGCTGGGTCTTCGGCGACCACTACACGATCAAGGCGGACAAGGAGAACACCCACGGCTCGCTGGGTCTGATCGAGGCCCTCGTGCCGCCGGGCGGCGGCCCCCCGCTGCACATCCACCACGACTCCGACGAGGCGTTCTACCTCATCGAGGGCGAGCTGGAGATCTCCAACGAGAAGCTCTCGCAGACCGTCGGCACCGGCGCGTTCATCTTCGTGCCGCGCGGCAAGGTGCACGCCTTCAAGAACGTCAGCGACACCCCCTGCAAAATGCTGATCATCTTCACTCCCGGCGGCTTCGAGCACTTCTTCAAGGAGCTGGGCGTCTCCGCCGACGACGGCCGTCCGGCACCGGAGGCGGAGCAGTACGCCAAGGACGTGGAAAAGGCGGAACGCATCGTCGCCCGCTACGCCGCCGAATATGTCTGAGAGCGCAGGCGACATGCCCCAGAGCACCCTCACGGAACCGACGGAATCCCGCGACCTGACCGCCGCGGAAGTGGATTCCTATCTCCGCCGCATCGGCGCCAAGCCGCCCGAGCGCCCCGATTCGGCGGCCCTGCGCGAGCTCCACGAGCGCCACGTCCTCTCCGTGCCCTTCGAGAACATCGACTTCGCCTTCGGCAGGCCCAGCACGCCGATCGGGCTCGGGTCCCCCGCCCTGGAGAAGATCGTCGGCCGCGAGCGGGGCGGCTGCTGCTACGAACTCAACGGCGCCTTCTACGAACTGCTGCGCGCCCTGGGCTTCGGGGTGGAGCTGCTCGCCGGGCGCGTGCTGGAGGACGGTGAACTCGGGCCGCTGCTCGGCCACCTGACCCTCCGCGTCACGACCGAGGACACCCCGGAGCCCTGGCTCGTCGACGTCGGCTACGGCCGCGGCTTCCGGCACCCGCTCCGCCTGGACGTCCGCACGGAACAGCCGGACCCGCAAGGGGAGTTCCAGCTCGTCCGGACACCCCAGGGCGACCTGGACCTGCTGCGCGACGGCGAACTCCAGTACCGGCTGGAGACCCGGGCGCGCGCCCTCGCGGACTTCGCGCCCACCGTGTGGTGGTTCCGCAGCGCCCCCGGCTCCCCCTTCCTCGCCCGGCAGGTGTGCTCGCTGCCCACCGCGGGCGGCCGGGTCACGCTCAGCGGCCGCACCCTCACCCGCACCGAGGGCGAACACCGCACCCAGGAGGTCCTGGAGGACGACGCGGCGCTGTTCGCCGCTTACCGGACCTGGTTCGGCGTGACCCTCGACGCCCTGCCGCCCGACCCCGCCGACCAGCGGTAACAGCTCACCCCGAAGACTTCGCACCCCTACGGAGAACCCCATGGACAACCCGTCCGGTCTGATCGACGTCCACCACCACGCCATCCCGCCGGCCTACCGTGAGGCGCTCGGCGACAGCGTCGCCATCCCGGGCGTCGACTACCCCACCTGGACCCCCGAGGCCAGCCTGGAGGTCATGGACCGGCACGGCATCGCCGCGTCCGTGCTGTCCGTCACCGCCCCCGGCGTCAGCTTCCTCCAGGGCGAGGACCGCGTCCGCATGGCGCGTACGGTCAACGAGTTCTACGCCACGCTCATCGCCGAACACCCCACCCGCTTCGGCGCGTTCGCCATCCTGCCGCTCCCCGACGTCGCCGCCGCCAAGGACGAGCTGGCCTACGCGATCGACGAGCTGGGCCTGGACGGCGTCGGCATGCTCACCAGCTACGGCGACCGCTATCTCGGCGACCCCGAGTTCGAGCCGCTGCTCGCGGAGATCGCCGAGCGCGGGCTGCCGCTGCACGTCCACCCGGCCGCCCCGCCGGCCCAGGACCTGGCCACCTTCGACCTGCCGCCGTCGCTCTACGACTTCACCTTCGAGACCACCCGCACCGTGGTCAGCCTGCTCTTCAACGGCGTGCTGGAGCGGCTCCCCCACCTGAAGCTGATCGTCTCGCACGCGGGCGGCACCCTGCCCTTCCTCGCCAAGCGGCTCACCTACGGGCCCACCATCGGCAAGTACCTCACCGAGCGCGCCCCCGCCGATGTGATCGCCTCGCTGCGCGGCATCTACTACGACATCGCGATGTCGGCCAATGAATTCGCGCTGCCCGCGCTCACGGAACTCGCCGCGCCGGACAAGATTCTCTTCGGCAGCGACTATCCCTTCATGCCGGCCGAGCACACCACCGAGAACGTCACCGGATTCCGGTCGTACGCGGGCTGGAGCGAGCAGCAGCGCACGGCCATCGGCCGGGACAACGCGCTGGCGCTCTTCCCCCGGCTCGCCAAGGGCTGAGGTCCCCACCTGACGAAGTGGCGCCTTCCGCGTTGCGGGCCCTTTTCACGGCCCTGCACAGTCGGATCCGCAAGCGGCGTTCCCCGCCGACGAGCGGACCGACCGAGGAGAACTTCGTCATGCCCGCAGCAGTGTCGAATTCCGGATGGGCGAGCCTCACTCCCGCCGAATTGCGCGTGGCCCGGCTGGTCGCCGACGGTCTGACCAACCGGGCCGCCGCGGGCGTGCTCAGCATCTCCCCGCACACCGTCGACACCCACCTGCGGCACATCTTCGCCAAGCTCCAGATATCGGGCCGCGTCGCGCTGACGCGCTTCGTCCTGCTCCACGAGGGCGGCCTGGCGGCATCGGCGTGACCCGCGTCCTCGTGCTCAACGGACCCAACCTCGGCCGCCTCGGCCTGCGGGAACCGCACATCTACGGCTCGGGCACGCACGCCGAGCTGGCGGCCGAGTGCGTACGGACCGGCGGCGGCCTCGGGCTGCGCGTCGAGGTCCGCCAGACCGACTCGGAGGGCGAGCTCATCGGGTGGCTGCACGAGGCCGCCGACGCGCACACGCCGGTCGTGCTCAATCCGGCGGCTTTCACGCACTATTCCTTTGCTGTGCGCGATGCCGTGGCCATGCTTTCCGCGCCCGTCATCGAGGTGCACCTTTCCAACCCCCATGCGCGGGAGCCCTTCCGGCATGTCTCCGTGGTCTCGCCCGTTGTCACGGCGACCATCGCGGGACTGGGATTCGGCTCCTACCGGCTCGCCCTCCAGGCGATCGCCGACGCCGTCGCCGGCAAGGCCGTGTAAACGGTTCCTGACGAAGTCGCACCCACGCGGTTGAAGCCGGGGCCCTCGGGCGGTCAAGGTCGCAGCAGCACATTCCGGCAGCACCGACCGCCCACCGTGCGCGACGCATTCCGTGCGCGACGAACCAGGAGAAGCACGATGCCGTTCATTGGCAGCGACCCGAACCGGCGCGCGGCCCACGGGGAACGGGGCGCGCGCCACCTGGACCGGCGGCCCGTACTCCCCCGGCGGGCCGCCATCGATCACGGCAGGTTCTCCACCCACCCTGTGGAGAACCTGCCGCGGATCGGACGCGGTCAACTCGCCTACCGTGCCGCACAGTTCGCCGGAGTCACGGCGTGAGCGGCCGCAATCTGCGCCGCCTGGCCGCGTCCGGCGTCTTCGTCCGGCTCACCGGACTCGACCGCACCCGCCCGGCGGGCGGCGGACTGGCCGCGCTCGTCCGCGACCAGCACGTCACCGGCGTCACCTCCGACCCGGCCGCCCTGGCCGCGTCCCTCGCGGACAGCGGCGCGTACGACGAGCGGCTGCGGGCCCTGGCCGCCCGCGGAGTCACCGCCGACGCGGCCGTCCGCGCGCTGACCGCCGAGGACGCCCGGTCCGCCTGCGACGCCCTGGAAGGCGTCCACCGGGAGACCGGCGGCGCCGACGGGCACGTCTCCGTCGCGCTCGACGCCAGGCTCGCCCACGACGCGGAAGCCACCGTGCGGCAGGCCCGCGAGATCGTCCGGGAGGTCGGCCGGGCCAACGTGACGGTCGAGATCCCCGCCACCGACGAGGGCCTGACCGCCGTCACCGCCTGCCTGGCCGAAGGCATCGGCGTCGACGTCACCCTGCTCTTCTCACCCGAGCGCTACGACCAGGCGCGGGAGGCCCACCTCGCCGGGCTGGAGCGGGCCCTGGCGGCGGGCCGCGCCCTCGGCCCGATCACCTCCGCCGCCTCCTTCCCCCTCGGCCGGATCGACGCGGCCGTGGACACCCTCCTCGACCGCGCGGGCGTCGGCGCCTCGGAGGCGAAGGCGCTGCGCGGCACCGCCGCGCTCGCCGTCGCCCGGCTGGTCCACGAGCGCTTCACCGCGCTCCTGGCCACACCGCGCTGGCAGCGCCTCGCCGCGCACGGCGCCCGTCCGCAGCGGCTGCTGTGGGCCTCGGACACCGTGCCGGAGCCCGGCCCGCGCGCCACCCGCCACATCACGGAACTGGCCGTCCCGGGCACGGCGCACACCATGCCCGAGGCCACCCTGGCCGCGGTGGCCGCGCACGGCGCGGTCGTCCCCCGCACCTGGACCCGGCACTCCTACGACGCCTCCCGCAAGAAGCTCGACTACCTGAAGTCGTTCGGTATCGGCTTCGCGGACGTCGCCTCGGCACTCGAAGAAGAGGGCCTGAGGAAATCCCACGCCTCGTGGCACTCGCTGCTCGACGCGGTGTCACCCGCACTCGACGAAGGACGGTCATGACGACCAGCGTCACGACTCACCTCCCGCGCTCTCCCCTGACGGCCCGCATCCCCGGCTCGAAGAGCATCACCAACCGCGCCCTGCTGCTCGCGGCGGCCGCCGTCGGCACCAGCCGGCTGCGGGCCCCGCTCGTCAGCGAGGACACGCTCGCCTTCCGTACGGCGCTGTCCGCGCTCGGCTTCCGCGTCACGGCCGGCCCGGACGACGAGGTGTGGGAGGTGACCGGCAACGGCAGGGGCCCGGTCGGCGGCGCCCGCGTCTGGTGCGCCGACGCCGGGACCGCGGCCCGCTTCCTGCCGCCCTTCGCGGGCACCGGCTCCGGCGAGTTCACCTTCGACGGCACCGACCAGCTGCGCGCCCGCCCGCTGTGGCCGCTGACCGACTCCCTGGTGGAGCTGGGCGCGCGGGTGCGCACGGCGCCCGAGGGCGGGCTGCCGCTGGTCGTGGAGTCCGAGGGCCTGTACGGCGGCGAGATCAGCCTCGACTCCTCGCTGAGCAGCCAGTACCTGACCGGCCTGATGATGTCGGCGCCCCTGATGCACACCCCGCTGACCCTCTCGGCCCGCGAGCTCGTCAGCCGCCCGTACATCGACATGACGCTCGCCCTGATGCGCCGCTTCGGCGCGAAGGTCACCGAGGACGCCACCGGCACCATCCGGATCGACCCGGGTGACTACACCGCCCTCGACATGGCCGTCGAGCCGGACGCCTCCACCGCCTCGTACGTCTTCGCCGCGGCCGCCGTGACCGGCACCGCCGTCACCGTGCCCGGCCTCGGCCGCGACAGCCTCCAGGGCGACCTCCGCTTCGTGGACGTCCTGCGCAGGACCGGCGCGCGGGTCGACATCGGCGAAACGGCGACCACGGTCACCGGCACCGGCACGCTGCGCGGCGGCTTCTGCGTCGACATGGGCGAGATCTCCGACACCTTCATGACGCTCGCCGCGATCGCACCGCTCGCCGACGCCCCCATCACCATCCGCGGCATCGCCCACGCCCGCCTCAAGGAGTCGGACCGCATCGCCGCCGTCGCCCGCAACCTGGGCGCCCTGGGCGTGCGCACCGAGGTCGGCCAGGACCGGATCACCATCGAGCCCGCCGAGGCCGTGGGCACGCGGATCGCCTGCTACCGCGACCACCGCATCGGCATGGCCTTCTCCGTGCTCGGCCTGCGCGTCCCCGGCATCACCCTCGACGACCCCGCCTGCGTGGGCAAGACCTTCCCCGGCTTCCACACCGAGCTCCACCGCCTCTTCCCCGGCCACACCGTGCCCGCCACGGAAGCGCCCGGAGCCTGAGGGCGCGAGCGCCCCCCGACCCCTGAGACCTCTGAGACCTCTGAGCAGCGAAGGAAGAAAGATGGCGGAGATCCTCATCGCCGGCGGTGGCATCGGCGGCCTCGCGGCGGCCCTCGGCACCGCGCGGAACAACAGCGGCCACCACGTCACCGTCCTCGAACGCCGCGACGTCTTCAGCGAACTGGGCGCGGGCATCCAGCTGGGCCCGAACGCCTTCCACGCCCTGGACCGCCTCGGCGTGGGTGACGAGGTGCGCGAACGTGCCGTGCACATCGACGAGTTGCGCCTGATGGACGGCACCACCGACGAGCGCATCGCCGTCATGCCGCTCACCGGCGGCTACCGCGAGCGCTTCGGCAACCCCTACGCCGTCGTCCACCGCGGCGACCTCTACCAGGCCCTCCTCGACGCCTGCCGCGCCACCCCGGCCATCACGCTGACCGCGGGCGCCGGCGTCGCCTCGTACGAGCAGGACGCGAACGGCGTCACCGCCGTCACCGACACCGGCCGCCGCTTCACCGGCACGGCCCTGATAGGCGCCGACGGCATCCGCTCCGCGATCCGGCGGCAGCTCGTCGGCGACGGGGAGCCTCGGGTGTCCGGCCACACGATCTACCGCTCCGTGATCCCGATGGAGCTGGTGCCGGAGGAGCTGCGCTGGAACACGGTCACGCTGTGGGCCGGTCCCAAGTGGCACTTCGTGCACTACCCCATCGCGGGCGGCACGCACCTGAACCTGGCGGCCACCCGCGACGACGGCGCCCGCGACGCGGTCGTGGGCCGCCCGGCCGAACGCGCCCACGTCATCGGCCGGTTCCCGGAGCTGGGCGAGACGGCCCGCCGCCTCCTGGAGCTGGGCGCGGACTGGAAGGAATGGGTGCTGTGCGACCGGGACCCGGTCGACACCTGGACGGACGGCCGCGTGGCCCTCCTCGGCGACGCCGCCCACCCGATGCTCCAGTACGCGGCCCAGGGCGCGTGCATGGCGCTGGAGGACGCCGTGGTGATCGGTTCCCTCCTCGACGCCCCGGCGGAGGACACCGTCCAGCGCCTGGAGAAGTACAACGCGGAACGCCACGCCCGCACGGCCAGGACCCAGCTGGTCGCCCGGGAAATGGGCACCCAGCTTTACCACCCGTCGGGCCCGGAGGCCCAGGCCCGCAACGCGATGATGTCCGCCCTCTCCCCGGACGACCTCTACGACAAGGTGGCGTGGCTGCACGGCGAGCGCGTGGCGGCCTGACCCCCGCCCCCGGAAACCCACCGCCCACCCACCGGCACACCCCCATCCGCCACCCTGTTCTGGGCCACCCTCAGCGGTGGCGATGCCTCCGTGGGGCTTGATGAAAACTCCGAATCCGCAGGTCAGACACTGCTGGAGGGGCGGGAACGGCGCGTCCCCGATCCGGGAACGCGCCGGTTGTCGCTGCTGGTCAGCGTGGGCGACGTGGTCGGTCCCGCAGCGGTGTCGTCGTGAGCTGGGCTGCGCCGGGGGCTGCTAGCGGATGTGGTCGAGCTGGCAGCTGAGGCCAATGACTCGCTTCTCGAGCGCGAGGTCGTAGTTCTTGGCGTCGTAGACGCCGTCCCGGATGCCTCGCTGGATCTCAGCGAGTTTCGCCTTGGCCTCGGCCAGCTCCTTCTCTGAGGGCGTCGGCGAGGATCGTGCCGTCCTGCTGGAGGACGGCGGCCGTCGTGGTGGTGTGGCCGATCGCCCACAGATGGCCGGCCTTCGCTGACCATGGCCTGCCGCCTTCCCGTGATCCTGAACAGCAGGAGAAGGCGGTCAAGTTCCTCGGCCTGGTCGCCTCCTCGGTGATCTTCTCCACCGCCGTCGACATGACCAGCGTGCTGCGGGAGATGGCCGCCGGGGGGCTGGGACGTGCGTCCCGGGACCTCGCTGTCGTCAGTCCCCAGCGCAGGACATTCGTCCTGCGCTGGGGACTGACGACACCGATGGTCTCCCTATCCTGCCCAGCCCTACAACCCCACCCTGAACCTCGACGACGGGGAAGCCGTAACCCGCTCGGGCGTGTGATGCCTTGCTCTCGTGGCGAGTCCCAGAGTGGATGCGCTGGTGTACCGACCGGCGTAGCCGGGTGCGCGGTGGTGTGTTGACGGCGCTTGTACGCCTATTGGGCGCTGGCGGTATGCGCCTTCCCCACCCTTGGTACAGGGCTCAACCATGACGGGGAAGGCGGTGACTCAGTTTCCCGCCCTTGGGTGTTCCCGTACTGGTCGGGCGTCCCGCGGTGATCCGTGTGGTTTCCCCGGTACGGGTGTCCTCACCCTGATCCCGTCACGCGTGCGGCGACCGTATCCTCTGAGCCGGCGTCGTGTGGCAGGGCCCACCGGCCGTCGGACCTCCCGGCGACCGCCCCCCTTACTGCCTGCGACTGCAGTGCGGTGAAAGCCAGGCCGTCATGGACTATTCCACTCTCCCTTTCCTTCCCGCCGCTCGCTCTATGCCTGTTCTGGTTCCGGGGGAGGTGTGGGTGGCCACCGAGATCCGGCACCCCGACGGGGCGGTGCGGTCATCCACCCCCAGTCCGTGGTGCACTCGATGGCCGAGTACGCCGACGGCTCCACCCTCGCCCAGGCCGCACCACCGGACATGCGCCTGCC
>NZ_JBVHLW010000072.1:0-14273 GCF_055558795.1 Streptomyces sp. NPDC025618 | reverse complement strand
TGGGGTGGGGGGGGGGGGTGGGGGGGTTGTTTGTGGGGGGGGGGGGGGGGGGGGGGGGGGGGGCCCGGGCCCCCCCCCCCCCACCCCCCTGCAACACGGCTTCGCCGCGTTGTCCTCAAACTCCCCCAGCTACCGCTGGGAGGTGCCCCCAACGGGCTGGATATCAGCCCGTCCGGCGTTTGAGGACGCGCCCGCAGGGCGCTGGGGGTCCGGGGGTCTCCCCCGGTTTCGGGAAGGGGCGGGGCTGGGGAAAGAGCCCGCCGCAGGCGCGAGCCCCCCGCCCCTCACCCCCGCGTCAAAGACAAAAGCTCCCGCCCCGGCCCCACCGGCACATGTCCCGCCCGCCACACCGCCCGCAGATCACGCCGCAGGCGAACTCCCACCGGCACCTCCACGAGCCGCCGGGAAGCCAGCTCCTCACCCACCGCGAGCTCGCTCAGCACGGAAGGTCCCGCGCCGCTCACGACGGCGGACTTCACGGCCGTCGTCGACGACAGTTCGAGCAGGGGGACGGCGAGACCCCCGTGAGAAGCGAGCGCGGCGTCGAGCACCTGCCGCGTCCCCGAGCCGGGTTCGCGCAGGATCAAGGGGGTGGCCGCCAGCTCCGCAGGGGGCAGCGGGGCGCGGCGGCGCGCCCACGCGTGGGAGGGGGCCACCACGACGACGAGCCGGTCGTGGCCGACGACCGCGCCGTCCAGGCCGGCCGGCACGGCCAGGCCCTCGACGAAGCCGAGGTCGGCCTCACCGGCGCGCAGCCGGTCGGCGACGGCGGCGGAGTTCCCGGCGAGCAGCGAGACGGCGGTGCCGGGCAACTGCCGGTGCAGGGCGATGAGCCAGCCCGGCAGCAGGTATTCGGCGATGGTCATGCTCGCGGCGACCCGCAGCCGCGAGTCCCGGCGCCCGCGCAGCGCCCGCGTCCCCGCGTCGAACGCCTCGGCGGCCTCGACGACCCGCCCGGCCCAGTCGGTGACGAGCGCCCCCGCCTCCGTGAGCCGCGAGCCGCGCGGTGAGCGTTCGACCAGGGCCACGCCGAGCTGTCGCTCCATGCTGCGGATCCGGCTGCTGGCGGCCGGCTGGGTGATGCCCAGCTCCTTCGCCGCCCGCCCCAGGCTGCCCAGCCGGGCCACGGCGAGCAGGAGCTCCAGCGCCCCGAGATCGGGTACCCGGTGGGCGAGAGGGCTGCTCGGATCACTCATAAACCCAGCTTATGCCCTCATAGACCGATGGCCTCTGGTTGCACGGAGTGCCATGGGTGATCGTGGAGGCATGACCACGCTCGTCCACCCCAGCCCCACCCCTCTCACGCGTCACGAACCGCGGCCGGGTGTCCGCCATCTCGGCCCGAACTGGTACGCCGCCGTGATGGGCACCGCCATCGTCGCGGGCGCCGGAGCCGCGCTCCCGGCGCACTCGCCGGGGCTGCGGGTGGCGTACGAGGCCGTCTGGGCGCTGGCCGCCCTCGCTCTCCTCACCCTGCTCGCCGCCCGCGCCGCGCACTGGGCGCGCCACGGTGACCAGGCCCGGCGGCACCTCGCCGACCCGGGCGTCGCGCCGTTCTACGGCTGCCTGGCCATGGCCCTGCTCGCCGTCGGCGGCACCACCCTCTCCGTCGGCTCGGGCGTCATCGGCACGTCCGCGGCCGTGGCCGTCGACTCCGTCCTGTGGGTGGGCGGCACCGTGCTCGGCCTGGTCGCCGCTGCGGGCATCCCGTATCTGATGGTGACCCGGCACCGGGTCGAGCCCGGCGCCGCCTCGCCCGTCTGGCTGCTGCCGGTGGTCGCCCCCATGGTCTCCGCCGCGAACGGCCCGGCGCTGGTCGCGCACCTGCCGGCCGGGCAGTGGCGGGCGGCGATGCTGCTGGGCTGCTACGCGCTGTTCGGCATGAGCCTGCTGATGACGCTCGCCATCCTGCCGATGCTCCTCTCGCGGCTGGTGCACCACGGTCCGCTGCCCCTGGCGATGACCCCGACCCTCTTCCTGGTGCTGGGCCCGCTGGGCCAGTCCGCGACGGCCGTGAACAACCTCGCCGACGCGGCGCCGGGAGCCGTCGCGGCCCCGTACGCGCACGCGATGTCCGCGTTCGGCGTGCTCTACGGCGTCCCGGTGATGGGCTTCGCGCTGCTGTGGCTGGCGCTGGCCACGGCCATGGTGGTGGGCGCGTTCCGGCGCGGGATGGGCTTCGGGATGACGTGGTGGGGCTTCACCTTTCCCATCGGCACCTGCGTCACCGGCGCCGCGGCGCTCGCCCGCCACACCCACCTGCACGCCTTCACCTGGCTGGCCGTCGGGCTCTACGCCCTGCTCGTCGCCGCCTGGGCGGTCGCCGCGACCGGCACCCTGCGGGGGCTGGTCAACGGCCGGCTGCTCGCAGCGCCGCGGCCAGCACCCGCGGCGCTTCGGTGAGCGAAGGGCCGTACCACGTGAGGTGACGGCCGCTGACCAGCGCGTACGGCAGCCCGGGGAACGCCTCCGGGCCGTCGTCGGCACTGAAGCGGTACGGCTCGTCCGGCAGGACGACCAGCTCGGCGCCGCACGAGGTCAACTCCTCCAGGGGCACGCGGGGATAGCGCTCCGCGTGCCCCGCGTACGCGTGCGCCACGCCGAGCCGGGCGAGGACGTCCCCGGCGAAGGTGTCCCGGCCGAGGACCATCCACGGCCGCCGCCACACCGGCACCACCGCCCGCACGGCGCGGCCCGTGGCCCGTACGTCCCGCCACGCCTCCTCGGCCTCCGCCAGCCACGCCGGCCGCTCCAGCCCGCACCCCGCCACCAGCACCCGTTCCAGCTCCGTGAACGCCTGCTCCAGCGTGCGCACTTCGGTGACCAGCACCCGCAGGCCCGCCGCGCGCAGAGCGGCGAGGTCGGGGGCGCGGTTCTCCTCCTCGTTGGCGAGGACGAGGTCGGGCGCGAGGGCGGCGATACGGGCCACGTCGGGGTTCTTCGTGCCGCCGATCCGCGTGACGCCGAGCCCGGCGGGGCGCTCGCACCAGTCGGTGGCACCGACGAGCAGCCCGGGCGCGCTGACGGCCACGGCCTCGGTGAGTGAGGGGACGAGGGACACCACGCGCCGTACGGCAGTGCGAATGGCCATGATCATAGAGTACGCCCGGGCGGCAACTCCTGTGACTATGCTGGCCGGTGCAGCTGGTTCGCCCCGTCCGCCAGTCGGGAGCGTCGCAAGAGGGAATCCGGTGCGAATCCGGAACTGCCCCGCAGCGGTGAGTGGGAACGAAAGCGGTCATACGCACTGGACGCCGTCCGGGAAGCGACCGCCGGTAGGTGACCGGCCCCTCGACGAGGGACCGGGGCGCGCCCGCGAGTCCGAAGACCTGCCACTGCCCGTATGCCCGCACGGGGTACGGACCGCACGAACTCCGGAGGAGAGTTCCGTGAAGCAGACGCATGTCGCACGTGTGAATCCCACGCTGCACGGCTATCCGCGGCAAGGCCCGGGCCGTGAGCTGAAGAAGGCCACCGAGAGCTATTGGGCCGGCCGCTTGGACGCGCGGCAACTCCTGGAAACGGCCGCCGCGTTGCGCGCCGCGGCCCGCGAGGAGCTGCGCGAGGCGGGCATCACCGAGGTGCCCACCGGCGACTTCTCGTTCTACGACCATGTGCTGGACACCGCCTGGGCGGTCGGCGCGGTGCCCGAGCGGCACCGGGCGGCGGCCACGACCGAGCTCGACGTCTATTTCGCCATGGCCCGCGGCACGGCGGACACGCCACCGCTGGAGATGACGAAGTGGTTCGACACCAACTACCACTACCTCGTACCGGAATTGGGACCGGATGCGCAATTCACGCCGGATTCCCGTAAGCAGGTCGGCGAATTCCGTGAGGCACGCGACGCGGGCTTCACGGCCCGGCCCGTGCTGCTGGGACCGATCAGCTTCCTGCTGCTGGCCAAGCCCGCGCCCGGCGCCGGTGCGGACTTCGAGCCGCTGACGCTCCTCGACCGGCTGCTGCCCGTCTACGCCTCGCTGCTCGCCGACCTGCGGGCGGCCGGAGCGGAGTGGGCGCAGCTGGACGAGCCCGCGCTCGTACAGGACCGGCCCCGGTCCGTGCTGAACGCCACCGCCCGCGCCTACCGCGAGCTCGGCGCGCTCACGGACCGTCCCCAACTGCTGGTCGCGTCCTACTTCGACCGGCTCGGCGACGCCCTGCCGGTGCTCGCCCAGGCCCCGGTCGAGGGGCTCGCGATGGACTTCACCGGCCCCGCGGCCGCCAATCTCGAAGAGCTCGCCGCGCTCGGCGGGCTCCCCGGCAAGCGGCTCATCGCGGGCGTCGTCGACGGCCGCAACATCTGGGCCGCCGACCTGGAGCGGGCGCTCTCCACCCTCGCCACCCTGCTCGGCCTGGTCGACCGGCTCGACGTCGCGCCGTCCTGCTCCCTGCTGCATGTGCCGCTCGACGTCACCGCCGAACGCGACCTCGACCCGCAGATCGCCCGCTGGCTCTCCTTCGCCCGCCAGAAGACGGCCGAAGTCGCCACCCTCGCAAGGGCGCTGAGCGAGGGCCGCGAGGCGGTGGCACCCCAGCTCGCCGCCAACCGCGCCGCCCTCGCCTCCCGCGCGGGCTCCGCGCTGACCCGCGACGCGGCCGTACGGGACCGCTGCGCGGCCGTCACCGCCGAGGACACCCGCCGCCCGCAGCCGTACGCGGAACGGGCCGCCGCCCAGCGCGCCCGGCTGGGCCTCCCGCCGCTGCCCACGACCACCATCGGCTCCTTCCCACAGACCGCCGAACTGCGCCGCGCGCGGGCCGATCTGCGCGCCGGGAAGATCACGGCCGAGGAGTACCGGGAGCGGATCGCCGCCGAGATCCGCGAGGTGATCGCCTTCCAGGAGAAGGCCGGCCTCGACGTGCTGGTGCACGGCGAGCCCGAACGCAACGACATGGTCCAGCACTTCGCCGAGCGGCTGAACGGCTACCTCGCCACCCGGCACGGCTGGGTGCAGTCCTACGGCACGCGCTACGTCCGGCCGCCGATCCTCGCCGGTGACGTCTCGCGGCCCGCGCCGATGACCGTCGAATGGACCCGCTACGCCCAGTCGTTGACCCAGCGCCCCGTGAAGGGCATGCTCACCGGCCCCGTCACCATGCTGTCCTGGTCCTTCGTCCGCGACGACCAGCCGCTCGCCGAGACCGCCCGCCAGGTGGCTCTCGCCCTCCGTGACGAGGTCGCCGACCTGGAGGCCGCGGGCACCGCCGTGATCCAGGTCGACGAGCCGGCCCTGCGCGAACTCCTGCCACTGCGGGCCGCCGCCCGGCCCGGCTATCTGGACTGGGCCACCGAGGCGTTCCGCCTCGCGACCAGCGGCGTCCGCGCCGACACCCAGATCCACACGCATATGTGCTACGCCGAGTTCGGCGAGATCGTCGCCGGGATCGAGGCCCTGGACGCGGACGTCATCAGCCTCGAAGCGGCACGCTCCCGGATGGCCGTCGCGGACGAGCTGGCGGCCGCGGGCTATCCGCGCGAGGCGGGCCCCGGTGTCTACGACATCCACTCACCGCGCGTCCCCCCGGTCGAGGAGATCGCCGAACTCCTGCGGCACGCGCTGCGCGCGGTCCCCGCGGAGCGGCTGTGGGTCAACCCCGACTGCGGCCTGAAGACCCGCGCCCCGGAGGAATCGGGCCCGGCGCTGGAGAACGTGGTCGCGGCGGCGCGCCGGGTCCGTGCGACGCTGCGCTGACTGTCCGCCTCGATGACGGCCCGCCGCTCTTGGGGGAGAGCGGCGGGGTGGGCCGGGGGTTCTTTCTTCATGGACCGGGTCGACGGCGAGACCGGTCCCTTCCGGCGCTTCCGCCAGAGCATGGAAGGGCTTCGCGTCATCGTGCGGTGTTCGGCGCAGGTGGAGTGACCGTGATTCGGCCAAGGCTGTAGTGAGTGTCCCCCTCGCCATGTCATCGAACTAACGTTCCCGCATGCTGGATCGACCGATCGGCATGGTGACGGAGGGGAACACCTATGCGCACAGCAAGGTCCTTGTCCGTGGCGGCTGTTGGCCTGGCGGCGGCCACTGTTCTGGGTTTCGGCACTTCTGCCTCGGCGGTGCCGTCGGCTGCCTCGGACAACTCGAACTCTTCAGCCGGGCATGTGATGGTGGACGGACACCGTGTGGTGACGGGGACCACCATCGGGGAGTGGGGCAAGACGACGAAGGGGGAGCGGTATTCGTTCACCTACAAGGCCGGCGAGACCAAGCCTTCCGGGCCCGCGGCTCCGGCGGCGGCGAGATGCTCGGTGTACATATCCGATGTCTCCTTCCACGGCGCCGGAGCCAGTTCGTATTTCCAGTGGGAGACCTCGCAGGTGTGCAGCGGGTCGTTCGGCGCGCAGAAGCTGCAGACGCAGATGTGGCGCAGCTCGTGGAGCGGGCCGCGCGCATACAACAACTGGCATGGCACGGGGCCGACGTCGAACAACTTCATCGACTTCGGATGGTCGACGGATTGTCACGACGGTGGCGGCACCTACACCTACTACCCTGTGATGCAGGGCTACGCCAGCGGTATCGGCTGGGGTCCGAAGACCCGTTCCAACAACGATCTGCGCGAGGGGTGCGGGACCAGGGCTCCGAATCCGTAGGAGAGACGCATGGTCGAACAACCTCCCACGCGGTACTCGTCCAAAGGAACGCCCCTGGGGCGTACCGCGGACACCATCAGGTTCAGCGCCGGCTACTCCACCGAGACCCCGCATGCCCGCAAGCTGTGGTGGCGAATCAGGGACGTGTTCCGCCGGCCGGTGAAGAACGGCAGGTAGTACCACCGAGCATGTGAGCACCGGGCACGACTGGGCCCTCGCTGCGGGAACGCCTCGCGGGGAGGGTCCGGAGTCTCGGACCGATTGCGGACTGTCTGAATGCCGTGTCGCCGGCGCGACCCGGATAACGGAGTGCTGGGGGTGGCCTCGTCGCTCGGTGTGGCGCGAGCTGCCGGCCGTCCACCGGAGTGGCTGAGATCCACGGCTCTTCACATGTCGTTAACACAGCGTGGCATGTGCGTACTTGACCGTAGTCGACAGACGGCGTTTGACTCTGGTCGTTTGCGTCCAGCGGCGTCGCCCCCGGACCGGCTCGACGCGCGAGCGTGCCCATGCCCCTGTGAACTCGGAGACCCCCGTGACCTCTGGCGTGACCCCCGAACCGCTCTCCCCGCTCGACCTCTCCTTCTGGAACATCGAGTCCGCCGGCCACCCCCTGCACATGGGCGGGCTCTTCGTCTTCGACGCCGACAGCCCGGACGCCGCCCAGCGGGCCGCCGGGCTGATCGCCGCGCGGGCGGCCCGTACGCCGGGTCTGAACACCCGCATACGCTCGGTCTTGTTCCCCGTCGGCGGAGCCGTCCGTGATGTGGACCCCGGCTTCGACCCGTTGAATCACGTGCGTCTCACCGCGCCCGTACGGGACTTCCTCACGGCCGCCGGGATTCTGATGCAGCGGCCCCTGGACCGGGAGCGGCCGCCGTGGGCCGCGCATGTGCTGCCCGGCGCGGACGGTACGTCCTTCGCCGTCCTGTTCACCTTCCACCACGCCCACGCGGACGGCATACGCGCGGCCTCGTACGTCATGTCCCTCTTCGACGGGGCACCCGTTCCCGCCGATGCGTCCCGGCCGCCGAGGCGCGGTTCCGGACCGCGCCTGCCCGGACCGCGCGAGCTGCCCGGTCTGGTGCGGGGCGCCGTCACCGACGCCGGACGGGGCCTTGCCATCGCCTCCGCCATGGTCGGCGCCGCCCTGGACGTGAACTCCTCGCCCGCCCTCGCCTCCCGCGCCACCGGCGCCCGGCGCGCCGAAGGCGCCATCGTCGACCTGCGCGACGTGAAGCGCGTCCGCGAGACCACCGGCGGCACCACCAACGACGTCCTCCTCGCCGTGGTCGCGGGCGGCATGCGGCGCTGGCTCGACAAGCGCGGCGACGGCAGCGCCGGCGTACGCCCCCGCGCCCTCGTCCCCGTGTCGCTGCGCGACCCGAGCGACCCGACCGCCTCGGGCAACCGGCTCTCCGGCTATCTGACCCGGCTCCCCGTCGACGAGCCCGACCCCCTCGCCCGCGTGCGCGCGGTACGCGAGGCCATGGAACGCAACAAGCAGGCCGGGCCCGCCGGCGGCGCGGGAGCCGTCGCACTGCTCGCCGACTTCATCCCGCCCCTCGGCCACCGCTTCGGCGGCCGCATGATCGCCCGCTCGGGCCGCCTCTTCTACGACCTGCTCGTCTCCAGCGTCCCGATGCGCGGTGCGCGTGGCCTCACCCTGGCCGACAGCCGAGTCCGCGAGGCATATCCGCTGGCCCCGCTCGCCCCCGGGCAGTCCCTCGCCGTGGGTGTCACCCCGTACGAGAACCACGTCTTCTACGGTCTGCTCGCCGACGCGGTCGCCGTGCCGGACCTGGACCTGCTGGCCCGCTCGATCGTGGAGGAGGCGGCGGAGCTGGCGGCTGTCTGCGAGGGGTGAGCGCCGGCCGTCCACGGGGTCGGTTCTCGTCCTCAGGCGAAGCCGCAGCAGTTCCCGCTGGGACACGCGGTCTCCGGAGGCACGGATGCCGCCGGGCCTCCGCCGGAGGCGCCGGTTCCTGGCTGCGGTAACGCTTCGCGGGGAGGGCCCACTTCC
This sequence comes from Streptomyces sp. NPDC025618, assembly GCF_055558795.1. Classification (NCBI taxonomy): domain Bacteria; kingdom Bacillati; phylum Actinomycetota; class Actinomycetes; order Kitasatosporales; family Streptomycetaceae; genus Streptomyces; species Streptomyces sp. NPDC025618. Next base: position 5,658 of record NZ_JBVHLW010000072.1, on the reverse strand, counting down.
GCCCGGAGAAGCTCGTCGGCTCCGGTGGCGCAGGCGAGGCCGGGGGTGTGGCCGGGCGAGGCAGCGCGACGGGCCGGTGGGCAGACGCTCGCCCCGGACCCGCCCGAAGTGGCTCACGTGCGCCGGGAGAAGAAGGCGACGAACCCGATGTAGGAGACGGCGGCGGTGGCCACGAACCAGAAGTACGGATCGCCGCTTCTTCCCGATGCCAGTTCACCGATGAAGGCGCAGAGATTCCCCACGGTGAGCATGACGCCCGTGCCGGCCCAGGCCAGCCCCCCGATCCGGGCGAAGCGCTCGTCGGGAGCCTTCTCGGTGATGCCCTGATAGGTCTCGTTCCGGCGCCCCAGCAGCACCAGGGCAAGGCCGCAGGCCGCCAGGATCGCGAACGTCACCAGGCCGAGAGCGAGATGACCGCCGACGGTCGCGGCCACGAGGCAGGCGGCTCCGACGGCGAGGAAGAAGCCGGGGACGGACCGCCTGGCCGCGCTACCGGTCGTCTGCTGGGCCCTCATTGGCATAAAACAACTCCTCAACCCTGATCTCGAAGAACTTGCCCAGGGCGAAGGCGAGCGGCAGCGACGGCGTGTACCGCTCTGTCTCGATCGCGTTGACCGTCTGCCGCGAGACCCCGAGGGCGGCTCCCAGCTGCCCCTGGGAGAGCCCGCGCGCCGACCGCAGTTCTCTGACCCTGTTTCGCACGTGTCAAGCTTGCTTGTCACCATCGATGACTGTCAAGCTTGCTTTACAGGGAGGGGGGGGCGAGCTTAACTTGCTGTTGCTGTACGGAGGTTCGGTGGTGGCGTCAGGCGCCCCCTCCGCCACCGGCGCCGAGCGGCACCGGCGGCGGGCTGCGGCGGCGATGGATCAGCCGCTAGTGGCGATCGAGTGCGCGGGGAACGGCAGTACCGGCACCGAAGCGCCCGCGTCGACGGTGTACCGGTCGCCGGTGTAGCCCGTGCCGGAGTACACCACCACCCACGATCCTCGTTTGTTCCAGATGGAGCGGACGGGGCCGCCCGTGTCGCCGGTCGAGTATTGCCACGCGTAGGTGTCGTCGGTATAGCCGATTCCGCTCCAGCCGCAGACGACATTCACGGCAGCGTCGCACTGGGAATGAGACATGGGACGGAGCTCGGAACTCTCCGCTGTGGCGGTAACCTGGCTCGTCAGTGACAGGCCGAGAACGGCGGCGATGGTCCCGATCTTGAGAGTCGAACGCAAGGTTTCTCCCCAGGTTCATCGGTACGTGGGCCAGATCCCAGTCTGCCCGATGTCGAGGCCCGTCGTTGGTGAGGCTGTCCCCTTGGGCCTACCTCATGCACTTGGCGTACCGCAGCGGTCATGGGCCGTCAGCCCTACCGGCACTACGCTTTGAAGGTCGGTGTCGCTCGCGATGGCGGTGATGAAGGTGGACCAGGCGGTGGTCGGTGGGGTTATGACGGGGCCGTCCGGGTTCTTGCTGTCGCGTATGGGGACGATGTCGGGGAACTGGCGGTCGGCGAGTTCGACACAGTCGTTGTCGTTGAGCCCCGTGTAGCTGCTCTTGCGCCATACGGCTGTGGTCAGGTCAGGTCGGCTGGTGGGCACGGGTACTTCTCCTCAAGCGCTTTGCGAATCAACGTGATTGACTCCCCAGGGGGTAGGGACTCACGCCACAGCTGTTCGTACACGGCTGAGTATTGGGCGATCTCGGCCGCATTGGTGACGTAGAGACCACCTTTGGTGGGGGCAGCCCGATAGACGATCCTGCGGCCGCCCTTGAAGGTCATGATCTGGGTCAGGCCGAAATCGCGGCTTGCCCCGCTGACGGTGAAGGGGATCAGCCTCAGGTCGACGTTCGTCAACGTCATCCTGTCGAGCATGTAGAGAAGCTGGCCCCGCATGAGCTTGGCATCGCCAACGGTGCGGTCGAATGCCGACTGGTCAAGGAGGGCTCGGAACGACGGCGGATCGGGACGATCGAGAAGGGCGCGCCTGCGTTGGCGATACGCGACCTTCGCGTCAAGGTCACCACCGTAGTAGGGCATGCCGAGCTGGAGGATCGCCCTGATGTAGTCGTCGGATTGCAGCAGGGCGGGCAAGGTGCTGGCGAGTTGATGGATTTCCACGGCCTTCGACTCGTATCCGAAATACTTCACGACCCATTTCGCCGAGGGGTCATCGTTGAGTCGATCCCAGATCTCAAACAACGTGCCGTTTGCGTCGAGAGCCCGGTCCAGGGCTTCTGCGACCTCCCGGATGGGGCGTACGTGCCCGTTCTCGAACTTCGAGATCGCCGTATTGGAAATCCTGATGGCCTGGCCGAGCTCGGCCTGGGACCAGCCCTTGGCCTCCCGCAGGGAGCGGATCACCACTCCGAGCTGCGCGATGTGAGACCGCGACGGATCGAGCCGCGTAGGCGCGGGCATACGTGCAACCCCCATTTGAATCTCCGCAGAGGCAAGCCCTCAATCGGCCTGAGCATAGGCGGCCCGGCAGATACTTGGAACCGGAACCGAGAGCCCAACTCTCGGTGTTTGACGCTGTGTTCGAATCTCCAGCGTTGTGATGCCCGCCCTGCGCCACCGCACACGTACGTTCCCGAGGAGCGCCCCGCCATGCCCGTATGCCCCGGCACCGCCGTCACCCCCGTAGGACGCCCCGACTCACCCCACCCCGACGGCGACGACCTCATCCGGTCGGTGATCCGTACGATCCTCGGCGCCCCCAGTCACATCTCCCCGCCCGTCGGCAGCGTCACCTCCTCCACCGTCATCCTCCGCGCGTACATCAAGGAGACCGCCGCAGCCGTCCAGGCCGCCGCCGGAGTCCTGCCCCCGGGGGACCCGCGCCGGGAGGCCGCCGAGCGGAGCGCGGCGGAAGCGCTGCATCGGGGCACTGCCCTCGGGCCCGGCAGCGGGCTGCGGTCCGCCTTCGATCACGCCCGGGGGCTCGCGCGGGCCGCGCAGGAGCTGCGCGAACACCGAGCGGCGCTGCGGAACGGGGGGCAGCCGTGCTGAACCCCGTCGTCTCCCTGCCGCATTCGAGCGGGCCGCGCAGTACGCCGCCGGAGCGCCGGTGCCCGGAGTGCCTTCGTCTGGAAGGTGAGGGGCGGCGGGCCCTGCTCGGTGATGATCTCGACGCGCTGGAGGTCACCAACAGGCGGCACCGCCTGCACTACACCATCGCCCACCTGCGGCTGGGTGTCTGACTCAGCCCGTCGCCGCCGCGACCAGTGCGCGCGCCAGGCGGAGGTCCGGCCGCACCTCCGGGTGCCACTGGACGCCCAGGGCGAACGCCGCGCCCTCGTACTCCAGCGCCTCCACCGTGCCGTCCTCCGCGTACGCCGTCGGCGTCAGGCCCTCGCCCAGCCGGTCGACGCTCTGGTGGTGGTGGGTCGCCACGTCGCACGGATCGGGCATCAGGCTGCCGAGCCTGCTCGACAGGACGGGCTTGACGAGGTGGTCGCTGAAGACGCCCACCACGGGGTTGTGGCCCTCGTGGCCGACCACGTCCGGGGTGTGCTGATCGAGCGTGCCCCCGGCCTGGACGTTCATCAGCTGCATGCCCCGGCAGATGCCGAGCAGCGGCAGGCGCTGCCGCAACGCGGCGTTGAGCAGGGCCAGTTCCCAGCGGTCGCGCTCCGGTACGGGTGTGCCCGCGCGGGGGTGCGGCTCCTGGCCGTACATCGCGGGGTCCAGATCGTCGCCGCCCGCGAGGACCAGGCCGTCCAGGCGCCGGACCGCCGCGGCGGCGGTCGCGGGGTCGCCGGGCGGCAGCAGGACGGCCAGGGCGCCGGCGCGCTGGAAGTGTTCGACGTATGTGGTCGGCAGCACGGCCGCCCGCGTGTCCCAGGCGGCACCCCAACGGGCGCGTGCGTGATAGGTGCTGATGCCGATCAGCGGCTGCGTGTCCATGTGGTCAAGGTCCTTTCGACGTGGGGTCATTCTCGTGCGAGCTCGGCCTCCGCCGCGGCGAGCGCCGCGAACTCCTCCTCCGGCGCGCCCGCGACCAGGCGGTGCCTGCTGTAGAGGGCGAAGTACGCGGCGGCGACCGCGTACACACCCAGCGCGATCAGCGCGGCCGCCGTGTCCACGAGAAACGTCGCCACCAGGGCCGCGCAGGCGAGCACGAGGGCGACCGCCGAGGTCACCACGCCGCCCGGCGTGCGGTACGGCCGCTCCAGCCCCGGTTCGCGGCGGCGCAGCACGACGTGGGAGAGGGACATCAGGGCGTACGAGATCGTGGCGCCGAACACCGCGACGTTGAGCATGCGCGCCCCGTCGCCGGTCGCCGCCGCGAGCGTGAAGCCGAGCGCGCCGGGGACCAGCAGGCCGAGGTAGGGGGCCTTGCGGCGGCTGGTGAGGGAGAGGAGGCGGGGGAGGTAGCCGGCCCGGGAGAGCGCGAAGAGCTGCCGGGAGCCCGCGTAGATGAGGGAGAAGAACGAGGCCACCAGGCCCGCGAGCCCGGCGTAGTTGACGATCCGGCCGAGCGTGGTGGCGTGTCCGTCGCTCTGGAGGGCCGCGACCAGCGGATTGCCCGCGTCCTTCATGGCGTCGGCGCCACCCGCGCCGGTCGCGGCGAGGAACGTGCCGAGGGCCAGGAGGAGCAGGATGCCCATGGACGTGGCCATCGCCTTCGGCAGCGAGCGCGCCGGGTCCTTGGTCTCCTCGGCGGCCAGCGGTACCCCCTCGACGCCGAGGAAGAACCACATGCCGAACGGGAACGACGCCCAGATCCCCAGCGCCCCGAACGGCAGCCAGGACGAGGACCCGAACGCGCCGTGATCCACGGGGATGTCGTGCAGCCGCCCCGCGTCGAAGTCCGTGAACGCCCCCACCGCGAAGATCAGCAGCGCGGCGACCGCTATCCCCGTCACGACGAAGCTGAACTTCAGCGCCTCGCCCACGCCGTAGAGGTGGATGCCGATGAAGACGACGAAGCAGGCCAGATAGACGGGCCAGGAGGAGGTGAGCCCGAAGAGGTGCAGCGATTCGACGTAGTCGCCGATGAAGACGGAGATCGCGGCCGGTGCGAGGACGTATTCGATGAGGATCGCCGTGCCGGTGAGAAAGCCGCCCCAGGGACCGAGCGCGCGGCGCGCGAAGCCGTAGCCGCCGCCGGCGGTGGGGAGGACGGAGGCGAGCTCGGCCAGGGCGAAGACCATGCAGGTGTACATGAGGCCCATGAGGGCGGCGGCGACGGCGAGTCCGCCGAAGCCGCCGTGGGCGAGGCCGAAGTTCCAGCCGGAGTAGTCACCGGAGACGACGTAGGCGACGCCCAGTCCTGTGAGGAGGAGGGGGCCTGCGGTGCCTCTGCGCAGGGTGCGCTTTTCCAGGTAGGTGCTGTGGGGGGCGGTGGTGGGTGGGGCGGGGGGTGTCTCGGTGCGGTCTGGCATGTGCCGCGCTCCTGGCCCTGGGGGGTAAAGGTTTTGGGCCATACCTTTGCTGGCGCGTGGGGCGGATGGCAACCCTCTTGCGTAAAAGGGGGGTTACGGGTGGGGGGCGGTGCGCCTGCGGCGGGCTTTTTCCCCAGCCCCGCCCCTTCCCGGCTGCATCTGATGTGCGGCTCCGCCGCGTGGGGGGCGCGTGCCCCAGACCCCCGGCTGCGGGCCGGTTCGCCGCCTGCGGCGGGAGCGCCCTGCGGGCGCGTCCTCAAACGCCGGACGGGCTGGAT
>NZ_JBVHLW010000071.1:0-15292 GCF_055558795.1 Streptomyces sp. NPDC025618 | reverse complement strand
CCCAGCGCGTACGCCTCGTCGGCGACACGGACGTGCACCGCGTCCCGGTCCGGATCGGCGTAGACCGCCACACTTCCGATCCCGGCGTCCCGGCACGCGCGAGCGACGCGGACAGCGATTTCGCCACGGTTGGCGATGAGCACCTTGCGCACGATGGCTCCCTCCTTGAAACAAGGTGAGTTTAGGTACAGGCAACACTCTGTGCCGACCCGACTCCCGAGGTGAGCTTGCCCACACAGAGTGTGAAGGGCGGCTGGGGAGTGGGCCGGAAATCCCAGTTCTCCCACCGTACGCCGGGTTCCGCGCCCGATGGCGGTCCGCCCGTGTGGGCAAGGTCTCGATCAATGATCCTCAGTGGCGGCGCGCATTCTTTGTTGACTCCCTACGAAGGGGTGGCGCAAAGTTTGCGCGGTCGCCGGACTGTCGCGGTGGACGCGGGGGCCGCGTTCCCCTCCCTTTTCTCCGGTGTACCCATGGGTAGCGCCGATCCTGCGTCTACCTGCCGGTAACCACCCGGCCGAGCGGAGCGTTCCGGTCCGCTCAGTGCGCCGGTGGATCTCCGGCGCACTGACGGGCAGCCAACTTCCCCGCCTCCGCCGCCACATGGCGCAGCGTCTCGGTCAGCTCCCGCCGGTGCCGGTGGAAGTCCTCCAGCGGCAGCGCGGCGGAGACGGCCGTCATCGGACCGCCGTCGGTGGACGGCACGGGCACGGCCACACAGGCCACTCCCGGCGCGCACTCCTCGATCTCCACGGCGACCCCTTCGCGCCGCACCCGTCGCAGCTCCCGGTCCAGCAGCTCGGGCGAGGTGATGGTGCGCGGGGTGATGGCCCGCATGCCGGTCCCGGCCAGATAGCGCAGCCGGGCGGCGCGCGGGAGGGCGGAGAGCAGCATCTTGCCGTGGGCCGTCGCGTGCCCGTCGGAGTCCTGTCCGACGCTGAAGCCGCCCGTGGCGGGAACGGAAGCGGAGGTTCCGGCCAGGACGGCGATGCCCCCGTCCCGGTAGGTGCTGAAGTAGGTGTCCGCGCCCACCGTCCGCCGGGCCGACAGCAGCAGCCCGTGCACCTCGTCGTCCATCCGCATCTGCCGCTGGAAGGCGCGGTGCAGGGCCGGCACGCGGTAGCCGAGGGTGTAGCCGCCCGCGGTCCGCACGACGTGGCCCCGGGCCGTGAGGGCGCCCAGCAGCTCGTACACCGTCGACAGCCCGCAGCCCGTCCGCCGCGCGAGCGCCTTGGCGGTCACGGGTCCGGCGGAGCCCGCGACGGCGTCGAGGAGGTCGAGGGCGCGGTCGACGGACTGGGGCATGACGGCGAGGGCTCCCTCGGGCGCCGGCGCATGGAACCGGAATGCGGACGTGGACCCTCCAGCTTGGCACAGCGCCCGGGAGCGCCCGGCTCAGCCCTTGAGCGGCGCCTTCTCCCGCAGGAGGTCGACGAACGCCCGCATCCAGGCCGGGTGGTCGTTCCACGCGCGGGCGGAGACCATGTTGCCGTCCACGACCGCCTCGGCGTCCACGAAGGTGCCCCCGGCCAGCCGCACGTCCGGCTCGCAGGCGGGCCAGGCGGCGGTCCGGCGGCCCTGGAGCACGCCCAGTGGGGCGAGGGCGACCACGGCGTGGCAGATGTGCGCCACGGGCTTGTCGGCGGCGAAGAAGGCCGTGACGATCCGCTGGAAGTCGGTGTTCAGGCGCAGGAACTCGGGCGCCCGGCCGCCCGGGATCACCACGGCCGCGTAGTCGGCGGGGTTCACCTGAGCGAGGGCGATGTCGGCGGGCCAGCAGTGGCCGGGCTTCTCGGTGTAGGTGTCGAAGTCGGAGACGAAGTCGTGCACCACGAACTGGAGGTTCTTCACGGTGGGTGCGGCGATGTCGACGTCGTAGCCCTCCTCCAGCAGGCGCTGGTAGGGGTACATGACCTCCAGGTCCTCGGCTGCGTCGCCGGTGGTGATGAGGATCCTCGGCATGGCTCGCGCTCCTTGGGGTCGGCTACCTTCGAATATGCGCCGGGGCGCCGAAGGGAAAACCGAGGGCCCGTCCGCCGCCCGGTCAACGGCGCGGCGGCCCCGCCGACTTCGGGCGGCCCGGCTCCGTACGGCCGCTGCCGCCTCCTGGAGGGGGCGGCCCCCCGAGTGGCGCAAGGAATGGTGACCCCCACGCACCGACCTCGTTGGTGGGGCATGATCAAGCGCATTGCAGCCGCCGCCGTTCTCACCGGCGCAGCCCTCACCATGACCGCCACCGTCGCCTCGGCCGCGCCCATGCCGCATACGCCCACCTCGAACGCGGGGGAGACCGTCGCTCCACCGAACGTAGGGCCGGTTCCGGACAAGCCGCCGACCAGCATCTCCCCGGACGGTACGAAGCAGCTGGAGAAGCTGAACCAGCTCGGTCAGATCACCCAGGTGACCAAGGCGCTGGACCCGGCGCTGGGGCTGCTGGCGCCGGTCACCGGTCTCGCCCCGATCTAACCGGTCCAGCGGCGAGCCCCGGACGCCGGTACGGACCGCGACCCGGTCCGTACCGGCGTCCGGCATGTGCGGGGTCCGGTGTGCGCCGGGTCAGGCCCACAGGTCGGTGATCGGGATCCCCAGCTCGGCCAGGAGCTTGCGCAGCAGCGGGAGCGACAGGCCGATGACGTTGCCGTGGTCGCCGTCGATGCCCTCGACGAAGGGCGCGGACCGGCCGTCCAGGGTGAAGGCGCCCGCGACGTGCAGGGGTTCGCCGGAAGCCACGTACGCGGCGATCTCGGCGTCGGTCGGCTCGCCGAACCGCACGGTCGTGGAGGCCGTGGCCGAGACGCTCCGGCCGGTGGCCGTGTCGGTCACGCAGTGGCCGGTCCGCAGCACTCCCGAGCGGCCGCGCATCGACTTCCAGCGGGCCGTGGCGTCCTCGGCGTCCGCCGGCTTGCCGAGCGCCTGGCCGTCCAGCTCCAGCACGGAGTCGCAGCCGACGACCAGCGCGCCCGCGGCCTCCGCCCGCGCGGCGACCGCGGCGGCCTTGGCCTCGGCGAGCACCCGGGCGAGCTCGGCGGGGGTCGGGGCGGTGAGCGCGTCCTCGTCCACCCCGCTGACGATCACCTCGGGCGCGAGCCCGGCGTTGCGGAGCAGCCCGAGGCGGGCGGGGGACTGGGAGGCCAGGACGAGGCGGCGCTGAGCGGTCATGCCCGCCATCGTAAAGCGGCTCCGCGGCGCTACTTCTGGAGGACGGCCTGCATGACGCTCTTGGCGATGGGGCCGGCGAGCCCGCCGCCGGAGATCTCCTCGCGGTCGATGCCCGAGCCCTCGGGGTCGATGAAGACCGCGACCGCGACCGGCGAGCCGTCGCCCTGCTTGGCGTAGGAGACGAACCAGGCGTACGGCAGCTTCTCGTTGTTGACACCGTGCTGGGCGGTGCCGGTCTTGGCACCGACCGTCACGCCGTCGATCAGGGCCTTCTTGCCGGTGCCGTTCTCGGCGGTGTTCTCCATCATCGACTGCACCTTCTTCGCCGTGCCGGCGGAGACGGCCTGCGACATCACCTCGGGCTTGTGCTTCTCCAGGACGCTCAGGTCGGGGCCGCGCAGCTCCTCGACCATGTAGGGCTTCATCAGCTTGCCGTCGTTGGCGAGCCCGGCGGTCATCATGGCGATCTGGAGCGGGGTGCTGTCGAGGCTGCCCTGGCCCATGCCGGTCAGCGCGGTCTGCGGGCGGTCGAGCTTCTTGGGGTAGACGCTCTCCACCGCGCGCACCGGGATGTCGACCTTGGGGTCGTTGAAGCCGAACTTCTCCGCCGTCTCGCGCATCCGGTCGACGCCGAGCTTGTCCGCCAGATCGAGGAAGACGTTGTTGCACGACCACTGGAGGCCGGACTTCAGGGAGCCCTTGTCGCAGTCCGGGGTCTGCACGTCGTTGCGGACGTAGGTGGTGGTGTTCGGGAGCTTGTACGGCGTGGGGGCGTCGCCCTTGGCGTTGATGTCCGAGACGACGCCGTGCTCCAGCGCCGCGGCCGCGGTGAGGATCTTGAAGGTGGAGCCCGGCGGGTAGCGGTCCTTGAGCGCGCGGTTGAGCAGCGGCTTGTTCTTGTCGGCCTCCAGCTTCTTCCAGGCGTCCGAGTCCTTCGTGCGGTCGCCGGCGAAGACCGAGGGGTCGTAGGAAGGGGTCGACGCGAGGGCCAGGACCTTGCCGGAGCGCGGGTCCAGGGCGACGACGGCGCCCTTGTACTTGCCGAGGCCCTCGTAGGCCGCCTTCTGCGCCTTGGGGTCGATGGTGGTCACCACGTCGCCGCCGCGCGGCTTCTTGCCGGTGAGCATGTCGGTGGTGTGCTGGAAGAGGAGCCTGTCGTCCCGGCCGCTCAGCAGCTTGTCGTTGAGGTTCTCCAGCTGGGTGCTGGAGAAGATCTGCGAGGCGTAGCCCGTGACGGGGGCGTACATCTCGCCTTCCTTGTAGGTGCGCTTGTACTTCAGGTCGCTGCTGTCGCTCTCCACGGAGCCGGTGACGGCCTGGCCGCCGACGATGATGTCGCCGCGGGGCTGGGAGAAGGTGGCGATCTTCGTGCGCCGGTTGTGCTCGTTGTCGGAGAGCTCGTCACCGCGTACGAACTGGACCAGCGTCGCCTGGACCAGCAGGGCGAGCACCAGCACCCCGACGAAGACGGATATGTGACGCACGGGTTTGTTCATGGTGTGGCGCACTCCCGGAATCGCGGCATTTCACTGGTGATGACGTGAATGCGGTGTTTCCGGTTGCAGGAGTGCCGAAGCCGGGCGTGTCGCCCATGTCGTCAGGGGCGCAGCCCCAGCAGGACGAACAGCGTCACCACTCCGACGGCCAGCACGAAGCCCGCCCGGCGGAGCATCGCCTGGGCTTCGCGCAGCTCCTCGGGAGGCTCTTCGGGCGGATCCGACCACAGCATGGCGTCCATGGTCGTGCCGCCGCGCCTCCGGCGCCTGAGTACGCGTACTCAGTCACGCCGGTGCGCGGGTCAACTCCGGGAAAAGCCGTCGGCCGGGCCCCGTGGCGGGCCCGGCGCGCGGGCGGTCAGGCCGGCCAGTACGACGTCCGCCAGGCCCGCGGGCCCGGGCGCGGCGTGTGCCGGGCGGTGACCCGGCGGGCCGGGTCGGCCCACTCGGGGCGGGCGGTGCCCTCCGGCGCGGCGGTCGCCCGTGCCGCCGCGCGGGCCTGGACCACCGCCAGGGCGGCGGCCAGCTCCTCGGGGGTCGGGTTGCCCCGTACGACCTTGATCATGGTCAGCTCCTCGACGGCCTGTTACAGCGGGATGTTGCCGTGCTTCTTCGGCGGCAGCGCCTCGCGCTTGTCCCGCAGCGCCCGCAGCCCGCGCACGATGTGGGCGCGCGTCTCGTGCGGCATGATCACCGCGTCGACGTAGCCGCGCTCGGCGGCCGTGTAGGGGTTGAGCAGGGTGTCCTCGTAGTCGGCGATGAGCTTGGCGCGCAGCTCCTCCTGCTCCTGGGGGGTCTCCGCGGCCGCGAGCGTCCGGCGGTGCAGGATGTTGACCGCGCCCTGGGCGCCCATGACGGCGATCTGGGCGGTCGGCCAGGCGAGGTTGAGGTCGGCGCCGAGGTGCTTGGAGCCCATGACGTCGTACGCGCCGCCGAACGCCTTGCGGGTGATCACCGTGATCAGCGGGACCGTGGCCTCGGCGTAGGCGTAGATCAGCTTGGCGCCGCGCCGGATGATGCCGTTGTACTCCTGGTCGGTGCCCGGGAGGAAGCCGGGCACGTCCACGAAGGTGAGCACCGGGATGTTGAACGCGTCGCAGGTCCGGACGAACCGGGCCGCCTTCTCGCTGGCGTTGATGTCCAGGCAGCCGGCGAACTGCAGCGGCTGGTTGGCGACGACGCCCACCGGGTGGCCCTCGACCCGGCCGAAGCCCGTGATCATGTTCGGGGCGAACAGCGCCTGGGTCTCCAGGAACTCGCCGTCGTCCAGGACGTGTTCGATCCCGGTGCGCATGTCGTACGGCTGGTTGGCCGAGTCCGGGATCAGGGTGTCGAGCTCGCGGTCGGCGTCCGAGACGCCCAGGTCCGCCTCCTCGGGGAAGGCGGGCGGCTCGGAGAGGTTGTTGGACGGGAGGTAGGACAGCAGCGCCTTGATGTACTCGATGGCGTCCTTCTCGTCACCCGCCATGTGGTGGGCCACGCCCGAGGTGGTGTTGTGCGTGCGGGCGCCGCCCAGCTCCTCGAAGCCGACGTCCTCACCGGTGACCGTCTTGATGACGTCCGGGCCGGTGATGAACATGTGCGAGGTCTGATCGACCATCACCGTGAAGTCGGTGATCGCGGGGGAGTAGACCGCGCCGCCCGCGCAGGGGCCGACGATCAGGGAGATCTGCGGGACCACCCCGGAGGCGTGCACATTGCGGCGGAAGATCTCGGCGAACAGGCCGAGGGCGACCACGCCCTCCTGGATCCGGGCGCCGCCGCCGTCGTTGATGCCGACGACCGGGCAGCCGTTCTTCAGCGCGAAGTCCATGACCTTGACGATCTTCTCGCCGTAGACCTCGCCCAGCGAACCGCCGAAGATCGTGAAGTCCTGGGAGTAGACGCAGATCGTCCGGCCGTCGACCGTGCCGTAGCCGGTGACGACGCCGTCGCCGTACGGCCGGTTCTTCTCGATGCCGAAATTGGTCGAGCGGTGCCGGGCGAACTCGTCCAGTTCGACGAAGGAACCTTCATCCAGCAGCAGTTCGATGCGCTCGCGGGCGGTCAGCTTGCCCTTGGCGTGCTGCTTCTCCACCGCCCGAGCGGAGCCCGCGTGCGTCGCCTCCTCGATCCGGCGCTGGAGGTCCGCGAGCTTGCCCGCGGTGGTGTGGATGTCGATATCGGATCCACGGGTGGTGTCTGGCTCGGACATCGGGATGCGGCTCCTGCTCGTCCTGAGGGGGCTGACTGGGCTACCGGTTCGTAGCGTATCCGCGTGCATGCGCTACGGCACTGCGTCGTTGGCCACACCCGTACCCCGTCGCACGCCTCCTAAGGTTGCCCTCATGACGCCCTCCGACGACTCCGGCAACCGCTGGTCCGACCTGGACCGGCCGCCCCTCAACACCCCCGCGCTCCGGCGCGGACTGCTGCGGCCCGACGGGCTGTGGACCTCGCTGGACGTGGTGCCCCGCACCGGGTCCACCAACTCCGACCTGGTCGCGGCCGCCACCTCCGGCGCGGCGGAGGAAGGCGCGGTGCTCGTCGCGGAGGAGCAGTCCGCCGCGCGCGGGCGGCTGGACCGGACCTGGTCGGCGCCGCCGCGCTCCGGCCTGTTCTTCTCCGTCCTCCTCACCCCGGGGCCGGACGTGCCCGTGGCGCGCTGGGGCTGGCTGCCGCTGCTCGCCGGCGTGGCGACGGCCGCCGCGGTGGCCCGCTCCGCCGGGGTCGACACGGCCCTGAAGTGGCCCAACGACCTGCTGGTGACGGTCGACGGCGCCGAGCGCAAGGCCGGCGGCATCCTCGCCGAGCGCGCCGGTGACAGCGTTGTCGTGGGCATCGGCCTGAACGTGACCCTGCGCGCGACGGAACTGCCCGTGCCCACGGCCGGTTCCCTCGCCCTGGCCGGAGCGCGGTCCGTGGACCGCGACCCGCTGCTGCGGGCCGTGCTCCGCTCCCTGGAGGAGTGGTACGGCGAGTGGCGGCGCGCCGGAGGCGACCCCGGCGCGTGCCGTCTCCAGGAGGCGTACGCGGCGGGCTGCGCCACGCTCGGCCGCACCGTACGGGCCGAACTGCCCGGTGACCGCGAGCTCGTCGGGGAGGCTGTGGCCGTGGACGGGGACGGCCGGCTGGTGCTGGCCACGGGCGACGGGGTGCGGCGGCCGGTGGACGCGGGCGACATCGTCCACCTGCGGCCCGCGCCGTCGGAAGAGTGAGCTACGGCACACCTGTCGTATCGTTGTGCCCGGAACCTAAGCGAGCAGTGATCGGCAGGGCAGTGCGCACGGAACTGACAGGGGGCGGGCGGTGACCGCCGACGGTGGGGGAAGCCCCCGTGCCGCCGAGGCCACGGGTGACGACGGCGCCGAGCGGGGGAGCACCGGGAGAGCCGAGCGCGACACCGGCGGGTCCGGTGCGAGCGGTGGCGCGGAGAGCGCCGGCCGCGCCGCCGCCAAGGGGGTCGAGGAGTACGGCGACGAGGGCGGCGACCCCATCGCCCTGCGCCTGGAGGCGCTCATCCTCGGCGCCGAACGCCGCTACACCCCCTTCCAGGCCGCCCGCGCGGCCGGCGTCTCCATGGACCTCGCCGCCCGCTTCTGGCGCGCCATGGGCTTCGCCGACATCGGCCAGGCCCGCGCGCTCACCGAGGCCGACGTCCTCGCGCTGCGCCGCCTCGCGGGCCTGGTCGAGGCCGGGCTGCTCAGCGAGCCGATGGCCGTGCAGGTCGCCCGCTCCACCGGGCAGACCACGGCCCGGCTCGCCGACTGGCAGATCGACTCCTTCCTGGAGGGCCTGACCGAGCCTCAGGAACCGGGCATGACGCGGACGGAGATCACCTATCCGCTGGTCGAGCTGCTGCTGCCGGAGCTCGAGGAATTCCTCATCTACGTCTGGCGGCGGCAGCTCGCCGCCGCCACCGGCCGCGTCGTCCAGGCCCAGGACGACGCCGAGATGGTCGACCGGCGCCTCGCCGTGGGCTTCGCCGACCTCGTGGGCTTCACCCGCCTGACGCGCCGTCTGGAGGAGGAGGAGCTGGGCGAGCTGGTCGAGGCGTTCGAGACGACCGCCGCCGACCTGGTGGCCGCGCACGGCGGCCGGCTCATCAAGACCCTGGGCGACGAGGTGCTCTACGCGGCCGACGACGCGGGCACCGCCGCCGAGATCGGCCTGCGGCTGATCGAGACCATGACCCACGACGAGACGATGCCCGAACTCCGCGTCGGCATCGCCTTCGGCACGGTCACGACCCGCATGGGCGACGTCTTCGGCACGACCGTGAACCTCGCCTCCCGGCTGACGTCGATAGCGCCGAAGGACGCCGTCCTGGTCGACGCCGCGTTCGCCGAGGAACTGGCCCGCAGCGGCGACGCCCCGAAGTCCGAGGCGGAGGTGGGGCCGGAGGCGGACGAGCTCTACCGCTTCGCCCTCCAGCCGATGTGGCAGCGGCCGGTGCGCGGTCTGGGCGTGGTGGAGCCATGGCTGCTCACCCGCAGGGGCGGCGACTGACGGCCCGCCGCCGCTCTGGACATCTCCCCGGCGGGCGAAGATCCTTGCGACAGGTTCACGGTCGTTAACAGGAGGTCCGCATGAGTGAGCAGCGCTTCGGCGAATGGATCCGGATCCGGCGGCACGGGCATGTCGCCGAGCTCGTGCTCGACCGTCCCAAGGCCATGAACGCCGTCTCCACCGAGATGGGCGCCCGCATCGCGGAGGCCACCGCGGCCCTCGCCGCCGACGCCTCCGCGCGGGTCGTCGTGCTCACCTCCACGCACGAGCGGGCGTTCTGCGTCGGCGCGGACCTCAAGGAGCGCAACTCCTTCACCGAGGCCGACCTCGCGCGGCAGCGCCCGCACGCCCGCGCCGCGTACACCGGCGTGCTGGAACTGCCCGTGCCGACCGTCGCGGCGGTGCACGGCTTCGCCCTCGGCGGCGGCTATGAACTGGCCCTCTCCTGCGACGTGATCGTCGCCGACACCACGGCCGTGGTGGGCCTGCCCGAGGTGTCGGTCGGGGTGATCCCGGGCGGCGGCGGCACCCAGCTGCTGCCCCGCCGCGTCGGCGCCGCGCGGGCGGCCGAACTGATCTTCACGGCACGGCGGGTGGCGGCGGAGGAGGCGCGCGAGCTCGGCCTGGTCGACCAGCTCGTCCCGGAGGGCGAGGACCGCGCCGAGGCGCTCGCCCTGGCCGGGCGCATGGCGGCCAACTCCCCGGTGGGGCTGCGCGCGGCGAAGAAGGCGCTGCGTCTTGGGCACGGCCTGGACCTGCGGACGGGCCTCGAGGTGGAGGACGCGGCGTGGCGCGCGGTCGCTTTCTCGGGGGACCGGGTGGAGGGGGTGGCGGCGTTCAACGAGAAGAGGGTGCCGGAGTGGCCCGGAGTGTGATTTTTTGAGGGTGCGGGCAGGGTGCCTGCGGCGCTTTGTTCCCCTACCCGCCCCTTCCCGAAACTGGGGCGCGTGCCCCAGGCCCCCCGGCTGCGGGTTTCGTTGCCGCCTGCGGCGGGAGCGGCCTGCGGCCGCGTCCTCAAACGCCGGACGGGCTGAATATTCAGCCCGTCCGGCGTTTGAGGACAACGCGCGAAGCGTGTTGCTGGGGGGTCCGGGGCGCAGCCCCCCACGCGGCGGAGCCGCACATCAGATGCAGCCGGGAAGGGGCGGGGCTGGGGAAAAAGCCCCCGGTCGCCACCCCCGTCGCCCCCTCGACCCGCCGCGAAGCAGAAACCGCACAACATTCATACGCTGGGTGCAGAAAGCCGCGCGCAGCGAAAGAATGTGAGGCATTCGAGGTGGCAGAAAGCGGGGAGTGCGACATCCGGCTGCGCGCCGTCGTGGAGCTCGCGCAGGCGATGGCGGCGGCCCAGTCACCCCTGGATTCCGTCGGTGCCGCCGCGGAGCGGTCCCGGCTCGCGCTGGGCGGCAGTTTCGCGGCCATCTCGGCGTGGGAGCGCGGGCACGGCCGGCTGCGCGTGCTGGTGAACGCGGGCGAGCTGGCGGAGGGCGAGGAGCGCTGCCCGGAGGACGAGTCCTATCCGGTGCACGACTTTCCCGAGATCGCCGAGTTCCTGCACGAGGAGTGGGCCGGAGGCGGCCCCGGGCCCCGCGCGTGGGTGGAATACGCGGAAACCCCGGAAAATACGGAAACCCCGGAGAAGGCGGAAAGCCCGGAAAACGCGGAAGGCGCCGGCTGGCAGCGGGTGGCCGCGCTGCGCCGGCGCGGGCGCGGCTGCTGTGTGGTCGCCCCGATCGTGCTGCACGGCCGGGCCTGGGGCGAGCTGTACGTGGCGCGACCACCGGGCGCGCCCGCCTTCGACCGTACGGACGCGGACTTCGCGACCGTGCTCGCCGCCGTGGCGGCGGCCGGGATCGCCCAGACCGAGCGGCTGGAGGAGGTCCGCCGCCTCGCCTTCACCGACCCGCTGACCGGCCTGGGCAACCGCCGCGCGGTCGACGCCCGCCTCGACGAGGCCGTGGAGCGGCACCTCGCGGAGGACGTCGTCGTCAGCCTCGTCGTGTGCGACCTCAACGGCCTGAAGCGGGTCAACGACACCCTGGGCCACGCGGTGGGGGACCGGTTGCTGGAACGGTTCGGCTCGGTGCTGTCCCTGTGCGGGGCGATGCTGCCGGGCACGCTGGCGGCGCGGCTGGGCGGTGACGAGTTCTGCCTGCTGACGGTCGGCCCGTCGGCGGACGAGGTGGTGCGCGTCGCCGACGAACTGTGCCGCCGGGCGGCCGGTTTGGAGCTCGGCGAGGGCGTCGCGTGCGGGGTCGCCTCCACGGGGGACCCGATCGGGCCGGTGCGTACGGCCCGGCGGCTGTTCCGGCTCGCGGACGCGGCGCAGTACCGCGCGAAGGCGGCGCTCGCCGCGAAGCCGGTGGTCGCGGGCCGCGACGGGCCCGCGGACCCCGTGCTGGAACTCGCGGACCACCCGCCCGCGGCCGCTCCCGCCGAGCGGCGCCGCTTCCGTGGACGGCGGTAGCGCACCGCCCCGCGCGGCCGTCCGCGAGACGCCTAGTGACAGGTGGCGATTCAGTCTCTAGGGTGCCTGAATATGGATATGCACACTGTGGTGGTGGGGACGGCCGGGACGACCGCGGAAGACGTGATCGCCGTGGCGCGTGGCGGCGCGCGCGTCGTCGTGTCCGAGGAGGCGCTGGCCGCTGTCGCCGCCTCCCGGCAGGTCATCGACGACCTCGCCGCCAAGCCCGACCCCGTCTACGGCGTCTCCACCGGCTTCGGTGCCCTCGCCGTCCGCCACATCAGCCCCGACCTGCGCGCCCAGCTCCAGCGCAACATCGTGCGCTCGCACGCCGCCGGCATGGGCCCGCGCGTGGAGCGCGAGGTCGTCCGCGCGCTGATGTTCCTGCGGCTGAAGACCCTCGCCTCCGGCCGTACGGGCGTGAGGCCCCTCGTCGTCGAGACGATGGCCGCGATCCTCAACGCCGGTATCACGCCGGTGGTGCACGAATACGGCTCCCTCGGCTGCTCCGGCGACCTCGCGCCGCTCTCCCACTGCGCGCTCACCCTCATGGGAGAGGGCCAGGCCGAGGGCCCGGACGGCGCGCTGCGCCCGGCCGGCGAGCTGCTCGCCGAGCACGGCATCGCGCCCGTCGAGCTGCGGGAGAAGGAGGGGCTCGCGCTCCTCAACGGCACCGACGGCATGCTGGGCATGCTCGTCGTGGCCTGCGCCGACCTCGCCCGGCTGATCACGTCGGCCGACGTCACCGCCGCCCTGTCGCTGGAGGCCCTGCTGGGCTCGGAGAAGGTCCTCGCGCCCGAGCTGCACACCATCCGCCCGCACCCGGGTCAGGGCGCGAGCGCGGACAACATGCTGCGCGTGCTGGCCGGTTCGGGCCTGACCGGGCACCACCAGGACGACGCGCCGCGCGTCCAGGACGCCTACTCCATCCGCTGCGCCCCGCAGGTCGCGGGCGCCGGCCGGGACACCCTCGCCCACGCCCGGCTCGTCGCCGACCGCGAACTCGCCGCCGCCGTCGACAACCCCGTCGTCCTGCCCGACGGCCGGGTCGAGTCCAACGGCAACTTCCACGGCGCCCCGGTCGCGTACGTCCTGGACTTCCTCGCCATCGCCGCCGCCGACCTCGCGTCGATCGCCGAGCGCCGCACGGACCGGCTGCTGGACAAGAACCGCTCGCACGGCCTGCCGCCCTTCCTGGCCGGGGACCCGGGGGTCGACTCCGGTCTGATGATCGCGCAGTACACCCAGGCCGCCCTGGTGAGCGAGATGAAGCGGCTCGCCGTGCCCGCCTCCGTGGACTCGATCCCGTCGTCCGCGATGCAGGAGGACCATGTATCGATGGGGTGGTCCGCGGCGCGCAAGCTGCGTACGGCTGTTGACGCCCTCACCCGCGTCGTCGCGGTCGAGCTGGTCGCCGCCGCGCGCGCGATCGAGCTGCGTACGGGCCTGTCGCCCGCCCCTGCGAGCCAGGCGGTGCTGAAGGCCGTCCGCGAGGCCGGTGTCGAGGGCCCCGGAGGGGATCGTTTCCTCGCCCCTGACCTGGCCGCGGCCGAGGCGTTCGTGCGCACCGGCAAGCTGGTGGAGACCGTCGAGCCCGTGACCGGGCGGCTGGCCTGAGCGAGGTCAGCGAGCCGCTGTGCGCGACCTGCGCACAGCGGCGGTGACCAGCGCGCCACCCGCCGCCACGAAGGCCACGCCCCCGAAGACGTACGGCGTGGTGTCCACGCTGCCCGTGTCGGCCAGGGAGAGCTGCTGCTCGGCGGGGGCGGCGGCCGGCTCGGCGCTCCGCTGCGCGGGCGCGGTCCGCTCCGGCGTCGCGTGCGCGCTCGGCATGAACCACACCGCGCACAGGAGCGAACCGGCGGCGACGGCGGTCAGCAGCGGGCGGCGTGCGGTCACGGAACGAATCCCCCTTGAAGTGCCGGAGGTTGAGGGAGCGGCAGCGCCGCACCGCCTCAACTGACCCGATGTTAGTGATACGAACGGGCCCGGGGGAAGCCGGGACGCGTGAGACGGGCCGGACGCCGCGGTCGAATGTCAAGGGGCCCTCGACCCTGGTCCCGGTCGCCGCCTCGCCTGCATCATGGACATCACGGTCATACCAAGACCCCGGCTACCATGTCGGCCCTCCGAGGCGCTTTACTGGCGTGGTCTTCCCCACACTTCCCCGAGGGGTGGAACGGGCGAATCGGTAAAGACGTATCTCAAGCAATAGCCGGTATGCGTGTTGCCCCACGATTCGGCTCGGGGATTCGGGGTCCAGGAGCAATGGAGAAGCGTGTGATGACGGACGGCAAGCGTCGCAAGGCCCTGGTGGCCGCGGCCGCTGTGCTCGGTGGTGTGCTGACTCTCGCCGCCTGTGGCGGCGGCGATGACGACGGCAAGAACGGCTCCGGCGGCAACAACGGCAAGGCGCAGAACAAGGTCGACGCCGCCGCCGCCAAGGAAGCCTCCAAGGCGCAGATCAAGATCGCGCAGAAGGACGGCTCGACCAACGCCGGGATCACCGCCGAGGCCGCCAAGGTCACCGTCAGTGACGGCGAGCTGACCAGCGTCAAGATGACGGACGACAAGGGCACCCCGGTCGAGGGCACGATATCGCCGGACAAGAAGTCGTGGCAGCCCGCCAAGCAGCTCGAGCGGTCCACCAAGTACAAGGTGGTCGTCGAGGCCAAGGACTCCGACGGCCGCAAGGCCACGGAGAACTCCTCCTTCGCCACCGTCTCGCCCACCAACAGCTTCATCGGCTCCTTCACGCCGGAGGACGGTTCCACCGTCGGTGTCGGCATGCCGGTGTCGATCAACTTCGACAAGCCGATCAAGGACCGCAAGGCCGTCCAGTCCGGCATCACGGTCAACTCCAGCAGCGGCCAGAAGGTCGTCGGTCACTGGTTCGGTGACCAGCGCATCGACTTCCGCCCGCAGGACTACTGGAAGGCCAACTCCGACGTCACCCTGAAGCTCGACCTCGACGGTGTCGAGGGTGCCCCGGGCATCAAGGGCGTGCAGAAGAAGACGGTCTCCTTCAAGATCGGCCACTCGCAGGTCTCCACGGTCGACGCGAAGACCCACCAGATGACGGTCGTCCGGGACGGCAAGACCCTCAAGACGATCCCGATCTCGGCCGGCAGCCCCGAGAACCCCACGTACAACGGCAAGATGGTGATCTCCGAGAAGTTCAAGGAGACCCGGATGGACGGCTCCACCGTCGGCTTCAGCAAGTCCGACGGCAAGGGCGAGTACGACATCAAGGACGTGCCGCACGCGATGCGCCTGTCCACGTCGGGCACGTTCATCCACGGCAACTACTGGGGCAGCGGCATCTTCGGCGTCGCCAACACCAGCCACGGCTGCGTGGGCCTGGAGGACAAGCAGGGCGCGGACGACCCGTCCACGTCGGGTGCCTGGTTCTTCAACAACTCGCAGATCGGCGACGTGGTCGAGGTCAAGGGCTCCAACGACAAGACCATCGCCCCGGACAACGGCCTCAACGGCTGGAACATGGACTGGAACGCCTGGGTCGCGGGCAGCGCGACGGGCGCGTAGCGCGGTTGGCGCGTAGCGCTTGAGCTGACGGACGGGGGGGGGGGGGGGGGGGGGGGGGCACCCCCCCCCCCCCCCCCCGGGGGGGGGGGGGGAGAGGGAGGGGGGGAGCCAAGAAGGCGCAGCGGGCACCCCACCC
>NZ_JBVHLW010000070.1:0-17980 GCF_055558795.1 Streptomyces sp. NPDC025618 | reverse complement strand
TTTGCGCTGGAACGCGGTGCGTCGGCACGGCACTCCATGCGCATGACCCGCACCGCACCGCGTTCCAGGTCCCCAGCCCGGAAGACCCACCCCCGGCGCCCACCACAACCAAAGCCCGGCCGGCGCTTGAGGCCACCCGAACCGCAACCACAACACACCCGCAGAAGAAACCCGCTCAACCCCCAAGCGCCTCCCGCCAAACCGAAACCGCCGAAGCGGAGACCGGAGCAGCCCACCCCCCAGGCCGAGCCGCGCCACCGATATGGAACCCACTCAGCCCCGCGTCGAGAAGCACAGGCACATGCTTCAGCTGAAGCCCGCCCCCCACCAGAATGCGCGGCTCGTAGCCCGGCTCGTCCCCCCGCGCCGCCTCGGCGAGCAGCGTGGGGATGCCGTCGTCGACGCCGGAGGCGGAGCCGGCGGTGAGGTAGGTGTCGAGGCCGGGGAAGTCGGCGAGCTGCTTGCGCAGGGCGTCCCGGTCGGCGGCGCGGTCGATGGCGCGGTGGAAGGTCCACCGGGCCCGGGGCCCGACCGCCTCGGCGAGGGCGGCGACGGCGGTGAGGTCGGCCCGGCCGTCGTCGGTGAGGAAGCCGAGGACGAACTCGTCGGCGCCCTCGGCGGCCAGCGCCCGAGCGGCATCGCACAGGGCGGCGAGCTCGGACGCGGTCCCGGCGGAGAAGCCGTCGGTGGCGCGGAGCATGACGCGTACGGGGAGGGAGACGGCCGCGCGGACGGCGGCGAAGGTCGCGACGGAGGGGGTGAGCCCGTCCGCGGCCATGTCGGTGACCAGTTCGAGGCGGTCCGCCCCTCCGGCCTGGGCCGCCACCGCGTCCTCGGGGGTGAGCGCGATGACCTCGAGAATTGGTCTAGACATGTAGCACAGAGTGCCACACCGGCGCCCGGCGTCAAAAGCGGTGCTCCACAATTGGCCTATGGCAGACACGGCGGCAGACACGCCCCAGCACCCCTCCGGCCCCGCCCTGCGCGCCCGCTGGCGGGACACCGTCGTACGGGCCCGCGGCGGGGCCACCGCCCCGGACCCGGCGCCGTACGCGGAGGACCTGCTGCGCCGCTGGTCGGAGCCGCAGCGCCGGTACCACACGGTCGACCACCTGACGGCGGTCCTCGACCGCGTGGACGAGCTGGCGGCGTACGCGGAGGACGTCGACACGGTGCGCTTCGCGGCGTGGTTCCACGACGCGGTCTACCGCCCGGACCGCTCGGAGAACGAGGAGCGCAGCGCGCACCTCGCGGAGCGCGCCCTGCCGGAGCTGGGCCTCGGCGCGGACCGGACCGCGGAGACCGCCCGGCTCGTCCGGCTGACGGTGACGCACGACCCGGCGGAGGGCGACCGCAACGGCGAGGTGCTGTGCGACGCGGACCTGGCGGTGCTGGCGGGGGCCCCGCAGGAGTACGCGGCGTACGCGGCGGCGGTCCGCGAGGAGTACGGCTTCGTGCCCGACGCGGCGTTCCGCGAGGGCCGGGCGGCGGTGCTGCGGCATCTGCTGGGGCTGCCGTGCCTGTTCCGCACGCCGCTGGGCCACGAACGCTGGGAGCCGACGGCCCGCCGCAACCTCGCGACGGAGCTGGAGCTGCTGACGGCCTGAGGGCGCTACAGCAGCCCGCCGGCGGGCCGTTCGTGCTTGGGCCTGCGCAGCCCGGCCACCACCAGCAGCCGCACGAGCTCCTTGCTGCCCACCTCCCGCGCGCCCATCCGCACGGCCTCGCCGTACGACGTCGAGGGGATGTCGTAGTGGTCCCGGTCGAACGCCCGCGAGGGGGCGCCGAGCCGCGCCGCGAACTCGTGCAGCTCGGCGAACGACACGTCGCTGACCAGGTGGGACCACATGCGTCCGTGACCGGGCCAGGTCGGCGGGTCGATATAGAGGGTCACCGCGGTGCCGCCCCCAGCGACCCCACGCGCGCCACCAGCACCGCCTGCTTGGCGCAGGCCCAGTGCGGGTCGGGGCCGAGCTCGGGCTCGACCTCCAGGGCGTGCGGGTCGCCGGAGTCCGTGCAGACCGGGCACAGGGGCCACCGGCCGTGCCGCTCCAGCAGGGCGTCCTGGACGTCCTGGGCGATCAGCCCCACGACGAACGCCACGCCCTCCGGCCACTGCTCGACCCACCACCGGCGGTGGACCACCGCGTCCTCGACGAGGGAGACGACATCGGCCTCCGCCACGTCACCGGCCATGAGGTCGGCGAGGACGAGGGCGCGCGCCGTGTGCAGTGCCTGTTCGAGCTCCATATGGTCCATTGTCCGGGATGGGAAGGGTTGACGGTTCACCGGTCCGAAAATACCTTTCATGGGGTGAGCAGCAAACTGAAAGAAACTTTCATGGCCGTCCCGGCACCCGCCGCCACACCCCCGGCCCCCGGCGCGCTGGCCGCCAAGGTCCGCACGCTGGCGCCCTCGATGACCCGCTCCATGCAGCGCGTCGCCGAGGCCGT
Source organism: Streptomyces sp. NPDC025618 (assembly GCF_055558795.1). NCBI lineage: Bacteria > Bacillati > Actinomycetota > Actinomycetes > Kitasatosporales > Streptomycetaceae > Streptomyces > Streptomyces sp. NPDC025618. The sequence goes on along the minus strand of NZ_JBVHLW010000070.1, from coordinate 15,527 downwards.
GGCGGGTGACCCGGCGGGCTCGGCCGCACTCACGGTCACCGGTCTCGCGGAGCGCACCGGCACCAGCGAGGCCACCGTCGTCCGCACCGCGCGCATCCTGGGGTATCCCGGCTACCGCGACCTGCGCCTGGCGCTCGCCGCGCTCGCGGCCGAGCAGGCGGCGGGCCGCGCCCCGGCCGTCACGGCCGACATCGCGGTGGACGACCCGCTGGCCGACGTGGTCGCCAAGCTCGCCCACGAGGAGGCGCAGTGCCTGGCCGACACCGCCGCCGCGCTGGACCCCGCGCAGCTGGAGTCGGCGGTCGGCGCGCTGGCCACCGCCCGGCGCACCGACGTCTACGGCATCGGCGCGTCCCATCTCGTCGGCCAGGACCTGGTGCAGAAGCTGCTGCGCATCGGCATGATCGCGCACGCCCCCGCCGACCCCCACCTGGCCGTCACCAACGCCGTGCAGCTGCGGGCCGGTGACGTCGCCATCGCCATCACCCATTCGGGCCGGACCACCGACGTCATCGAGCCGCTGCGGGTCGCCTTCGAGCACGGCGCGACGACGATCGCGATCACCGGCCGCCCGGACGGGGAGATCGCGCAGTACGCCGACCACGTCCTCACCACCTCCACCGCCCGCGAGAGCGAGCTGCGCCCGGCCGCCATGTCGAGCCGCACCAGCCAACTGCTCGTGGTGGACTGCCTGTTCATCGGCGTCGCCCAGCGGACGTACGAGCGGGCGGCGCCCGCCCTGTCCGCCTCCTACGAAGCGCTCGCCCACCGGCACGACCCCCGCCGCTGAGAACCGCCGGGGCCGTCCGAGACCACCAGCCCGCCACGGAAAGGCGCCGCCCCCATGGACTCGCCCGCGCACGCGGAGCTCCGCGCCGAGCTCGCCGCCCTCACCACCGAGGCGTTCCGCCCCGAACTCGCGGACATCGACCGGCTGCCCACGCTCGACATCGCGAAGATCATGAACGGTGAGGACGCCACCGTCGCCGCCGCCGTCGCCGCGCGGCTCCCCGGCATAGCCGAGGCCATCGACGCGATCGCGGCCCGGATGGCCGGTGGCGGGCGGCTCGTCTACGCGGGCGCGGGCACGGCCGGCCGGCTCGGCGTGCTGGACGCCAGCGAGTGCCCGCCGACCTTCAACACCGACCCCGCGCAGGTCGTCGGCCTCATCGCGGGCGGCGCGCCCGCGCTGGTCACGGCGGTGGAAGGGGCCGAGGACAGCCGGGAGCTGGCCGCCGGGGACCTGCGGGCGATCTGCATCGGCCCGGCCGACACGGTCGTGGGCGTCTCGGCGTCCGGCCGCACCCCGTACGCCCTCGGCGCCGTCACGCACGCCCGCGCGGCGGGCGCGCTCACCGTCGGGCTGTCCTGCAACGCCGGCTCACCGCTCGGCGCGGCCGCCGAGCACGCGATCGAGGTCGTCGTGGGGCCCGAACTCCTCACCGGCTCCACCCGGTTGAAGGCGGGCACCGCGCAGAAGCTCGTCCTCAACATGCTCTCGACCATCACCATGATCCGGCTCGGCAAGACCTACGGGAACCTGATGGTCGACGTGCGTGCCTCCAACGACAAACTGCGCGCCCGCTCCCGGCACATCGTCGCCCTGGCGACCGGAGCCTCCGACGCGGAGACGGAGGCGGCGCTGGCGGAGACCGGCGGCGAGGTGAAGAACGCGATCCTCGTCGTGCTCGCCGGGGTCGACGGCCCCACGGCCGCGCGCCTGCTGGAGGAGTCGGCCGGGCACCTGCGCACGGCCCTGCGTGCGGTCGCCGGGGGCTGACCCGCGGGAGAGAATTCCGTTACGAGCGTCCCCGGAGCAAGGGACTTGCCCATGGCCCCAGACGACAGCCACGCCGCCACGGCCGCCGCGCTGCTCCCGCTCCTGGGCGGCGCCGGGAACATCGCCTCCGTCGAGAACTGCATGACCCGCCTGCGGCTGGAGCTCCACGACCCCGCCCTGGTCCGGGGCGAGGCGCTGCGGGCGCTGCCGGGCGTGCTGGGTGTGGTCGAGGACGGGCGGGCGTACCAGGTCGTGCTGGGCCCGGGGGCCGTCGCCCGGGTGGCGCCCGAGCTGGCGCGGCTGAGCGCGGCCGAGCCGAGCGCGGCCGCGCCCGTCACCGCCGAGGCCCTGGCCGAGCGGGGCGCGGCGATCCGCGCCGGGCGCGCCGCGCGCAACGCCACCCCGGGCAAGCTCTTCCTGCGCCGGATCGCGGCCGTCTTCGTGCCGCTGATCCCGGCGCTGATCGGCTGCGGCATCGTCGCCGGGCTCGGCGGGCTGCTCACCAATCTCCACTGGCTGCCCGGCCTCTCGCCCGCGCTGACCGCGATCGCCTCGGGCTTCATGTCACTGATCGCGGTGTTCGTCGGCTACAACACGGCGAAGGAGTTCGGCGGCACCCCGGTGCTGGGCGGCGCGGTCGCGGCGATCACGGTGTCCGGCGGCGTCGGCCGGGTCAGCGCCTTCGGGGAGCGGCTGGCGCCGGGCCAGGGCGGGGTGCTCGGCGCGCTCGCCGCCGCCCTGCTGGCGACGTGCGTCGAGAGGTGGTGCCGCGGACGGGTGCCGGAGACCCTGGACGTCCTCGTCACCCCGACGCTCACGGCGCTGGCGACGGGCCTGGTCACGCTGTACGGGCTGATGTACGCGGCCGGGAAGGCGGCCGCGGCCGTCGGCCGGTGGGCGGACTGGCTGCTGGCCAACGGCGGCGCGGGCGCGGGCTTCGTGCTGGGCGGGCTGTTCCTGCCGCTGGTGATGCTGGGCCTGCACCAGGCGCTGATCCCCGTCCATACGACGCTGATCCAGCAGGAGGGCTACACCGTCCTGCTGCCGATCCTGGCGATGGCGGGCGCGGGCCAGGTGGGGGCGGCCCTCGCGGTCTACGTCCGGCTCCGGCGCAACCTCTCGGTGCGCGGCACGATCCGCTCCGCGCTCCCGGCCGGCTTCCTGGGCATCGGCGAGCCGCTGATCTACGGCGTCTCGCTGCCGCTGGGGCGGCCGTTCGTCACGGCGTGCGTGGGCGGCGCGTTCGGCGGCGGCTTCGTGGGCCTGCTCAACCAGCTGGGCACCAAGGTCGGCACCACGGCCATCGGCCCGTCGGGCTGGGCCCTCTTCCCCCTGCTGAAGGGCAACCACGGCCTCGGCCGGACGGCGGCGGTCTACGCGCTGGGGCTGCTGGTGGGATATGTGGCGGGGTTCGTGGCGACGTACCTCTTCGGCTTCGGCAAGGCGGCGCTCGCGGAGCTGAACGCGCGAACGCCCGAGGGCGGCACCCCGTGATGGGGTGCCGCCCTCGGAAGACTTGAGCCGTTCCCGGCTCACCGGACGGAAGCCGGTGAGCGACGGGAGGAGTCGGCTCAGAAGTCCATGTCACCGCCCGGCATGCCGCCCGGAGCGGCCGCGGCGGCCTTCTCCGGCTTGTCGGCGATGACGGCCTCGGTGGTCAGGAACAGCGCGGCGATGGAGGCGGCGTTCTGCAGGGCGGAACGCGTGACCTTCGCCGGGTCGATGATGCCCTCGGCGATCATGTCGACGTACTCGCCGGTCGCGGCGTTCAGACCGTGGCCGACCGTGAGGTTGCGGACCTTCTCCACGACGACGCCGCCCTCGAGACCACCGTTGACGGCGATCTGCTTCAGCGGGGCCTCCAGGGCCAGGCGCACGGCGTTGGCACCGGTGGCCTCGTCGCCCTCGAGCTCGAGCTTCTCGAAGACCGCGGAAGCCTGGAGCAGGGCCACGCCACCACCGGCGACGATGCCCTCCTCGACGGCCGCCTTCGCGTTGCGGACGGCGTCCTCGATGCGGTGCTTGCGCTCCTTGAGCTCGACCTCGGTCGCGGCACCGGCCTTGATGACGGCCACGCCGCCGGCCAGCTTCGCGAGGCGCTCCTGGAGCTTCTCGCGGTCGTAGTCCGAGTCGCTGTTCTCGATCTCGGCGCGGATCTGGTTGACGCGGCCCTGGACCTGGTCGCTGTCACCGGCACCGTCGACGATGGTCGTCTCGTCCTTGGTGATGACGACCTTGCGGGCGCGGCCGAGCAGGTCGAGACCGGCGTTCTCCAGCTTGAGGCCGACCTCCTCGGAGATGACGGTGCCACCGGTGAGGATGGCGATGTCGCCGAGCATGGCCTTGCGGCGGTCACCGAAGCCCGGGGCCTTGACGGCGACGGACTTGAAGGTGCCACGGATCTTGTTGACGACCAGGGTCGACAGGGCCTCGCCCTCGACGTCCTCGGCGATGATCAGCAGCGGCTTGCCGGACTGCATGACCTTCTCGAGGAGCGGCAGCAGGTCCTTGACCGAGCCGATCTTCGAGTTGACGATCAGGATGTACGGGTCGTCCAGGGACGCCTCCATACGCTCCATGTCGGTGGCGAAGTACGCCGAGATGTAGCCCTTGTCGAAGCGCATACCCTCGGTGAGCTCCAGCTCCAGACCGAAGGTCTGGGACTCCTCGACGGTGATGACGCCTTCCTTGCCGACCTTGTCCATCGCCTCGGCGATGAGCTCGCCGATCTGGGTGTCGGCGGCGGAGATGGAGGCGGTGGAGGCGATCTGCTCCTTGGTCTCCACGTCCTTGGCCTGCTCGAGCAGCGCACCGGAGACGGCCTCGACGGCCTTCTCGATGCCGCGCTTGAGGGCCATGGGGTTGGCGCCCGCGGCGACGTTGCGCAGGCCCTCGCGGACCAGCGCCTGGGCCAGGACGGTCGCGGTCGTCGTGCCGTCACCGGCGACGTCGTCCGTCTTCTTCGCGACCTCCTTGACCAGCTCGGCGCCGATCTTCTCGTACGGGTCCTCGAGCTCGATCTCCTTGGCGATGGACACACCATCGTTGGTGATCGTGGGGGCGCCCCACTTCTTCTCGAGGACGACGTTGCGGCCCTTGGGGCCGAGGGTGACCTTGACGGCGTCGGCGAGCTGGTTCATCCCGCGCTCGAGACCGCGCCGTGCCTCCTCGTCGAACGCGATGATCTTGGCCATGTGAAGTGGTCCTCCCAGGACGGGGTGGATTTCTCCGGACCGCGCTGGCGCCCGCGACGGACGGCTCACCGGCCTGGCGGTTCCTTGCCCCACCCGGCTGATGGACCTCACCGACGGTCCAAATCTGTCACTCTCACTCGGAGAGTGCTAACGCCAATGATTAGCACTCGACCCACCAGAGTGCAAGCGATCCGTTCATGAGCGCACCGTTAGTGGCACCGGGGGCACCCCCGGACGAAGTCTGGGGGCGCAAGCGATCCGTTCATGAGCGCACCGTTAGTGGCACCGGGGGCACCCCCGGACGAAGCCCGGGGGCGCAAGCGCCTCCACAGAAGGACGCGCGCGACGGGACACCTCCGGGTACACACGGAACGCGCGCGTGTACGCGCACACGTACACGCGCGAGGGCACACGAAGGGCCCGTACCCCGGTGCGCGGGTACGGGCCCTCCTGCGAGCTGAGTGAGCCGGTGGTCGATGCGCCGAGATCAGACGGCGAGCTTGACCATGTCCGCCTGCGGCCCCTTCTGGCCCTGCGAGATCTCGAACTCCACTCGCTGACCCTCCTCGAGGGTGCGGTAGCCGTCCATCTGGATCGCGCTGTAGTGGACGAATACATCCGCACCACCGTCGACCGCGATGAAGCCGTACCCCTTCTCCGCGTTGAACCACTTGACGGTGCCCTGAGCCATGCCTAACTCCCCTATTACTGGCCCTTGCGCAGGACCGCACTTCGCGGACCCGGGTCAGACCTCACCTCCGGAACTTCTCCCCAGCCGGTGGCAGGGGAAATCCCGATGGTGTGCGCCGGAACGCGTCGACCGCGGCTGAATGTATCTGCACGGATGCCGTCTGCAACAGGTCACTCGGACGAGAATTCCCGGCGCGGCTGATTGCTGAAATGCGGCGAACTCCGGTGGATCCAGGGCAAGTCGGGCCGGGCATAGCGCAAGCAACCCGACAATTCGCGCACACAGTTCGCGCACAACTTGACGGGTTCTCATATGCGTTCGGCACTGACGCCGGAGGGGGATCGCCCCAACTGTATCGCGCTCAACAGACGGAATCGCCCCGTCCGTTTCACGGCCGGGGCGATTCAGGGGGTCTTTCGCAGGGAGCTTGCGTAAAGCTCAGCCGCCGGCGACGGCGGGGATGATCGACACCCCGGCGCCGTCGGGCGTGGGCGTCGAAAGCCCCTGCTCGAAGCGCACGTCGTCGTCATTGACATACACGTTCACGAACCGGCGCAGCTTCCCCGCGTCGTCGAGGACACGGGCGGCGATGCCGGGGTGGTTCTTCTCCAGATCGCCGATCACCTCGGCCAGCGTCGCCCCCTCGGCGGGGACTTCGGCGACACCGCCGGTGTAGGTGCGGAGGATGGTGGGGATGCGAACGGAGATGCTCATGGGGGTCCTGCCTTTCCGGTCTTCCGGTGAATGGTCGGGTGGGGACGTCAGCCGGTGGCGAGCCCGGCGGCGCGGAACGCCTCCAGGGACGGCCGGATGGTCGCGGACGGCCCGGCCGCCACGGCGTCCAGCGTCTTGAGCCCGTCGCCGGTGTTGAGCACGACCGTCGTCAGCGCCGGGTCGAGCACCCCGCGCTCGATGAGCTTGCGGGTGACGCCCACCGTCACCCCGCCCGCGGTCTCCGCGAAGATCCCCTCCGTGCGGGCCAGCAGCCGGATCGCGTCGACGATCTCCGCGTCGTCCACGTCCTCCACGGCACCGCCCGTCCGCCGGGCGATGTCGAGCACATACGGCCCGTCGGCGGGGTTGCCGATCGCGAGGGACTTCGCGATCGTGTCCGGCCTCACCGGCCGCACCACGTCGTGGGCGTCCTTGAACGCGCGGGAGACCGGCGAGCAGCCCGCCGCCTGCGCGCCGAAGATCCGGTACGGCCGGTCCTCGACCAGGCCCAGCGCGATCAGCTCCTTCAGCCCCTTGTCGATCTTCGTGAGCTGGGAGCCGGAGGCGATGGGGATCACGATCTGGTCCGGCAGGCGCCAGCCCAGCTGCTCGCAGATCTCGTACGCCAGGGTCTTGGAGCCCTCGCCGTAGTACGGGCGGAGGTTGACGTTGACGAAGCCCCAGCCCTCGCCGAGCGGGTCGCCGATCAGCTCGGAGCAGAAGCGGTTCACGTCGTCGTAGGTGCCCTCGATGCCCACCAGGTCGCCGCCGTAGACCGCGGCCATGACGACCTTGCCGGCCTCCAGGTCGTGCGGGATGAAGACACAGGACTTGAAACCCGCGCGGGCCGCGGCGGCACCGACCGCGCCGGCGAGGTTGCCGGTCGAGGAGCAGGAGAGCGTGGTGAAGCCGAAGGCGCGCGCCGCCTCGACAGCGATGGCGACGACGCGGTCCTTGAAGGAGTGCGTGGGATTGCCGGAGTCGTCCTTGACGTACAGCCCGCCGGTGACGCCCAGCTCGCGGGCGAGGTTGTCGGCCTTGACGAGCTTGGTGAAGCCGGGGTTGAGGCTGGGCTTCTCCGTCACGTCCGCGGGTACGGGCAGCAGCGGGGCGTAGCGCCAGATGTTGTCGGGACCGGCCTCGATGCGGCGGCGCAGGGCCTCGGGATCGCCGGTGGGGAGGTCGTACGCGACTTCGAGCGGGCCGAAACAGGCGGCGCAGGCGAAGATGGGACCGAGGTCGAACCGCTCCCCGCACTCTCGGCACGAGAGGGCGACGGCGGGACCGAGCGCGACAGAAGTGGTTGAGCTTTCGACAGACTGCACAGCCATGGAGGCGAGGCCCTTTCTCCTCATCTTCCTCGCGGCGAACCTCGCCACGAGACGGAATTGGCACCTTCCCCACCGGGAGCCTCGCGCTTGCGAGACCGGCGGGAGGGTTGCCGGGGCTTCAACGGGCCGTGTCCCTCTGCCCCTCTGGATGAGCGGTATGGCACTGGGCACTGCCCAGGCGTTTGTGCGCGCGGTGACCCCGACATACGACGGCGTTCCGCGTTGTTCAGACTGTAACCGAAGGCACGGACACCCGAGCAGGTCGTCCGTTCCGCGAGATGCGTCACAGGACCACACCGGAGCAGAGGAGTCGTTCACGTGCTGGAAGAGGTGGAGCGCTGGCTGGGCCGGCGGTCCTGGTCCGTCGGAGACCGTCCGCTCGACCAGCTGCTCGCGGCCAAACGGGAGAAGGGCACCACCGTCAGCGTGGTGCTTCCGGCGCTGGACGAGGAGGCGACCGTCGGCGACATCGTCGCCACGATCCGGCGCGAACTGATGACGGACGCGGTGCCGCTGGTCGACGAGCTGGTGGTGCTCGACTCCGGCTCCACCGACCGCACGGCCGAGGTCGCCGCCGCGGCAGGCGCGCGCGTGGTGCACCGCGACTCGGTGCTGCCGCGGCTGCCCGCCCTGCCCGGCAAGGGCGAGGTGCTGTGGCGGTCGCTGCTGGTGACGCGCGGGGACGTGGTCTGCTTCGTCGACGCCGATCTGCGCGACTTCTCCGCGGATTTCGTCTCCGGCACCGTCGGCCCGCTGCTGACCGACCCGGGCGTCGCGTTCGTGAAGGCGATGTACGACCGCCCGCTCGGCGAAGTGGCCGGACAGGGCGGCCGGGTGACCGAGCTGGTGGCCCGCCCCCTGCTCAACCTGCACTGGCCGCAGCTGGCGGGCTTCGTCCAGCCCCTGGGCGGCGAGTACGCGGCCCGCCGCTCGCTCCTGGAACGCCTGCCGTTCCCCGTGGGCTACGGCGTGGAACTGGGCCTCCTGGTCGACGCCCTCCACACCGTCGGCCTGGACGCCCTGGCCCAGGTCGACGTGGGCGTCCGCGTCCACCGCCACCAGGACGGCCGCGCGCTGGGCCGGATGGCCGCGGCCATCTACCGCACGGCCCAGCTGCGCCTGGCCCGCGGCCACCTGGTGCGGCCGTCCCTGACCCAGTTCGAGCGTACGTCCGAGGGATTCGTCCCTCGGACGTACGCGGTGGACACGGAGGAGCGACCCCCGATGCGGGACATCCCGGAATACGCGGCACGGGACGCGGCGTAGGGGGTCTTTTCCTTGTCCTCAAGCGCCGGACGGGCTGGATTTCCAGCCCGTCCGGCGCTTGAGGACAACGCGCGAAGCGTGTTGCAGGGGGTCTGGGGGATCGCCCCCAGTTTCGGGAAGGGGCGGGGCTGGGGAAAAGGCCCGCCGCAGGCGCAGCCGACCGCACCCACCCCCGGCCCCGACAAACGTTTGAACGACCGGCAGCCAGGCAAGGCTGGCCACATGGTCGTTGAGCACACGCAACCGCACACCCACACCGCGCAGATCGTCGTCGCCTCCAACCGCGGCCCGGTCTCGTACAAGCTGGTCGACGGCGAGCTGACCGCCGGCCGGGGCGGTGGCGGCCTCGTCTCGGGGCTCAGCGCCATAGACCGCGACGCCGGCGCCGTGTGGGTGTGCGCGGCCATGGGCGAGGGCGACCGCGAGGCGGCGCGGCGCGCGGGCCGCAGACTCGACACCGAGGACACCGGCGGCCACCGGGTGCGCATGCTGGACGTCGACCCGGACACCTTCGCCGCCGCCTACAACGGCATCGCCAACTCCGTGCTGTGGTTCGTCCACCACATGCTCTACGAGACGCCCCTGGCACCCGTCTTCGACGCGGACTTCCGGCGGCAGTGGGCGGCGTACGAGGCGTACAACGCGGCCTTCGCGGACGCCCTCGCCGAGGAGGCCGCGCAGGGCGCCGCCGTGCTCGTGCAGGACTACCACCTGGCGCTGGTGCCGGGCCTGCTCCGGGAGCGCCGTCCCGACCTGCGGATCGGCCACTTCTCGCACACCCCCTGGGCCCCGCCGGACTACTACCGGCTGCTGCCGGACGACGTCGCCGAGCGGGTGCTGCGCGGCGTCCTCGGCGGTGACCGCGCGGCCTTCCTGACCGAGCGCTGGGCGGACGCGTTCGCCGACTGCTGCGAGAAGGTCCTGGGGGCGGAGGTCGTCCGCGGCACGGGCGGGACGGCGGTGCTCTTCGAGGGCCGGACGACCCGGCTCGGCGTGCACGGCCTCGGCGCCGACGCGGACTTCCTGCGGGAGCGCGCGCACCGCGCGGACGTCGAGGAGCGGATGGCCGCGCTCCGCGCCCAGCTCGGCCCGGACCGCAAGGCGATCGTGCGCGTCGACCGCACCGAGCTGTCCAAGAACATCGTGCGCGGCCTCCACGCCTACCGCCGGCTGCTGGAGGACCGCCCGGAGTGGCGGGGCAAGGTGGTGCACATCGCCTTCGCTTACCCCTCGCGGCAGGATCTGAAGGTCTACCGCGCGTACACGGCGGAGGTCGAGCGGGTCGCCCGGGAGATCAACGCGACGTTCGGCACGGCGGATTGGGAACCGGTCTCCCTGCACGTCAAGGACGACTTCGCCCGCTCGCTCGCCGCCTACCGCCTGGCGGACGTCGCGCTCGTCAACCCCATCCGCGACGGCATGAACCTGGTCGCCAAGGAGGTCCCCGTCGTCTCCGACCACGGCTGCGCTCTCGTCCTCTCCCGGGAGGCGGGGGCGGTGGCGGAGCTGGGGGACGACGCGCTCGTGGTCAACCCGTACGACGTGGAGGCCACGGCGTCGGCGCTGCACGAGGCTCTCCTGATGGACCCGTCGGAACGGGCGTCGCGCACGAAGCGGCTCGCCGCCGCGGCGGTGGCGCTCCCTCCGGCCCGCTGGTTCCTGGACCAGCTGGCCGCGCTGTAACCGCGTGGGCTACGCGCCCCGGACCCCCGCAACACGCTTCGCGCGTTGTCCTCAAACGCCGGACGGGCTGGATTTCCAGCCCGTCCGGCGTTTGAGGACGCGCCCGAAGGGCGCTCCCGCCGCAGGCGCCACCGGCCCGCACCCACCCGCCGCACACCCCCCGCGCACACCCCGGAGCAAACACCCGGCCAGCCTTCGGCAAAGTGCTTCGGGCCGCCGCCTGCCCCGCCCCGCCCCCGGGTAACCATGAGGCCATGCAGATCGCCCCACCCCGAGCCGCCACCGCCCTCGCGGCCGTCGCCCTCGTCGCAGCCGCACTGACCACCGGCTGCTCCTCCGACTCCGGGAGCAAGAGCTCCGACGACACCAAGAACGCCAAGTCCGGCGCCTCCCCCTCCGCTTCGGCCACAGGGTCGTTCGCTCCCTCCACGGGAGACGGCGCCATACCCGTGGGCCCGGGCCCCCAGCCCGCGTACACCGTGCAGAAGCAGCCCGCGGAGGGCAGCTGTCACTACCAGTACACCTCGGCCAAGGAGCCCCTGCCCGACCCCAAGTGCACGCCCGGAGCGACGAATCCGAAGGTCACGCAGGCGACGTTGAAGACGACGATCTGCCGTAGCGGCTACACCAAGGACATCCGGCCGCCGGTCGGCATCACCAGCCGCGAGAAGACCGCCAACGCGGCCTCGTACGGTTACAAGGGCTCGATGAAGGACTACGAGTACGACCACTTGATCAGCCTCCAGCTCGGCGGCGACCCCAACGACCCGCGCAATCTGTGGGTCGAGCCGCCCTCCCCCGGCCACAAGCCGGGCGCGGGGCCCAACAACCCCAAGGACGTGGTCGAGACCAAGCTCAAGACCGCGATCTGTTCGGGCAAGGCGGACCTCGTCAAGGCGCAGCAGGCGATCGCCCACGACTGGACGACGGCGCTGAAGACCCTGGGCCTGCCGGAGAAGGCGGCCAAGGGTGACCCGACCGCCGCCAAGGACCCGGACGACGAATGAGGTTCAGCCGGTGGGCAGGCGGTCCGCGAGGGCCGTCAGCAGCTCCACCACGCCGCTCGGGCCGTCCACCACGAGGTCGGCCCGTTCGGCGAGTTCGGTGACCTCCGTGCTGCCGCTGCACACGAGGAGGCCGGCCAGCCCTTCGGCGCGCAGCTCCTCCACGGCGGCGAAGGCGGCGAGGTCGCCGAGGTCGTCACCGGCGTAGAGGACGGCGCGGGCGCCCGTCTCGCGCACGTACTCGGCGAGGGCCACGCCCTTGTCGATGCCGGGCGGGCGCAACTCCAGGACGAACCGGCCCGGTTCGACGATCAGGCCGTGCCGCGCGGCGAGCGCTTCCAGCGGGCCGCGCAGGGCGTCGTAGGCGGCCTGGGGGTCGGCGGCGCGCCGGGTGTGCACGGCGATGGCGCGGCCCTTGTCCTCGACCCAGGTGCCCCGCCAGGCGCCGGACCGGTCGAGCTCCCCGGGCAGCGCGGCCTGCACGGCCGCGACGCCCGGGTGCGGGGCGGGGGCCTTGACGGTGCCGGTGACGGCGTCCCAGCGCTCGGCGCCGTAGTGGCCCAGCACGACGAGGTGTTCCAGCCCCGGGACCCCGGCGAAGCCGCCGTAGCGCACGGCCACGCCCGCCGGGCGGCCGGTGATCACGGCGACGGAGCGCAGCGCGGGCGCGAGGCGCGCGAGCGCGGGCACGGCGCCGGGGTGGGCGCGGGCCTGCTCGGGGTCCGGGACGATCGGGGCGAGCGTGCCGTCGAAGTCCAGCGCGACGACGCTCTTGTCCGGCGCGGCGAGCAGCTCGGCGAGGCCGTGGCGGCCGGCGCGGCTGCGGGGTTCGGGGAGTGGATGACTGCCCATGGGACGACCCTACTGTCCTGGAGTGCCGGAGGTGCTCGAACGTACGACGGGGAACGGTCCGGCTAGCGCCGTTCCCGCCGTGCCTCGCGCAGCCGCCGGAGGCGGTTGACCGTCACCGGGTCGTGGGCGAGCGCGGCGGGGTCGTCCAGCAGCGCGTTGAGCAGCTGGTAGTAGCGGGTGGGGGTGAGGCCGAGGTCCTCGCGGATCGCGCGTTCCTTCGCGCCCGGACCCGGCCACGCGCGGCGCTCCAGCGCCAGCACGTCCCGGTCCCGCCCGGAGAGCCCCGGCCCGCCCGGCCCGGGGTCCACGAAATCCTCGTCGGCCATCGTCTAGCGCCCCTGACTCGCCGTCTCCAGGGAGTTCGCCTCGCGCTCGATCTCGCTGAGCACGCTGTTCGGGTCCCCGCCGGTCTTCACCGTGGAGCCGATCTTCTCCTTGATCGCCTTGCTGACCGCCGCCCAGGACGTCTTGTCCGCGGGGTAGAACTCGGCGCTCTCCAGCTGGTCCAGGAACGGCCTCAGCCGCTTGCGGCCCGAGTCCGCGGCCATCTTCGCGGAGGCGGAGGCGGTCACCGGCAGCAGGTCGTACTGCCCGGTGAAGTCCAGCACGTTCTTGGTGCTGTAGACGAAGTCGAGGAAGGCACCGATCTGGTCGCGGTTGCCGTTCTGCTTGAACGCCATCATCCAGTCGGCGACGCCCATGGTCGACTTGGACTTGCCCTTGATGCCGGGCAGCGGCGCGGTGATGTACTTGATCCCCTTGGCGCCGGCCTGCTGCATCAGCGTGGGGTGGCCGTTGAGCATCCCGACCTCGCCCTTGCAGAAGGCGTCGAAGACGTCCTGCCGGTTGGTGCGGGCGGGGTCGAGGGGGCCGGTGAGCTTCTTGCCGACGAGCTCGTCGCGCAGCCACTCCAGCGCCTTGACGTTCTCGTCGTGGGCGATGGTGTAGACGCCGTTGGCGTCGGTGTAGCCGCCGCCGGCGGCGAGGAACCACATCATCGTCTCGGCCGGGGCCTCCTCCGGGCCGAGGGGCAGGCCGAAGGGTATCTTCACGCCGTTCGCCTGGAGCTTCTTCGCCGCGGCCTGGAGCTCGTCCCAGTTCTCGGGGGCCTTGGCGATGCCGGCCTTGTCGAAGAGCTCCTTGTTGCAGAAGAGCAGACGGGTGCTGGAGACGAACGGCATGCCGTACTGCACGCGGTGCACCTCACCCGCCTTCTCGATCGACGCGATGAACTCCGCCTGGGTGGGGACCGTGAGCAGCTGGTCGGCGCTGTAGAGCTTGCCTGCCGCGGCGAAGTCCGCGTACGCGCCGATCTGCGCGAGGTCGGGGGCCTTGCCCGCCGCGACCAGGTCGGCGACCTTCTTGTCGACCTCGGTCCAGCTGTAGACCTCGACGTCGACCTTGATCTTGCTGTGCTGGTCCTCGAAGTCGCGGACGAGGGCGTCCCAGTACTTCTTCGAGCTGTTCGACGGATTGTCGCCGTAGTCCGCGGCGATCAGCTTCAGCTTCTTGGTGCCCGAACCGGGACCGCCGCTCCCGCAAGCCGTCAGTGCGGGAGCCAACGCCGCAGTGGCGGCACCCGCCGCCGTCATACCCAGGAACCGCCGCCGCTGCACTACTGCTTCCCACCTTCGTGGTTCGTTTTCCTCGCTGGAGACCGTGAGTCTCCCCCGCGCGCCACCTTACGGTCCAGCCGGCTCCGGTTGCGCTTCGGTATCGCCCTTCCGCATCTTCCCTCCCTCAAGGCGGGGCTGCTATCCACGTTCCCGACGCCCACCGCACCTCTCGCAAGGAGCCTCAGCGCATGCAGCAGCCTTCCTCTTCACGTTCCGCTTCCCGCACGGCGGCGGAGATCGACACCCAGCCAGGCTGCTGGCGGCGTGCCGCCGGGGCGGCGGCCGGCGCCACGGAGCTGCCCCGGCCGGGCGAGCGGGTCGCGGTGACCGGGTGCGGCACGTCCTGGTTCATGGCCCAGGCGTACGCGGCGCTGCGCGAGGCCGCCGGGCAGGGCGAGACGGACGCGTTCGCCTCCTCGGAGTTCCCCCGGAGCCGCGCGTACGACCGGGTCGTGGCGATCACCCGGTCCGGGACCACGACGGAGGTCCTCGACCTGCTGTCGGCCCTGCGCGGCCGCACGCGCACGCTCGCGCTGACCGCCGGCCCCGGGACCCCGGTGGCGGACGTGGCCGGATCCGTCGCCCCGCTCGGCTGGGCCGACGAGGAGTCCGTCGTCCAGACCCGCTTCGCGACCACGGCCCTCGCCTATCTCCGCGCGGGCCTGGAGGCGTACGGCCCGCTCCCCTCGGACGTCCGCACGGTCGCCGAGGCGGCGGCCGACGCGGAGTCCGCCCTCACGGAGCCGCTGCCGCCGTCCGTGGTCTCGGCCGGGCAGTGGACGTTCCTGGGCACGGGCTGGACGTACGGGCTCGCGCAGGAGGCGGCCCTGAAGATGCGCGAGGCGGCGGGCGCCTGGACCGAGTCCTACCCCGCGATGGAATACCGCCACGGCCCGATCTCGATCACCGCTCCCGGCCGGGTGGCGTGGATCCTGGGCGCGGTCCCCGCGGGGCTCTCGGCGGATGTGGAGCGGTCGGGGGGCACGCTCATGGCGGCGGGCTCCCGCCTCGATCCGATGGCGGACCTGATCCGAGCGCAGCGGCTCGCTGTCGCGGTGGCGGAGTCGAAGGGCCTGAACCCGGACGAACCGCGGGGCTTGACGCGAAGCGTCATCTTGAACGGGTAGGTACACCGGGGCCGCACTGGGGCACGGGCCCCAGGCCCCCGGCGGCGGTCCGTCGGCCTGCGGCGCTTTTCCCCTACCCGCCCCTTCCCTGAAACTGGGGGCGAGCCCCCAGACCCCCACAACTCTGCGCGCCCCGAAACTGGGGCGCTGCCCCAGACCCCCAGCTGCGGGCCGGTTGCCGCCTGCGGCGGGAGCGGCCTGCGGCCGCGTCCTCAAACTCCCCCAGCTACCGCTGGGAGGTGCCCCCAACGGGCTGATTTGTTGCCCGG
>NZ_JBVHLW010000069.1:0-19572 GCF_055558795.1 Streptomyces sp. NPDC025618 | reverse complement strand
GATCGCAGTGGCGCGCACTGCTCTTGCGTCGGGGGGACCCCCCCCCCCCCCCACCACCCCCCCCCCCCTCCCCCCCTGCCCCCCCCCCCCCCCCCCCCCCCCCCCCCCCCCCCCCACCGGTTCACCGGCTGCTCGTCACCACTGCTCGAAGACCGCCTCGGGAACGACCCGGACGGCGACGATGGCACTTTCGTCCGGCGGCTCGGGGAAGGACTCGCGATAGGGCATCCCCCGGTATTTCAGGGAGAATTCATCGAAGAACGCGCCGGGGTCCGGCACCTCCATGAAGTGCGCGGTGCCCCGGATCGCGGCATAGGTGTAAGGGGCGTCCGCCGGGTGGAGCAGCACGCTCACGCGCGCGTCGTTCAGGATGTTCTTCTCCTTGCGGCTGCCGCGCAGAATCGTGAACAGTACGTCGGAGCCCTCACGCCGGACCCACACGACGGACTGGTGCGGACGGCCGTCGGGGCCGACAGTCGCCACGACACCGAACACGAGGGAATCCAGGGCCTTCTTCAGCGGCTCGGACAGCTCGATCGACACAGAAACACCACTCCCTTCCCGAATCGGAACACTCTACTTTCTCCTGAACTTGTCGGCACCACCAGTCACTTGACGCCATCGGCCGCCCATGCGAAAGGTTCCCCCAGTGAGTCATCCCGTCGTCCGAGCCGAGGGTCACATCTGGCTCACCGCGCGGCTGCTGGAACAGCGCCGCTTCGCCCACCATTTCCTCATGCCCGACCCCGACGGGGTGGAGGCGGCGCTGATGGGCTATCAGCGGCCCGACGGCGGCTTCGGCTTCGCGCTGGAACCGGATCTGCGCGGGCCGGGCCCGCAGCCCCTGCACGCGGCCTTCGCGCTGCGGGTGCTGGACGAGATCGGCCGCTGCGACGAGGCCCGCACGGCGGGTCTCCTGCAGCATTTCGAGGCCATCAGCGCGCCCGACGGAGCGCTGCCGGCCATCCATCCCTCGCTCCGCGGCTACCCCTCGGCCTCCGTTCTGCCCCTGCGGGACGACCCGCCGGGCGCGCTGCTGTCCACCGGTCCCGTCGTCGGGCTGCTGCTGCGCAACGGCATCCGCCATCCATGGGTGGAGCGCGCCGCGGAATTCTGCTGGGCGGCCGCCGGCGCGCTGGACGCCACCCACCCCTATGAGGTGGAGGCCGCGGTCGACTTCCTCGACGGCGTGCCCGACCGCGACCGGGCGCTGCCGGTGGCACTCCGGCTGGGGGACATGACGCGGGAGCGGCGGATGTATGTGACCGATCCGGAGCGTGCGGAGGAGTTCCCCGTATCGCCGGGGTACGCGCCGGGCGAGCGCCACTTTCCCTACGACGTCGCCCACTCCCCCGCCTCCCTGGCCAGGCAGTGGTTCACCGGCCGGGAGATGGAGGACTGCCTGGACTTCCTCGCGGCCCGGCAGGAGGAGGACGGCGGGTGGCCGATCCTGTGGCGAGCGTGGGCACCGGGGTCACGGCTGGAGTGGCGCCCGGTCGTCACCCTCGCCGCCCTGCGCACCTTGCGCGCCTACGGCCGCCTGTGAACCGTGTCAGTCGCTCTCCCGCGGCATCGCCGCGAGCGTGCGCAGGACGACGTCCTCCGGGACCCCGGACACCAGCTCCACGCCGGACGGCCCGTCGAGCACGAAGGTCAGTCCGGAGGTGGCCTTCTTGTCGTGCCGCATCAGGGCGACGAGCTCGGTGATGTCGGTGCCGGCCGGAAGGGCCTCCGGGAGTCCGTAGTGGCGGACGACCTCGGTGTGCTCGCGCGCGCGGTCGGCGCCGATGCGGCCCAGCGCCTCGGCGAGCCGGCCCGCGAAGACCGTCCCGATCGCCACGCCCAGGCCGTGCCGGAGGCGGAAGTCCGTGGCGGTCTCCAGCGCGTGGCCCAGCGTGTGGCCGTAGTTGAGGATGTGCCGCAGGCCGGAGTCCCGCTCGTCGGCCGCGACGAGGGACGCCTTCAGCCGCAGGCTCGCGGTGACCTGTTCGTGGACGGCGAGGCCACGGAGGTCGCCCGCGCCGATGAAGTGGCAGCGCGCTATCTCGCCGTAGCCGTTGGTCCACTCCTCGGCGGGCAGCGTGCGCAGGTACGAGGTGTCGCACAGCACGGCCTTGGGCTGCCAGTAGGCGCCCACGAGGTTCTTGCCCTCGGGCAGGTTGACCGCGGTCTTGCCGCCGACGCTCGCGTCCACCTGCGCCAGGAGGGTGGTCGGCAGGTGCACCACCGGCACCCCCCGGTGGTGCAGCGCCGCCGCCAGGCCGACGGTGTCGGTCGTCGAGCCTCCTCCGCAGGAGACGACGACGTCGTGGCGCGTGATGCCGAAGGTGGTGAACTTCCGGCACAGGTCCTCGACGGTCGCGAGCGTCTTGTGCCGCTCGCCGTCCCGCGCCCGGACGATCAGCGCGGGCACCCCGGGATCGGGCACCAGGTCGGGGGGCCGGGCGGTCACCACGGCGGCCCGGCGCGCGCCGAGGGAGGCGACGATGCCGGGCAGGAGGTGGCGGACCCCCGGTCCGACGTGCACGGGGTAGGACCTCTCGCCCAACTCCACGTCGATGCGGCTGTGCTGGGGCTGCGGCACTTCGGGCTCCTCACTCGTAGGGGCGTTCGGTGCGGTCACGCGGCCGCGCTCGGCGCTCAGTCCCCTTCCGCGCTTTCTGCGCTATCTGCGGCTTCCGCGCTTTCCAGGACGTAGCCACGCCCCCGGACGGTGCGCACCCTCAGGCCCAGCGTGGCGACGCGCCGTCGGATCCGCATGATGTGCAGGTCGAGGGCGTTGCGGCTCGGCACGGTACGCCCCGGGGGCAGGCGGAGCAGGTCGTCACGGGTGACGACCTCGGCGTAGGACTCGGTGAGCCGGGCGACGAGCCGGGCCTCGGTGGGCGAGAGCAGCGCGGAGCGCCACCGGAAGCGCAGCACTCCGTTCGGGTCGACCTCGGGCCGGGACTCGGCGGCGGCCGCCCTGATCCGCAGCGCCTCGGCGCGGGCCCGCAGATCGTCGGCGCTGACGGGAGCGCGGACCCAGTCCTCCCTGAGGTCGACGCACAAAGGTGCCGCGGCACCGGCCTCCAGCACCAGGATCCGCAGGACGCCCCGGTCGCGGCAGCGCTCCCTCCGGTCGGACTCCACCGGCCAGCGGATCAGCTCCACCCTCTCCACCGCTGATGCTCGCACCTGGCGCCCCCTCCATGGCAACTGGGCTCTGCGCACCCGGACTTCACTCAATCACACAGAAGTGCACGGGCGCACCAGTGCCCACAGGGGCGCGGAGGGGAACAGGTTTCCGCGGCCTCTCCCGGGATGAGACCTCCTCGAGGAGGTCCCTCCCGGGAGAGGCCGCGGAAGGTCAGACGGCCTGCGCGAAGGAGAAGAGCCGGTGCGGGTCGTAGGCCGCCTTGACGGCGGCCAGGCGGCCGTAGTTCTCGGCGTAGTAGGCCGACTTCCAGTCGCCGAGCTCCGGGTCGATGAAGTTCTGGTAGCTCTCGCCGTTGGAGTACGGCCCCAGCGTGCGCAGCCCTCGCGCGGCCCAGGCGCGGGCGAGCCGCTCGTCCTCCGCCGTGTACTTCGGGTCGTTCAGGCCGACCGAGAATCCGAGGTAGAACTCGGTGTCGCGGTGGACATACGCGGTGGCGGCGCGGTCGGGGCGGTTGGCGGCCCCGCCGAGGGCGAAGAAGCTCAGGAAGCGGAACTGCCCGGCGCGCGGGTCGGCGGCGTACGCCTCCAGGATCCGCTCGACGCCTTCTTGCCCGATGGCCCGGGAGAAGAGCCGGTTGCGGTCCATGGAGAAGTTCTGCCGGGGCAGCGCGGCCTCGGGCGAGTAGCCGACCGTGTGGCACTGCTCGGGAGTGAGGTCGGCGCAGCCGTACTGGGCCATCATCGCGTCGTGCTGGGAGAGCGTCCTGGCGGAGCGGGTGGCGGGCGCGCCGCCCACCGAGGCCACCAGGGAGTCCAGCAGGGGGGTGAACGCGTCCGGCGCGCCCAGCCAGGCGCCGGTGACGACCACGACCGGCGCGCCGGTGCCGGCGTCCGGCCACTGCACGGCCAGCGCGGCGCCGAGGTCCCGGGGGCCGTCGATGATCCAGTGCTGCCACGCCTCGATGACCCGCCGCGCCGACTCCCACGGCCAGGTGAGGTTGTAGCTGACGACGCAGGGGACGTCCGTGGGGCGCAGCTCGAAGCTGGTGACGACGCCGAAGTTGCCGCCGCCTCCGCCGCGCATCGCCCAGAACAGGTCGGGGTGTTCGGTGGCAGAGGCCGTCACGGCACGGCCGTCGGCGAGCACGACCCGGGCGGAGACCAGCCGGTCGCACGCCATGCCGAACTTGCGGCTCTGCCAGCCCAGGCCGCCGCCCTGGACGAAGCCGCCGGGACAGACGCCCGGGCAGTTGCCGCTCGCCACGGCGACGCCGCGCGGCGACAGGGCGGTGAGGGCGTCCACCTGCTGGGTGCCCGCGCCCATGACGACGGTGTTCCGGGCGAGGCCGACCGCGTGGAACTCGGAGACGTCCAGGACGATCCCGTCGGTCGTGGAGTAGCCGCCGAAGCTGTGCCCGCCGCTGCGCGGGGTGAGGGGCAGCGCGTTGTCCTGGGCGAACGCGAGGGTCGTCCGCACGTCCTCCTCGGTGCGGCAGTACGCGACGGCCTGCGGGCGGATGCCGTCGAACTGGCCGCTGTAGATCTTCCTGGCCCGCTCGTAGCCGATGTCCGACGGCAGGACGAGATCGCCCGACAGATGACGGCGTAAGGAGGCCCAGTCGGTCCCGCGCGCCGCCGCGCGTCCTCCTGCGCCCGGCAGGCCCACGGCCGCCGCGCCGGTGGCGGCCGTACCGGCCACGGCGGCGGCCGCCGCCACCCCGGCGCCGGCGCGAATGACGGTCCGTCTGTCGAGCATGACGCTGGCTCCCTCTGCCGGCCCCGAGCGCACGAGGCATGGTGAATATGCGCGAGATCACCTGTGATTGTGCTCAATCGGGCCGGGGAGCGGCCCTACCTGTCACCCCGCCGAAAGAAACCGTCGAAAGAAGCGGCCGTCGTCCAGGGGCTGGGTTCCCTGCCCGTGTGCCTCCTGTGCGAGCAGGACCGCGCCGTGCAGGGACGACCGCCCGCCGAGCGCCGCCGGCCGCACCCGCGCCGGATCCGTCCCGGGGCGCGCCAGCCGCTCGGTGTGTGCCGCCACCGAGGTCACGTATCCCGGTATGCCCGCCGCGAACCCGCCGCCGACGAGGACGAGTTCGGGGTGGGCCAGCTCGCAGATGCCGGTCACGGCGGCGGCGAGGGCCGCGGCGCTCTCGTCGACCACTGTCCGCGCCCATGGCGCGTGGAGGCTCGCCCCTGCCGCCAGTTCGGCGAAGCCGGTCTCCTGGCCGCGCAGTCCGGCGGCGCGCCGGAGGGTGGCCGGTCCCGACGCGATCGCCTGGACGCACCCGGCGCGCCCGCAGTCGCAGCGGGGGCCCGAGCGGTCGACGACGACATGGCCGACCTCGCACGAGCCGCGGCCGGGGCCCGGCCAGGGGCGGCCTTCGTGGACGATGCCGCCGCCGATGCCCGTGCCGACCCCCACGTACAGCAGGTGCCGGCAGCCGGCGGCGCGGGACTCGGCCAGTGCGGCGAGATCACCGTCGTCGGCACAGGCGACCGGGACGCCGGGCAGCAACTGCCGGAAGGCGGCCGCCAGATCGAGGCCCGCCCAGCTCGGCCGGCCCGGCCACGTACGCACCGCGCCGGCCGCGTCGCAGGTCGCGGGCAGGGCCACGCCCACCCCGGCGAAGGGACCTTCGCCGCGTTCCAGGAGGCCGCGGACGCGCGCGGCGAGCAGGTCCAGGTCCGCGGTGGCGTCACTCGCGGCGGGCCAGCGGAACGTCTCCTCGGTGCGGCGGCCGCCCGGCTCGCCGCCGGTGTCCTCTGCCACCCGCAGGGCGACCTTCGAACCTCCGATGTCGATCCCCAGGTATCTGATCGCCTCGTCCCTCCGTCGGGAGCGGTCGGGAGCAACTGCCGGGACGACAACGGCGCGTCGGGGCGACGCCGGGTTGTGCCGAGCGGCAGTCACGGCAAAGCTGTGGAGCATCTCCAGCACCGTAGGACAACATCCGAGCGGGGTACAGAGAGGATCCGCCGATGGAATCCCTTGGGCCGGTGGCCGGTGTCTCGGGCACCACGCGGCTGTACGCGGTGCTGGGCGACCCCGTCGCCCAGGTCAAGGCGCCGGGCCTGCTCAACCCCCTGCTGAGCGGGCTCGGTCTGGACGCCGTGGTGGTGCCGGTGCACGCCCGGGCGCGGGATCTCACCGACGTGGTCGAGGGGCTCAAGCGGATCGGCAATCTGGACGGCCTGCTGGTCACCGTTCCGCACAAGGCGGCCCTGTGCGCGCTCGCGGACGGGCTCGGACCGGCGGCCGCCCTGATCGGGACGGCCAACGCGATGCGGCGCGAGGCCGACGGCCGCTGGTTCGCCGAGAACTTCGACGGGCACGGGTTCGTCCAGGGGCTCCGGACGGCTGGGCACACGGTGCGCGACAGCCACGTGACGCTGGTCGGCGCCGGAGGGGCGGGCAGCGCGATCGCCACGGCGTTGCTGATGGCCGGCGCCGCGCGGGTGTCCGTGCACGACACCGACCGCGCCCGGCTCGACGCGCTGCTCCTGCGGCTCGGCTCGCGCTGGCCGGACGGGATCCGGGCGCTCGGTCCCGGCGACCTGGAGACGGCCGGCTTCGCCGTCAACGCCACGCCGCTGGGCATGCGCCCCGAGGACCCGCTGCCCTTCGACCCCGCGAGGGTGCGGCCGGACGCCGTGGTGGTCGACGTCGTCATGAAGCCGCGCGAGACGGCACTGCTGAGCGCGGCCGGCGCCGCCGGGCGCCGCGTGCACCACGGCATCCACATGCTGGAGCAGCAGGTGCCGTGCTATCGCGCGTTCTTCGGGTGGCCGTGACCTCAAGGCCCGGCCCGCATTCGCATTCGCCGGGGCCGGCGACAGAACTCAGGTGAGCCTGGCCAAAACACCGGCAATCCCTGAGCGCGAACTCCACAACTTCCGGGCCGTGCCGGGAATTGACCCACGGCCGCCTGCCAGGAAAATCCGAGGCTGAAATTCGCCCCCAACTCCGGCCTGCTCATACGATGTTCGCCCACTCGTCCGGGTGAAGCACGCGCGAGACCTCTGGCTAGCATTGACTCATTGCGCTGTCCTGGAATTCCGCCTCTCCGATCCCACTGCCCCGCGGACCCGCCGGAGAGAAGCCCCTCACTTTCTTGTCGACTTTCTTTTCCACGCGTCCTCTTCACGCCACTGCGAAGCGTTGGATGCACCCGGCAACCAACCCCATCGGGAAGGAAAGAAAGATGAGCAGAAGCAGGTTCACCACGACCGTGTCAGCTCTCGCGCTGACCATGTCGGGGCTCCTGGTGGCCACCACCGGAACGGCCCAGGCGGCGGCCTACGACGACATCAATATGCAGAAACAGGAAAAGACCCAGTGGTGCTGGGACGCCTCGGGCAACACCATCGCGAGCTGGTGGGGCTACAACTACAGCCAGACCGACTTCTGCAATCTCGCGCACAACGCGACCGGCGTCAGCTGCGACAACCAGCCGGCCACCCTCGGGGACATGGCGGGCGCCTGGCAAGGCATGGGCTTCGGCAACACCGGCCAGGGAGTGAGCAGCCCGCTGTCGTTCAGCGAGACCTCCAGCGAGGTCAACGCGGGCCGGCCGATGGCGGTGCGCATCGGATGGACGTCCGGCGGTGGCCACATGAACGTCATCTACGGCTACGACGAGTCGAACAACACGATCGGCGTGGGCGACCCGTGGCCGGACACCCAGACCTACACCTGGTGGAACTACAACGACTACGTCAGCAACAGCTCGTTCAAGTGGACGCACAGCCGTGAGCGGATCCAGGGTTAGGGAGGGCACCATGCGTGACAACAGAAGCTCCGGGACCACTCATCTCGCGCGCCTGTCCCTCGGGCTCGCGCTGGGCGCGTCGGCGGTGCTGACCGCGGCGGCCGGAGCGGCGCACGCCGCCGACGGCCCGCTCGACATCCCCGACTACCAGGCGGCACTGGACGCGGTGAAGTCGACGGCCGTCCACAACTCCGTCTGCCGGTTCCTCAGCGTTCCGGTGCCGCACGGCGGCGCCCGGGGGCCGCAGACGATTCCCGCCAAGACCGACCCGTGCGAGGGCGTGCCGTCCTTCACCGTCAAGGACCCGGTGGCGCTGTACGAGGTCACCCCGGACTTCGTGGCCGGCAAGGCCAAACCGGTCCTCACCGAGGCCATCCGGCTCACCTACGCGGTGTCCTCGGTCAGCGCCGGCAACGGCCGCAGCGCGACCGTCATGCTCGCCGCCACCCAGGGCGGCGGCTGGCACCTGGCCGCCGTGCGCGAGGGCGACAGCGACGCCACCTTCCCCACGAAGGGGGATCTGGGGGCCTCGGTGTTCTCCGCGCCGCAGGACCACGCCTGGTACCAGCTGAAGCTCGACACCGTGGAGCCCCTCAACGACGCGGCCAAGACCGCCCTCGGCGGCAAGGCGTCGGTGTCCCTGGCCGATTACCAGACCCTGCTCAAGGGCCGTCTCGCCGACAAGCTGCCGGGCTCGGACTACGACACGAAGGGCTACTCCAGCGGCTACCGGGCCGCGGCCCCGGCACACCACTCCTCGTCCCCGGCCCCGCTGGTCATCGGCGGTTCGGGCGCGGCGCTGGCGTTCATCGGCGGCGTCTTCGCCCTCCGCCGCAGGCGCGCGGCCAGGACCGGCTGACCCGCTTCGCGACACGTCGTTTCCCTCGCCCCGGTGCCCGGCCGTCCGGCCAGGCACCGGGGTGAGGCCGTGACACGGGTCAGCTCACGGCGTTGTACCGCTGGAGATACCCGCAGAAGCGCTCCAGATCCTCGTCGCCCCACTCCGTGAAGCGCTCCTCGAAGGTCACTCTGCGCTGCCGGTGCGCTTCCTCCAGGAGCCGCAGGCCGTCCTCGGACGGCCGCAGGATCTGGCCCCGGCGGTCGTCGGGGTCGGGCTCGCGGACGATCAGGCCCAGGCGTTCCAGCACGGCGGTCTGCCGGCTGACCGTGGACTTGTCGAGCAGGAAGTGCTCGGCCAGATCCGTGCCGCGGCAGCCGCCGGTCTCCTTCATGTGGTCGAGCATGGTGTAGGTGACCAAGGACAGCTCGGGGTGGATCTGAGCGGCCTTGTGGCGTGCCCGGCGGGCGAAAGCAGTCAGCTCGCGCTGGATGGTGCCGATGGTCACATCGCGGTCGGGCATACGTCCTCCTCCATGTTCGTTGCATAATACATCTGACATTGGTTGCATTTACCAACCTATCCAGAGGAGCCGCCCCCATGACCACAGCCGCACACGGACCACGCCACGCCACACACGGGCCGCGCCATCACGCCAAGCACGTCACGCTGCACCTGCTGACCCCACTGCTGATGTGCCTCGGCATGGGCCTCGCCTATCTGGGCGCGTTCCACTCGCCCGAGCCGCACGAGATGAAGATCGCGGTCGTCGGCACCTCGGCCAAGGCGGACGCCCTCGCCCGGACCCTCCAGAGCAAGGCCGGCGACACGCTGGACGTCACCACCGTCGCGGACCGCGACACCGCCGTCGCGCGCCTGGAGGACCGCGACCTGGCCGGCGCGTACGTCCCGGACGCCGCGCACCCCGAGGCGCTGGTCGCCAAGGCCAACTCCGACACCACCGCCGTGGCCGCCACGACCGTCTTCCGCACCGTCGCGGACCGGCAGGGCGTACCGCTGACGGTCACCGACCTCACCACGCTCTCCAAGGGCGACCCGACCGGGCAGGGCATCTTCTTCCTGCTGGTCGCGCTGAGCATCGGCTCGTACGGCAGCGTGGCCGCGATCGGGGCCGCCGGCGCGGCCTTCAAGCTGTGGACCCGGGCGGCGATCGGCCTGGCCACCTCCGTCGTGGTGAGCGTCATCGGCATCGCGCTCGCCGGCCCGGTCTTCCACATCGTCGACCACGACTACACGACCGTGTGGGCCATGGGCTGGCTCTACTCCGCGGGCGTCATCACCATCGGGATCGGCCTGCACACCTTCCTCAAGCGCTGGACGACGCTGGCGCTGATGGTGCTGTTCGTGATGCTGAACTTCACCTCGTCGGGCGGCGTCTTCCGGCCGGAGCTGCAGAACGGGTTCTTCGGCTCGCTGCACGCCTTCTGGAACGGCGCGGGCTTCGTCGAGGGCGCCCGCAGCCTGCTCTACTTCGACGGCGGCGCGGGCTTCGACGGCCGCGTCGTCTCGCTGGTGTGCTGGCTGGCCGTCGGCGTGGCACTGCTCGCGGTCTCGGCCGCGACCGAGAGCCGCCGGGCACGGCGGACGCTGTCGGCCGCTCCGGCAGTTGCTTGACATCCTGAAACGTTGGCATTTACATCGAAGCAGGTGCTTGAGGACCTCAAGCACCTGCTGCCGAGCCCCACCGGCGAGGCACCCCGCACCCACGATCGAGGCACCATGGACCACCCCGCTCCCGAGCAGCCCGCCGACGTCGTCGCCCGGCTGCGCGCCACCTTCCGCACCGGCCGTACCAAGCCCGTCGCCTGGCGTACCACCCAGCTGCGCGGCCTGCGCACCATGCTCACCGAGGAGGGCGCGGCGCTCGCGGCCGCCCTCCACGACGACCTCGGCAAGAGCGCGTACGAGGCGTACCGCACCGAGATCGACTTCACGATCCGCGAGATCGACCACACCCTCGACCACCTCGACGCCTGGCTGCGGCCCGAGCCGGCCCCGGTGCCCGCGCACCTCGACGGGGCCACGGCCTGGACGCAGTACGACCCGCTGGGCGTCGTCCTGGTGATCGCGCCCTGGAACTACCCGGCGCAGCTGCTGCTCGCCCCCATGGTGGGCGCGCTGGCCGCGGGCAACGCCGTGGTCGCCAAGCCCAGCGAGCTGGCCCCGGCCACCTCCGCGGCCCTGGCCCGCCTCCTGCCCCGGTATCTCGACACCGACGCGGTGGCCGTCGTGACCGGCGGCGTCCCGGAGACCACGGCCCTGCTGGAGCAGCGGTTCGACCACATCTTCTACACCGGCAACGGCACCGTCGGCCGCATCGTCATGACCGCGGCGGCCAGGAACCTCACCCCGGTCACCCTCGAACTCGGCGGCAAGTCACCGGTGTTCGTCGACAAGGATACCGACCTCACGGCCGTGGCGGCGCGGCTGGCGGCCGGCAAGTTCCTCAACGCCGGCCAGACGTGCGTGGCGCCCGACTACGTCCTCACCGACCCGGAGACCGCCCGCGCGCTGGAACCGGCCCTGGCCCGGGCCGTCGAGGAGCTCTACGGATCCGACCCCGCGACGTCCGAGACGTACGGGCGGATCGTCAACGAGCGCCACTTCGACCGGCTGTCCGCCCTGCTCGGGTCCGGACGCGTGGTGACCGGCGGCGGCACCGACCGCGCCACGAAGTACATCGCCCCCACCGTCCTGGCCGACGTCGATCCCCAGGCGCCGGTCATGCGGGAGGAGATCTTCGGTCCCGTCCTGCCCGTCGTCACGGTCGCCGGCCTGGACGAGGCCATCGCCTTCATCAACGACCGCGACAAGCCGCTGGCGCTCTACGCCTTCACGGAGTCCGAGGCGACCCGGCGGCGCCTCGCGGCCGAGACCTCCTCCGGAGGGCTCGGGTTCGGCCTTCCGCTGGCCCATCTGACGGTCTCGGACCTGCCGTTCGGCGGGGTCGGCGAGAGCGGTATGGGCAACTACCACGGCCGCTACTCCATCGAGACGTTCAGCCACCGCAAGGCCGTGCTGGAGAAGCCGCTGGCCTGAGGGACCCTCGTGACGGAGGCCGCGTCCGGTGCGCCGGGCGCGGCCTCCTGCCATGGCTGGATGTGACAGAGACCCGTCATTGCGGCCATGCCGGCCGGCGGCGACGATGGACACATGTCCACCGCCCACCGCGTCGTCATCGCGGTCTTCCCCGATGTCGATCTCCTCGACGTCACCGGCCCGGCCGAGGTCTTCGCGCTCGCCAACCGGGAGACCGGTGGCCGTGCGGGCTACCGCGTCCGCCTGGCGGGCCCGGAGCGCGGGGAGGTCACCACGTCGGCCGGTGTCCGCCTGCTCGCCGACCTGTCCTTCGGCGAAGTCGGCGCGGCGGTGGACACCCTCCTCGTCCCCGGCGCGGTGGATTTGTGCCCGGACGGCCCGGTGGCCCGGATCGACCAGGAGGTCGTGGACTGGGTGCGGGACACCGCCCCGCACGCGCGGCGGGTCGCCTCGGTGTGCGTGGGCGCGCACGTGCTGGCCGCCGCCGGGCTGCTCGACGGGCGGACGGCGACCACGCACTGGTCGACCGCGGCCCAGCTCGCCGCCGAACACCCCCGGGTGACGGTGGACCCGGATCCGATCTTCGTCCGCTCGGGGCGGGTGTGGACCGGGGCCGGGATCAGTGCCTGCATGGACCTCGCGCTGGCCCTGGTGGCCGAGGACCACGGCGAGGACCTCGCGCTGGCGGTGGCCCGGCAGCTGGTGATGTACCTCAAACGCCAGGGCGGCCAGAGCCAGTTCAGCGTCCCGCTCAGCCGTCCCGCCGCCTCCCGGCGCGACATCGACGAGCTGCGGCTCCACATCGCCGATCACCCGGACGGCGGCCTCTCCGCGGCCGCGCTGGCCGGACGGATGAACCTCAGTGAGCGGCATTTCGCCCGGGTCTTCCGCAAGGAGACCGGCACCACTCCGGCCGACTACGTCGAGGCGTCCCGCGTGGAGGCCGCGCGCCGGCTGCTGGAGAGCACCGACGAACCGCTGGAGAAGGTCGCGAAGGCCAGCGGTCTGCGCTCGGTGGAGACGCTGCACCGGGCCTTCCGCAAGCAGCTCGGCACGACCCCGGCGGCCTACCGCCGCGGCTTCCGCACGACCACCTGAATCATCCCCTCCCCCGGCAGGCGAGCGCCGCGGCGCGGCTTCGCCATGCCCGGATCCCTCCTGGCCCCGTTTCCCCCTGGCCCCGTTTCCCTCCTGGAAAGGAACCCTTCCGATGACCGCTTCCACGACCCTGCGCGACGTGATCGGCCTCGACGGCCGGCTGCCCCGGCTGCCCGGCACGGCCCTGATCATGATCGACTTCCAGAACACCTACCGCACCGGCGTGATGGCGCTGGACGGTGCCGAGGCGGCCCTGGCCGCCGGTGCCCGCCTGCTCGCGGCGGCCCGCGCGGCGGGCACCCCGGTCGTGCACATCGTCAACGACGGCGGTGCGGGCACCCCTTACGACATCCGCGCCCGGATCGGCGCCATCAGCGACGAGGTCGCCCCGGCCGAGGGCGAGCACGTCGTGGTCAAGCGCTTCCCCGACGCCTTCCACGACACCGGTCTGGAGAAGACCCTGCGGGATCTCGGGGCGGGCCCCGATCTGGTCCTGGCCGGATTCATGACCCATATGTGCGTCACCTTCACCGCCCAGGGCGCCTTCAACCGCGGCTACCGCCCCACCGTCGTCGCCGAGGCCACGGCCACCCGCCCCCTCACCGCCCCCGACGGCACCCTCGTGCCGGCCGCCGTCCTCCAGGCGGCGAGCCTGACCACCGTCACCGACCTGTTCGGCACCGTGGCCCTCACGGTGGACGACCTGCTCGGGAGCTGACAGCCCGGGGCCGCTGCCGCCGGAGGGACCAGCGGCAGCGGCCTGTGGGTCACTCCGCCATCTCGTACGCGCCGGACAGCGCCTCGACGCGCTCCCAGACGCGCGCGGAGCGGGCCTCGTCGACGACCGGGCGGCGGACCGCGCCCAGCGCCCAGCTCTGCTGCTCCGCGGTGGCGGAGTCCTTGCCGTGCAGCTCGACGGCGTGCGCGGAGAAGTCGCGGACGAGGACGGCGAACAGCTCGTCGAGCACGTCCTCCTCCAGCCCGGTCAGCCGCGCCTGCTCCAGGATCAGCTGGCCGTGCACGACGAGCGCGAACAACTGCCCGACGGCGAGCAGGAGATCGAGGTCGCGGCTCTGCTCCTCGTCGGGGGCGGCGGTGGTGACGAACGCGCACAGGGCGTCCGCCTGCTCCCGGAAGCGGCCGACGTTGGGCACGGCGGCGTACGCGGCGTACGCGGCGCGCCAGTCGTGGAAGCGGACGGAGCCGAGGCCGCGGGCCGGTCCCTGGCGGAAGAGGAACGCGTCGTCGGCCGCGTCGAGGCGGGTCGGCACGGGCGCGTAGTCGGCCGGGTCCAGCAGGTGGTTGCGCATGAACTTGAGGATCAGCGCGAGGTTGACGTGGACCGTGCCCTCCAGCTTCGGCAGCCCGCGGATCTCGGTGGCGGCCTGGGCGAAGTAGGTGTCCTTCTCGAAGCCCTTGGCCGCGATGACGTCCCACATCAGGTCGATGACCTTCTCGCCCTCCGTGGTCACCTTCATCTTCGTCATGGGGTTGAAGAGCAGATAGCGGCGGTCGTCGGGCCCGGCGGAACGGAAGTAGTCGACGGCCCGGTCGCTGAACAGCTTCATGCCGACGAGACGGACGTACGCGTCCGTCAGCTCGCGGCGCACGTGCGGGAAGGCGGTGACGGGGCGGCCGTAGAGGACGCGGTTGTGCGCGTGGGTGACGGCTTCGTACATCGCGTGCTCGCAGATGCCGATCGAGGCCGTGCAGAGGTTGAACTTGCCGACGTTGACGGTGTTGAGGGCGGCGTCGAACGCGGCGCGGCCGGTGTGCAGCACGTCCTCGGGGCCGACCGGGTAGTTCTCCAGGCGGAACTCGCTGACGTACTTCGAGGAGTCGACGACGTTCTTCACGAGGTGGTACGCCGAGTGGCGGCTGTCGGCCGCGAAGAAGACGTAGCCGTCGGGGCCCTCGACGTCGGTGCGGCGGCCGAAGACGGAGACGAGCCCGGCGGCGTTGCCGTTGCCTATGTAGTACTTCGAGCCACTGGCCCGGAAGCCGCCGTCGCCGTCGGGCTCCAGCAGCATGTCGGTGGAGTAGATGTCGGCGCCGTGGGCCTTCTCGGACAGGCCGAAGGCGAACACCTCGCCCTGGGTGAGGAGTTCCGCGGCGCGGGCGCGGGCGGCGGCGTTGTCGCTCTGCCAGACCGGGCCGAGGCCGAGGATGGTGACCTGCCAGGCGTACCAGTAGTCGAGCCCGTAGAAGCCGAAGATCTCGTTGAGCGCCGCGATCCGGGCGGTGTCCCAGCGCGCGTCGTCCCGCCCGGCGGCGGCCGGGGTGAGGAAGGTCGCGAACAGCCCTTCCTTGGCGGAGAACGCGAGGAAGTCCGCCAGCCAGGCGCGGGAGCGGTAGTCCTCGATCAGCTTGCGCTTGCCGCGCTCCTCGAACCAGTCGACGGTGGCGCGCAGCAGCCTGCGGGTCTCGGGGTCGAAGTGCGCCGGGTCGTAGGTGCGCGGGTTGAACAGAAGCTGGTCGGCCATGGAGGTTCGCCTTTCCGGCTTGACGGTTGAGGACGGTGAGGAAATCGGGGTTCAGCGCTGGGGACGGAGCCGCCGGAGAGTGGCGAGCACGTCGTCGAGCCAGGCGATCGTCATCCGCTCGTACGCGATGCCGCCGCGCAGCACGACGTGTTGCAGCTCCTGCCCGGCGTCCAGCGTGCCGGGTGCTTCGGTGCCGGTGAAGTCGCGCAGCTCACCCGCGAGATAGTGCGCGAGCCGCTCGGTGTGTGCCCGGTGGTGCCGCTCGACCTCGCGGATCAGCGCGGCGGGGTCGTCGAAGGCCGCGCCGCGGATCTTCACGGCGAGGTCGTGGCGGACGCTCTCGGGCTCGATCGGTTCGTGCAGCCACTGCGAGAGGGCGGCCCGGCCGGGGGCGGCGACGGAGTACTCCTTCTTGTCCGGCCGGCCCTGCTGCGGCACGTCCCGGACGTCGAGCCGGCCGTCGCCCTCCATCCGCTTGAGGACGCGGTAGATCTGCTGGTGGGTGGCGGTCCAGAAATAGCCGATGGACCGCTCGAACCGCCGGGCCAGCTCATAGCCGGAGCCCGGCTTCTCCAGCAGGGAGACGAGGATCGCGTGCTCGAGCGCCATGCCGGGATCCTGCTATGCAACTCGTTTCATATACAAGCGGCGCCGCCCAGGTGAGACACGGCTCACCCGAGGCGGGCCCGGGGGTGGCCACGATCGGCCCCTTGTGATCGCCACGTCCCCGGTGCCTCTCCCGCACGGCGCTTCCCCGGTGTCATCCTGGACGCATCTGCGGGACGTCTGCGGGGAGCGCCCCGCGGGAAGGGGCCCCACCGTGCTTCGCGTCGCAGTCGTCGGGTCGGGACCGAGCGGGGTCTACACCGCCCAGGCACTGGTGCAGCAGCAGGACGTCCCCGGAGTCACGGTGGACGTCCTGGACCGGCTGCCCTGTCCGTACGGGCTGGTGCGCTACGGAGTGGCGCCCGACCACGAGAAGATCAAGTCGCTCCAGGGCACCCTGCGCACCGCCCTGGAGCACCCGGCCATCGCCTTCCTGGGCAATGTCCCGGTCGGTGACGGACCGGCCGGTCTGACACCGCGTCGGCTCCTGGAGCTCTATCACGCGGTGGTCTACTGCGTCGGCGCCGCGACCGACCGGAGGCTCGGCATTCCCGGTGAGGACCTGCCCGGCAGCTTCTCGGCCACGGAGTTCGTCTCCTGGTACAGCGCCCACCCGGACGCCGCGCCCGGCGGCTTCGTCCTCGGCGCGCGCTCCGCGGTGGTCATCGGGGTCGGCAATGTGGCGGTCGACGTGACCCGGGTGCTGGGCCGCGTCGCGGACGAGCTGCGGCCCACGGACGTGCCGGACGCGGCCCTCGCCGCGCTCGCCGCCAGTCGCGTGCGGGACGTCCACATGGTGGGCCGGCGCGGGCCCTCCCAGGCGAAGTTCACCACCAAGGAGCTGCGCGAGCTGGGCGCGCTGCCGGGCGCCGGGGTTCTCGTACGGCCCGGGGAGGCGGCGCTTGATCCGGCCTGGGCCGACCCTTCGGTGCTGCCGTCGGCGAGCAGACGGAACGTCGACGTCCTGCGGAGCTGGGCGCAGGCACCGGGAGAGGCCCGGCCGCGCCGGATCCACCTGCGGTTCTTCCTGCGCCCCGTCGCCCTGCTGGGGGACGGCGCGGTGCGCGCGGTGCGCTTCGAGCGGACCGCGCCGGACGGGAACGGCGGCGTGACCGGCACCGGCCACTTCGAGGAGATCGAGGCGCAGTTGGTGCTGCGGTCTGTGGGTTACCGCGGGGTGCCGATCCCGGGGCTGCCCTTCGACGGCGAGCACGGCACCGTGCCGCACGCGCGGGGCAGGGTGCTGCGTGACGGGGTCCCGTCGCCCGGTGAGTACGTCGCGGGGTGGATCAAGCGCGGGCCGACCGGGGTGATCGGCACCAACCGTTCGTGCGCCAAGGAGACGGTCGGCTCGCTGCTGGCCGACGCCGAGGCGCTGAAGGCGCGCCGCCCCGTCGAGGACGCGCGTTCCGCGCTGCGCTCGGCCGTCCGGGAGATGGTGGAGTGGCCTGGCTGGCTCGGGATCGAGGCGGCGGAGTCCGCGCTCGGCCGCCGCCTGGGCAGGGGGCCGGTGAAGATCCCGGACTGGGACGGGCTGCTGACGGCGGCCCGCACCCGGCGCTGAGGACGACGGCGGCCGGGCGGTTCAGCCGCTCGCGAGCCGCTCGGCCTGGTGCGCGGCCGAGGTGAGCAGGGCGTCGAGCAGCCCGGGGAAGAGGGCTTCGAGGTCGTCGCGGCGCAGGGCGTTCATCTTCGCGGTGCCGCGGTAGATCTGCTGGATCACGCCGCTCTCGCGCAGGACGCGGAAGTGGTGCGTGGTGGTGGACTTGCTGACCGGCAGCTCGAACACCGAACAGGACAGCTCGTCCTCCGCGCGGGCGAGGCTGCGGAAGATCTTCAGCCGCATGGGGTCGGAGAGCGCGTGCAGCACGCTTTCGAGACGGATCTCGTCCCGTTCGGGGTGCTCCAGCGAACGGCCCGGGGACGGGGGCCGGGTCTGCGTCGTCACGGCTGCTCCTTCAGGTCGGCAAGGCTTCGGAGGGCCCGTGAGGACGGCACGGGGAGCCGGTGTACGAGATCCATCGTACTTCGATGCCCGCTTACTACGAGAGGCATCGTAGAAGTTTCGGCCACGCCGACGGCCAAAAGCGGTCAGCCGTACAAATGTTTCCATTTTTCGCGCAACCGCACATGCGTGTAGATCATCTGTAGAAGTGTGGCGGGGGGTGCTGTCGACCGGTTCGGGCGACGCGGCCGTGACCGCCGCTTGCTCTGCTGATACGAGAAAGGTCGACTCACGTGCACGTCGGATCGGGCCGTCGCTCCGTCCTGTTGGCATCCGCCCTCATGGGTTCCCTGGCGCTCAGCGCCTGTTCCGGGGGGTCCGGTGGCTCCGGCGCCGACGCCGGGTCCGAGGCCCGGATCAGTGTCACCCCGGGCGGGGGCAAGGAGGTCGCGCTCGGCTCCCCGATATCGGTGAAGGCCGAGGGCGGCCGGCTCACGGACGTGGAGGTCAAGGACGACAAGGGGCAGAAGGTCGCCGGGCGGTTGGCCGACGACGGCTCCTCCTGGACCTCGGAGGGCAAGGTCGGCCCGCAGACCACCTACACCGTGCGCTCCACGGCGAAGGGCGGCAAGGACGGCAAGGGCAAGGAGTCCTCCTCCACGGCGACCTTCACCACGCAGGAGGCGCCGAAGGTCAACAAGCTCACCAACACCCCGGGCGACGGGCAGACCGTCGGCACGGGCATGCCCGTCTCGATCCTCTTCGACAACCCGGTGGACAAGAGCAAGCGCGCCGAGATCGAGAAGTCCCTGAAGGTCACCACCCAGCCGAAGGTGGAGGGCGCCTGGGGCTGGGTGAAGGACTGGTCGGGCCAGGACCGCATCGACTGGCGCCCCAAGGACTACTGGCCGTCCGGGACCAAGGTCTCCGTCAACGGCAACCTCGCGGGCGTGGACTCCGGTGAGGGCGGCTGGTTCGCGAGAAACTACCAGTACGGCTTCTCCATAGGCGCCGACCACAAGGCTGTCATCGACGTGCCCAGCCACACGCTGACGATGTACGAGAACGGCAAGCCCGTCGGGGACATCAAGGGCTCCGCCGGCTCGCCCGTGGACCCCACGCGCGGTGGCGTCCACACCGTGCGCAGCAAGAATGCCGCCGAGACCATGGACTCGTCCACCATCGGCCACGGCAACGAGTGGATGCTGGACTCGAAGTGGGTGACCCACCTGACCGCGTCCGGGACCTTCCTGCACTCGGCGCCGTGGAACCAGTCGCTCGGCGTGGAGAACAACAGCCACGGCTGCTTCGGCATGACCACCAGCGACGCCAAGCGGGTCTACGACTTCCTGCCCATCGGCTCGACCGTCGAGGTCAAGAACACCAGCAGCACCAAGGTGACCGACGTCGGCAACGGCCTCGAGGTCTGGCAGGAGTCCTGGGACCAGTGGCAGAAGCGCAGCGCGCTGAAGTAGCCGTGCGCTCGTAGTGACGCGGTCCGGGGGGGGGGGGGGGGGGGGGGGGGGGGGCTGGGGGGGGGGGGGGGGGGGGGTTTGGGGGGGGGGGGGGGGGGGCCCCAGGGGGCGGGGGGGGGGGGGGTGGGGGGGGGTTGGGGTGCTTCCCCCCGCTTTC
>NZ_JBVHLW010000068.1:0-21667 GCF_055558795.1 Streptomyces sp. NPDC025618 | reverse complement strand
CCAACCCCCGCCCCTACGTATGGCACAAGACCGCCGACCAGATCCTCAACAGCCTCGCCAGCTACTGCCGACGCATCAACGACTCAGGTCACTAGGGGAACGTTCTCAACGAAATATAAGAGCGTTCCCCCAACGGGTGCGGGCGGCCCGGGCAGTCGGTTCCCCATGGGAGCGGCAGCCGAGTCACCGTGCCCCTCGCGAGGGCCGTCTCACCTCGTACGCCGGGGCCGGACAAGGGGTGGCGTCATACGGGGTCCAGCTGGTCGGCGGCCAGCACCCACAGGTCACCGGTGCCGCAGGAGACGCGGCGGCCGGTTCCCGGTGGCGGCTGTGTCAGCGCGGTGCGGCGCAGCCGCCAGCGTGTCCCGTCGATCGTCGCGACCGGGCCCTGCGTCCGGGGATGGTGGCCGGCGATGTTCCACGCGCGCACCTGTGTGTGGATGTGCGTGGCTGGTTCGGACCAGTCCACCGTGGCGTAGTCGTCCGAGAAGAATCCGGCCCAGGTGGCCTCGCGCCGTGGCTGGGGTTCGCCGGTGTCCCCGTCCGCGAGCCGTCGCAGCACGCGCGGCAGCATCGCCGAAGCGGCTTCCAGCACTCGTGAGTTGACGCCGGTGAACGACCACATCTGCTCGTCCAGGGGGATGGTGGTGCGGGCCAGTACGGTTCCGGTGTCCAGTTGTTCGTCCATGCGGTGCCAGGTCACGCCGATCTCGCGTTCGCCGTTGCGCACGGCCCACCCCACGGGGTTCGGCCCCCGGTAGGAGGGCAGGTCGGAGGGGTGGCAGTTGATCGTTCCCAGGCGGGGGGCGGACACCGCGGCGGCGGGCAGCTTCCTCGGGTAGCCGTAGCTGACGGCCACGTCCGGGGCGTAGGCGCAAAGGAGTGCGGTGACCGATTCCGGGTTGGCGGGGACGGCCAGGTCCACTCCCGGTGGCAGGTCATGCTCGCCGAGTACGTGCCCGGGCCAGTCGGCGGGGCGCCGGTAGCCGATCACCACCGGGACCTGGTGGCCGAGCGCGCGCAGCGCTTCGACCAGTGGCGGAGCGGTCTGTGGCAGCGCTGCCACGACGGCGATGCGCAGGGCGGGGACACTCTCCGCGGCGGGGCCGGCCGTCGCTGCGGGGTTGCTCGCGGAGGTCATCGGGTGACCTCGGCGGTGCGCGGCGAACGCGGTTGCGGATCGGTCCAGTTCGTCTCGATCCAGGCCAGGCAGGTGGGCCGGTCGGCGCGGGGGTGCACCTCGTGCCAGCCGGCCGGGACGGTCAGGTGAGCGGGCCAGAGGCTGTGCTGGCCCTCGTCGTTGGCGAGCACGAGGAAGCTGCCGTCGGGGTCGTCGAAGGGGTTCACGGGACTCCTCGGATGGCGGCGGCGCGAAGGGCCGCCGCCTTGTTCTGTGGTCGGTCGGGGAAAGCCGTGGAGGGGCGGCTGCGTATGTGCCGGTCCCGCCCCCGGGGGCGGGACCGGTGGCATCAGGTGTGCGCGGGCGCGAGTGCGGCGGCCAGGGCGGCCGGGGTGGCTCGTTCCATCACCTGGGCCAGGGTGGCCGCGGGGTTGAGGTGGTCCCGCAGGCGCTGGAGCAGGCGGGCGGCGAGGAGGGAGTGTCCGCCGAGGTG
This sequence comes from Streptomyces sp. NPDC025618, assembly GCF_055558795.1. Lineage (NCBI taxonomy): Bacteria > Bacillati > Actinomycetota > Actinomycetes > Kitasatosporales > Streptomycetaceae > Streptomyces > Streptomyces sp. NPDC025618. Next base: position 20,054 of record NZ_JBVHLW010000068.1, on the reverse strand, counting down.
GAAGAAGTTGTCGTCCACGCCCACCCGCTCCAGGCCCAGGACATCGGCGAACGCCTCGGTCACCACGCGTTCGGCCGCGGTGCGCGGCGGCCGCGTCCCGGCCGGCTCGCGCCGGGGTGCGGGCAGGGCCCGGTGGTCCACCTTGCCGTTGACCGTCAGCGGCATCCGCTCCAGCACCACCACCCGGGCGGGCAGCATGAAGTCCGGCAGCACCCGGGCCAGCGCCTCCCGCAGCGCGGCGCCTTCCAGGGGCGCGGCGGCCTCCGTGGAGCCGACGGCGTAGCCGGTCAGCTCCTTGCCGCCGCGTCCGTCCGGACCGGCCACCACGGCGGCCTGGACCACGCCGGGCAGGGCGGCCAGGGCGGCCCGCACTTCGCCGGGCTCGATCCGGTGTCCGCGGATCTTGACCTGGTCGTCATTGCGGCCGGTGAACTCCAGTGTGCCGTCCGGGAGTCGGCGGGCGAGGTCGCCGGTGCGGTACATCCGCGTGCCGGGCGGCCCCCAGGGGTCGGCGACGAACCGGGCGGCGGTCAGGCCCGGTCGGCCCAGGTAGCCCCGCGCCAGTTGGTCGCCCGCCAGATAGAGCTCTCCGGTCAGCCCGTCGGGGACCGGCCGCAGGCCGCTGTCGAGCAGCAGCACGCGCGAGCCGGGCACGGGGGTGCCGATGCCGGGCCGGGCGGGCCAGTCGGCCGACTCTCCGGTGACCTCCCCCGCGGTCACCACGTGCGTCTCGGCCGGGCCGTAGTGGTTGTGCAGGCGCTTGCCGCCGCGTGCGCACAGCTCACGCAGCTGCGGCCCGATGACGAGCGCCTCGCCGGCCTGCACCAGGTGTCGCAGGTCGGGCAGCAGCTCGCGCTGTCCGTCGGCGAACTCGCACAGGGCCGCCAGTACGGGGGTGGGGGCGAAGAGTTCGGTCACCCGGTGGGTCCGCAGCCACGCGGTCCAGGCGGCGGCGTCGGCGCGGGTGTCCGCGTCCGGCACGGCCAGTGTCCGTCCGGTGCACAGCGCGGTGAGGACTTCCTGGGTGGCGACGTCGAACGCCATCGAGGTGAACTGGGCCGTCACGGCGCCCGGTTCGGCCGGGAAGCGCTGCTCGTGCCAGTCCACCAGCCGGTCCAGGGCGGCGCCGGGCATCACCACCGCCTTGGGCACGCCCTGCGTCCCGGAGGTGTGCACCACGTACGCCGGGTGGCCGGGCAGCCGGGCCGGGCGGACCGGGCCACCGGCGGGCAGCGGCTCGGGGGACACGTGGTGCGGCTCCAGCCGCATCCGGGGCACCTCGGCGGGGATCTCGGCCAGTGCCAGGTCGAACTCCTCGTGCTGGACGAGCAGCGCGGGGCGGCCTTCGGCGGCCAGTGCCGCGACCCGCGGTGCCGGGTGGCGCGGGTCGAGCCACAGGTAGGCGGCGCCGGCCTTGAGGACGGCGAGCATCGCCGCCACCGCGTTCCGGCCGCGTCGCAGGCACAGTGCCACGACGTCCTCGGGCCCCGCGCCCCGGGCGGTCAGCTCCGTGGCCAGGCGGTCGGAGGCGGCGTCCAGGCCCTGGTAGTCCAGCACCCCGGCGCCGTCCACCACGGCCGCCCGCCCGGGAGACGCCCGCACCTGTGCCGCGAACCGCTGGAGCACGGGCACGGGCACGGGCACGGGCGCCGGCAGGGGCCGCGGCGTATTCGGGCAGGCCGCGGCGGCGGGGCCGAACGGGTGCGTGGCGGGCACGGACAGGTCCGCGGTCAGCGCGTCCAGTGCTTCGAGCAGCCGGGCGCCGATCTCCCGCGCGCCGTCCTCGGTCAGCCGTCCCGGCTGGTACTGGACCCGGACGGTGGTCCGCTCGCCGGGTGAGACCAGCAGGCACAGCGGGTAGTGCGTGCCGTTCTCCACCCGGCTGGACGTCACCCGCACGTCGGTGCCCCACGCCGTGGCGAAGGCGTCGGTGTACGTCTCCAGCACGACGACGGTGTCGAAGAGTTCGCGCAGTCCGGCGGACCGGGTGATCTCGGCCAGGCCCAGGTGCTGGTGGGGCATCATGTCGGTCCGCTGGCCCTGGAGGGCCGTCAGCAGGCCACCGCGGTCGCCGGCGGCGGCGGTGTCCACCCGTACGGGCACCGCGTTGTTCATCAAGCCGACCATGGACTCGACGTCGGGCAGGTGCGGGGGGCGGTCGGCGACGACCGTGCCGAACACCACGTCGGTGCGGCCGGTCAGCTGGGCCAGTACCAGCGCCCAGGCGCCCAGGACCAGCGTGTTGAGGGACAGCGCCCGCTCGCGCGCCCGCGCCCGCAGCGCGGCCGTACGCTCGGCGGGCAGCTCGAGCAGCACGGTGTGCGGGCGGCCCTGGTGTTCGCCGTCCGGGGAGGTCAGCAGCGTCGGCTCGTCGACGCCGTTGAGCATCGCGCGCCAGGTCTTGGCCGCCAGCGTGGCGTCCTGGGCGGCGACATGGCGGTGGTAGGCGAGCGCGGACGGCCGCGCGGCGGGCGTCGGCACCGCGCCTGAGGCGGCCTGCCCGTACAGTTCGGCCAGGTCGGCGAGGGCCACCTGCATCGACCAGCCGTCCATGAGGATGTGGTGGTAGCTCAGCAGCAGCCGGGAGCGCCGCTCGTCCAGTCGCAGCAGTACGGTCCGCAGCAGCGGTGCCACGGCCAGGTCGAACGGCTCGTCCCGGTCCCGGCGGGTCTCCTCCTCGGCGGCCTTCTCCCGCTCCGCCTCCGACAGGTGGGTGAGGTCGGCCTCCTTCAGCGGGATCTCGGCTGTCTCGGGCACGGTCTGCACCGCCCGGCCGTGGCAGTCCCACCGGAACCGGGCCCGCAGCGCCGGGTGTTGGGCGGTGAGCGCGGACAGCGCCGCGCGCAGTGCGGCCGTGTCCACCGGCCCTTCGAGGTCGAGTACGGTCTGGACGTGGTACGGGTCGCCCGCGCCCTCGCCGCGGTGGGCGTGGTAGAGCAGCCCCTCCTGGAGCGGGGAGCAGGGCCACTGCTCGCCCTCGCGCTGCGCCGGCACGGTCGGCGCCGTGGCGCGCCCGCCCGCGCCGGTCTCCGCCGCGCGGGCCAGCGCGGCCAGGACACCGGCCCACTCCGTGGCCAGCTGCTCGATGTCACCGCTGTCCACCAGCCGCGCCGACCAGCGCCAGACGGCGGTGAGCAGGGGCTGCCCGGTGCGTTCGTCGACGACGGCGTTGATCTCCAGCGGGTGGGACAACGGCTGGCGGCCGGCCCGGTGGATGCCCAGCACGGGCGCCTCGGCTGCGTACGGCCACGGGTCCCGGCCGGGAACGGCGTACCGGCCCAGGTAGTTGAACAGCACCGGCCGGCCCGGCGCGCGGGAGAGCAGACCGGCGGCCTGCGGGTGCAGATAGCGCAGCAGCCCGTACGACGCGCGGTCCCGCGGCACTCGCTGCCACTGCTCCCGGACGGCCCGCACTGCCTCGGCCAGCGCCGCGCCCTCGCCGGCGGGATCCGCCGCGGGGCGGGCCGCCCGCTGGGTGCACTCCAGCCGGGCCGGGAACATGCAGGTGAACCAGCCGACCGTGGCGGAGACGTCGGTGGAGGGTTCGGCCTCCACGGCGTCACGGCCGTGGCCTTCGGTGTCCAGGACCAGCGTCCCCGGGCCGCCGCGCCGGGCCGTGGCCACCGTCAGCGCGGCCAGCAGCAGTTCCTGTGTGGTGGCGCCGAAGTGTGCGGGAGCGGTGGTGAGCAGGGCCCGGCCGACCTCGGCGGGCAGGACCGACTCAAGGGTGCGGGAGGTGCCGATGGTGTCCAGTTCCGGGTCCAGCGGGCCGCGCGCGGGCCAGGGCGTGGCGGCCGGGGCGGCCGCCGCCTGCCAGTGCGGCAGGGTCGCCAGCACCTCGGCGCTGCCGGCCCGGGCGTTGTGCTCCCGCACCCAGCGGCGGTAGGCGGTGGCCGACCCCCAGGCGCCCAGCGAGCACGGCTCCTCGGCGGCCCGCGCCAGATCCTGTGTGAGCACCTGCCAGGAGACCCCGTCGACCACGAGGTGGTGGGCGGCCAGCAGCAGGCGCCCCGGCCGTGCCGGGCCCGCGTCCCACCACACCGCGCGCAGCATCCGCCCGGCGGGCAGATCCAGCGACCGCATGGCGTTCTCCACCGCCGCCTGGACCACGTCTTCCGACGGGCCGTCAGGCGACTCCCGTACGTCCACCACCTCCAGGAGCCCGGCCGCGTCCACCTCTCCCGGCGGCAGCACCTCCGGCTGCCACACGGCCTGGGCGGAGGGGTCCGGCAGCCGGGTGCGCAGGGCGTCGTGCCGGTCGAGCACCGTCTGAAGGGCGGTTGTGAGCGTCTCGCGCTCGAGCCCTGGGGGCGTCTGGACCAGGACCGTCTGGACGAACTCGGCCACGCCCTCGCCCTGTTCGCGCAGCCACAGCGCGATGGGCGACAGGTCCAGCTTGCCGGTGGCCGACCGGTGCCACAGGTCGGCGGCCGGAGCCGCCGCCTGAGCGGCTCGGGCCAGGGCACCGGGGGTCCGCAGCCGGAAGACGTCCTGCGAGCTGACCGCCACGTTCTCCCGCCGCACCCGGCTGACCAGGCGCATCGCGGTGATGCTGTCGCCGCCGAGCGCGAAGAAGTCGTCGTCGGTGCCCGCCCCGGGCAGGCCGAGCACCTCCGCGAACGCCGCGCACAGCGCGCGTTCGGCCGGGGTGCGGGGCACACCCGCGCCCCCGCGCGCCGCCACAGGCGCGGGCAGGGCAGCCCGGTCGACCTTGCCGTTCACGGTCAACGGAAGCGCGTCGATCAGGATGACGGCCGCGGGCAGCAGGTACTCGGGCAGTACCCGGCTCAGTCGCGCGCGCAAGTCCTCCCCGGTGACGCCGGGTTGTCCGCGTTCGGGGACCGCGTAGCCGACCAGCCGGCCGTCCCGTGCCACCACGACCGCCTGGGCCACGCCGGGCAGCGCCGCCAGGGCGGCGCGTGCCTCGCCCGGCTCGACCCGGTGGCCACGGATCTTGACCTGGTCGTCGTCACGTCCCAGGTACTCCAACGCGCCGTCGGGTCCGCGCACGGCCAGGTCGCCGGTGCGGTACATCCGGGTGCCGGCCGGGCCGTACGGGTCGGCGACGAACCGCTCGGCCGTCAGCGCGGCCCGGCCCAGGTATCCCTGGGCGACCTGCTCCCCGGCCACGTAGATCTCACCGGGCTCACCAGCGGCGACCTCGGCCAGGTCCGGGCCGAGCAGCCGTACGGTGGCCCCGGTCAGCCCGGTGCCGATCGGCACCCGCTCCCCGCTCACCGGTTGCCCGGGAGGCAGCAGGTGGAACGTCGCGAAGGTGGTGGTCTCGGTCGGACCGTAGCCGTTCCCGAGCGTCAACTGCGGGCAGGCGGCCCGGATCCGGGCGAACGCCTGCGGGCTGGCCGCCTCGCCACCGGTGGCCACCGTGTGCAGGCCGCGCAGGGCACCCGGGTCGTCGGCTGCGATCTGGTTGAACCACGCGGTGGTGAGGAAGACCCCGGTGACACCGTGCGCCGCTACCAGGGCGGCCAGCCGGTGCGCGTCCACCCGGTCCTCGGCCGGCACCACCACGGTGCCACCGCGGGTGAGCGGCAGCCACAGGTCGTGGCTCAGCGCGTCGAACCCCAGGGCGGAGACCAGGGCGGTGACCCGGTGTCCTGGCCCGTCCCAGCGCGGGTCGGCGGCGAACCGCGCCAGGTTGCGGTGGGTGATCCGCACGCCCTTGGGGCGGCCGGTCGACCCCGAGGTGTAGAACACGCAGGCCACACGGTCGAGTTCGCCGTCCGGTCCGGTCTCGGCCAGGACCGGTGTCGCGTCGTGGGCCGCACCGGGAGAGGCGGGCACGGCAATACTCGGCAGGCCGCCCGGGTGAGCGGGTGCCTCGGCGGGGACGAGCGCTGCCACACATCCCGCGTCGGCCTCGATGGACGCCAGCCGCTCGGCCGGCGTACGCGGATCCAGAACCACCGCGGCGCCACCGGCCTCGAAGACCGCGAGCAACGAGGCGACCAGCCGCGCCGAGCGCGGCAGCCGCAGCGAGACCGACACCCCCGGACCGACACCGGCCTCACGCAGCCGGGCTGCCAGTTCTCCTGCCCAGACACAGAGTTCGCGGTAGGGCCAACTCCGGCCGTGCTCTTCGACGAGCGCGGAACCATCCGGATTTCGGAGAGCCGCGGATGCCACGGCCCGGTGCACAGGAAGAAGAGCATCGGCATCACCGACGGGGCATGACGGTGCCCCTGCCCCCGCTGAAAGGATCATGCTGATATCCAAGCGGCGCCGCGGCGCCACCCCGTCACCCGTAACCCGGATGGAGCAATCGAACCACCCGATCGAGAAGATCTCTCCCGCCGGGAGCAGCCCCAGCTGCCTTGCTGCACAAGGGAGGTGACAAACCATCAGGAAATGCCCCCTATCCCCCTTCGGCTCGCCTGATATCGGCCACCCCACCGCCGGTTTCGTCCCCTTTCCGGGGATCGCCGATGGCCGGCGACACCACCTGTTCGCCCTGCGGCGCTACGGCTGGGCGGCCATGAGCGTCCTCGGGTGGACGTTCTCGTCCCACGCTCTGAAGACACACTCTTCGCCTTGCTGGTCAGCCCCATCCGGGGCACAGCCTCTCGGGACGGAAGGGTCCGCAGGACATCTGGCGGGGAGGCCGATCGCGAGGTCGCACAAGGTGGCCGTGTCCCCGGATGCGCGGGGATTGCCTTGACGCTCCGGTCGTCCTGAGCGGCCGAGCGGAGCGTCAAGTGCCAAGTGTCAAGGGCAGTGCCGGGCGGAGGCCGTCGCCCCCCAGGCCCCCGCCCCCCGGCTCCCGGCCCCCGGTCAGCCGGTGGCGAGGAGCTCCAGCGTGTCGATCACCCGGTTCGAGAAGCCCCACTCGTTGTCGTACCACGCGACCACCTTGACGTGGCGGCCGTCGACGCGGGTGAGGGCCGAGTCGAAGATCGACGAGGCGGGGTTGCCCGTGATGTCGGACGACACGAGCGGGTCCTCCGAGTACTCGAGGACGCCGGCGAGCGACCCCCGCGCCGCGGCGCGGTACGCGGCCAGCACGTCGTCGCGCGTCACGTCGCGGGCGACAACCGTGTTGAGCTCGACGATCGAACCCACCGGCACCGGTACGCGGATCGAGTCGCCCGACAGCTTGCCGTCGAGGTTCGGCAGCACCAGGCCGATCGCCTTGGCGGCGCCGGTCGTGGTCGGCACGATGTTGACGCCGGCGGCCCGGGCGCGACGGGGGTCGCGGTGCGGGCCGTCCTGCAGGTTCTGCTCCTGTGTGTAGGCGTGCACCGTCGTCATGAACCCGTGCTCGATGCCCGCGAGTTCGTCGAGGACCGCTGCCAGCGGCGCGAGCGCGTTGGTGGTGCAGGAGGCGTTCGAGACGACCGTGTGCGCGGCCGGGTCGTAGGCGTCCGTGTTGACCCCGAACGCGAGCGTGACGTCGGCGCCGTCCGACGGCGCGCTGACGAGCACCTTCCGCGCGCCCGCGTCGAGGTGGACGCGGGCCGCCTCGGCCGAGGTGAAGCGGCCGGTGGCTTCCAGGACGATGTCGACGCCGAGTTGGGCCCACGGCAGCCGCGCCGGTTCGCGCTCGGCCAGCACCGTGATCCGGCGGCCGTCGACGACGAGGGTGTCCCCGTCGACGGACACCGGACGCCCGAGCCGGCCGGCCGTGCTGTCGTAGGCGAGCAGCCGGGCCAGCGTGGCGGGCTCCGTCAGGTCGTTGACGGCGACGATCTCCAGGGCGCTGTCGCGCTCCAGCAGCGCGCGCAGCACATTGCGTCCGATGCGGCCGAATCCGTTGATGGCGATGCGAGTCATGAGTGAGGTCCTTTCCCTTCGCCACCAGGCTCGCCCGCGGCTCCCACCGCCGACAGTGGCGGGATCGCCACGGTTCACAAGGATCTCGCCACGGTGCTATTCGCCCCGGGTGAAGGTGCGCCGGTACTCGCTCGGTGTGGTGCCCAGGATGCGCTGGAAGTGCAGGCGCAGGTTCGCACCGGTGCCGAGGCCGACGTCGGCGGCGATCTGCTCGACGCTGCGCTCGGAGCGCTCCAGCAGTTCACGGGCCAGGTCGACGCGGGCGCGCATCACCCACTGCATCGGCGTATAGCCGGTCTCCTCGACGAAGCGCCGCGAGAACGTACGCGGCGAGACCTCGGCCCGCCGCGCCAGTATGTCGAGCGTGAGGGGCTCGCCAAGCCGGTGCAGCGCCCACTCGCGGGTGGCGCCGAAGCGCTCGCCGAGCGGCTCGGGGACACTGCGCGGCACGTACTGCGCCTGGCCGCCGCTGCGATAGGGAGCCGCGACCAGACGGCGGGCCGCGTGGTTGGACGCGGCCACCCCGAGATCGCCGCGCAGGATGTGCAGGCACAGATCGATACCGGAGGCGGCACCGGCCGAGGTGAGCACACTGCCCTCGTCGACGAACAGCACGTTCTCGTCGACCTGGACGAGCGGATGCCTGGCCATGAGCGCGCGCGTGTAGTGCCAGTGCGTCGTCGCACGCCGGCCGTCGAGCAGACCTGTCGCGGCGAGCGCGAAAGCCCCCGTCGAGATGGCGGCGAGCCGCGCGCCCCGGCCGTGGGCGGCGATCAGCGCGTCGACGACGGCCCGCGGCGGGTCCTCACGGTCCGGGAACCGGTAGCCGGGGACGAAGACGATGTCGGCCCACGCGAGCGCGTCGAGGCCGTGGGCGACGGAGTACGACAGCCCGTCACCACCGGTCACGAGACCGGGCGTCGCCCCGCACACCCGCACCTCGTACGGCATGCTCGCCCGGGCCGTGAACACCTGCGCCGGAATTCCGACATCGAGCGGCTTCGCACCTTCGAGCACGAGGACGGCGACACGATGCGGGCGAGAGGCTGACACGGGAAGAGATTACGCGGGGCCACCGCTGCGGATGAGGGGAGAGCCCCGGTAAAGGACACCGCTGACGCCGGATGACGACTTCGCACCGCCCGATTTTTGGATGTCCGGGCGCCGTCATATCGTTCACGAGGGGCGGCCGCGGTACCGGTGCCGCCGCTCGGGAGGACCCGGGCAGAAGACCTGAGCAAAGGAACGGCATTGGACCTGGACCCCGACCACTCCTCGGCGCGTGGCGACCAGGAAACCCTGCGACGCGTACTGCTGACCGCGCTGGAGCAGGCGGGCCTGCCGGACCCGCCGCGTGAGCTGTCCCTGCCGCTGCACCCGGCCGCCGCGGAGGTGGCCCGCCGCCTGAACACGGCGGACGCGACCACCGGCCCGGCGGAATGGCCCGTGACGCTCCCCGGCTCCTGGCAGCCCGCCGAACGGGCCACCTTCGCCGCGGGCGTCCGGCTCCTGGCCGCGGTATGGCCCCGCATGCTCGACGAACTCCGGGCGACGGTCTCCCAAGTGACCCTGCTCGACGCCCCGCCGACCGATGCCGCCGCACTGGGCGTCGCCGCGCTCGACCGCCAGTCCCTCACCCCGGCCCCCGCCGGTCTCCCGGGCTCGGTCAGGCTGGCCGAGGCCCTGGTGTACGAGGGCACGCGCTGCCGCGGCGCGGCGGAGGCGGCAGCGCGGGGGACGACGGCAGCCGAGCCGTCCCATCGGGCGGTGGCCCTGGCGCGCTGCGTCCTGCTGTACGAACGCCTGCTGAGCGCGGGCCCGGCGGCGGAGCCGGCGATGGAGGAACGGTACGGGCGGCTGCGCGCGGAGCTGGGGGCGACGGCGGGAGGCGGCGACCTGCTGGGGCGGGCGGAGGGGCTGACGGCGTAGATCTGCCGGACGCTGGGGCTTGGCGCTGAGCCCAACGGGCTGGATGTGGCTGACGGAGGCGCGTAAGCGAACGCTGACAGTCATCGCCCTTTTCGGCGAGCGGTCCGTAGTGCGGGTTCGCTGCGTCCCCTGCCCACCTCGTGTTCATCCCGTCCGGCCGACGACAGCCGATCGGTCCCTGCCGCATGTCCATCAACAGAAAGGCCGTGCCTGAACTGGATGAAGACGACGCCGGGGAGGGGTGACCGGGCCGGGTTCTGTGAGGGCGGGGAGGGATGGTCCGCGCTCTTCACGCACGGGCCTTGAGGCCGTCCAGGATGAGGTCGAGCAGGCGTTCCGCCTGCTGTCGGTGTTCCGCGCCCGCCGACGTGAGGGCGATGCCCTCCAGTGCGGCGCTGATGTCGGTGGGGAGGATGTCGGTTCGGATCTTCCCGGCAGCCGCGCATGCGTCCATGAGGGTGGTGACGGCAGTCTGGATCATCTCCCTGCTGTGGCCGTAGGGGTTGTTTCCCGTCGCGGCGATGGCGCGCAAGGCGTCGATCATGCCGTACTTCGTGGTGACGTAGTCCAGGAAGAGACGCGTCCACGAGCGCAGGGCCTCGTCCGGCGACTTCTGCGCCAGCAGGGAAGAGACGGAATCGCACAGCTGGGCCACCTCGTTGCGGTAGACCGCCTCGACCAGAGCTTCCCGCGTGGGGAAGTTGCGGTACAGAGTCGCACTGCCCACGCCCGCTTCCTTGGCGATCCGGTCCATCTGCGCGTTCAGGCCCTCCGCGGTGAACACGCGCGCAGCAGCGGTAAGGATCCTGTCTCTGTTGCGCTGCGCGTCGGCGCGCAGCGGGCGGTGCGCTTCGTCGGCCATCTTTTTGGCTTTCCTTCCCGGGTGCCCCGAGTTGCTAAGTGGGGAGTTCCCCGCTTACCTTTCACATAAGTGGGGACGACCCCGTTTAACTGTAGGTCATGCGAGGACCTGTGCATGCCTCCCGGAAGGAACTTGATCATGTCGACCATCCAGGGCAAGGTCATCGCGATCACGGGTGCCAGCAGCGGCATCGGTGAGGCGACCGCGAACTTCCTTGCCGAAAAGGGAGCCCGGCTCGTGCTCGGGGCCCGGCGCGAGGACCGACTGAGCGCTGTGGTGGACGGCATCAGAGCCAAGGGCGGGACCGCCACCGGCATCATCGTCGACGTCACACGCCGCGAAGACCTCCACCGCCTTACCGATACCGCCATCGAGCGGTACGGCCGCCTCGACGTTCTCGTCTCCAACGCGGGCACCATGGCTGTCTCCCCGTTCGACGAACTGCGCCAGGACGACTGGGACAGCATGGTCTCCACGCATATCACCGGTCTGCTCAACGGCATCGGAGCGGCCCTCCCCGTCTTCCGCCGACAGGGCTCCGGTCACTTCGTCAATGTCAGCTCCACCGCGGCCTACGTCGTCAAATCTCCCCAAGCCGTCTACGCGGCCACCAAGGCGGCGGTGAACGTGATCTCCGAGGGCCTGCGCCAGGAATCGGGTCCCGACCTGAGCGTGACTGTCGTATCGCCCGGCTTCACCCACACCGAGGGCGTCGGCAAGGGAGCCACCCCCGAGGTGTCCGCCGCGATGACGCAGATGCGCGACGAGATCGCGATGCCGCCCTCCGTCATCGCCTCCGCCATCGGCTACGCGATCGAGCAGCCCGCCGGCGTCGACGTCAACGAGCTCGTCGTCCGGCCCACCGCGCAGGCCTGAAAATCGCTGAACGCCAGGACCGCCTTGCCGGGAACGACCGCTTGGCGACAGTAGGTCGACACGTCAAGGGTCCTCCTCGCCAGGCGAAACCTACGGCACCCCGCCTCCTCGGCGCTGGTGAACGAGTTCGCCGAGGCCGACGCGAACCGCCGCCTGTCCTCGGTCATCGCCCGCTACAGCAAGATCGGTCTTCTCTGTCTGGACGAGTTCGGCGACCTCAACCTGGACCGCAAGGGCGCCAAGCTGCTGTTCCAGATCTTCACCGAGCGCGAGGAACGCAAAGCCACCGCGGTATGGCTGGCTCTGCGCATAAGAAGCGGTTCCGGCCCAGCTTTTGTTTGCGCCGTGAGGCGCCGTTGGTTCAGTGCTGGAGAGCGCAGTCATCCGCTGCCAGGTGCAGGTGTCGAAGGGGTTCCAGTTCGGTGGTGGGGAAGGCGTGCAGCTGCCACTTCTGGAGGTAGCCGTCCTCGCCGTGGGTTCGCCGCACCTTCTCGGCAGCATGAGGCATCCGCAGGATGGTGGTCTGAGTGACGAACGGCGGGCATTTCGCGAGCGCATCAGGAGGGAGGCCGCCGAGATGTTCGGTGCCGACCAGGCCAACACCGCGGTGGCCAAGCAGTTGCGGGTCACTGTGCGGTCGGTGCAACGGTGGCGTTGTTCCTGGCACGAGAGCGGAGACCAGGGCCTGCAGTCGAAGGGCTCGCCAGGCCGTCCGACGCTGAGCACGACCCTGTTCACCGTCCTGGAACAGGAGCTGGCCCAAGGCCGGTCGCACACGGCCGGCCGGACCGGACCTTGACCCTGGCGAGACTCAAGACGCTGACCGGGCGCCGGTTCCACAAGACGATGACGCTGTCGGCCATCGCGCCGACGCTGCGGCGCCACGGAAGGACTCACCAGGCCCCGGCCCGGCGGGCCGCAGAGCGTGAGGAAAAGGCCATCACCGGGTGGGTGAAGGAGATGTGGCCGCTGGCGGAGAACACCGCGGCGGCACTCGGGGCCTTCCTCGTCTTCGAGGACGAAGCGGGCTTCTCGATGATGCCGGCTACCTCCCGCACATGGTCTCCACGGGGGCACACCCCGGTCGTCCGCGTCCCCCGTGGTTCCCGGGCCCGCGTCTCGATCGCCCACCTCGTCCGACATCTCCGGCGGGGCCTCCGCGAGATCCGGTACCGAAACCACCTCATCGCGACGACTGCCTCACCGCGACAGGACTCACCCCAACCAGAACAACCTGACGACAACACAGCCACGACCTCAGTAGGGCGGCGTCTCCTGCCTGTAGCCCCGGCTCCGGATTGCGGCTTCATCAACGCGGGCCACCCTCGCGCGGGCGGCCCGGTGGTTTGCGGGCGCCCGTGGTGGTGAGCCTGAACCAAATAGCGGCGGCCACTGCCCGGGGGAGGTGGGGACGGTGGCCACACTTGTGCTATCGGCGGTCAACCGAGCGTGACGTCAGTTGACGTTCACCCAGTACGGGTCCTCTACGGGCCAGGCCAGGATCCGGTCGTCGACATAGAAGTCGCCGAGATCGGTGCCCGCCCCCCGGTTCTCGCTGTACGCGATGTTGCGCACCGAAAAGTCCCATTCGATCGACGATGCGCCCTCAAAGGTGGAACTGAAGGGGTACTCGTCGCAGTCCTCGTCCGAGGTGTTGTACGGCGGAAGACCGGTCGCGGCGTTGTAGTCCGGGCCCCACGGGTTGGACCCGCCCTTCTGCCCGCATGCCTCCTTCTTCACCTGCTCGTTCGCCAGGGCGATCTCGCCGCCCTTCTTCCGGCTTATCACGCGGTGCAGCGGCGCGCCCCGAGACCCGGCGGTCGGCGACCACTTGCCGGGGACCTTCTTGGGGTGGTTCTCCTTGGGGTAGGTGACGCCGTCGGTGGCGGGGGCGTTCTGCGCGTCGCGGATGTGCTGGCGAATGTTGGGGCGTTTGTCGCCGTAGGTCAGCACCGGGGAGGCGTTGGTGTAGATGCAGGCGTGCGGGTAGCTCTTGTCGCGTTGGTTGAAGTAGTCGGCCGAGTCGCAGCGGATACCGATCGAGGCGCTCACAGGGCGCTCGGGGCCCTGTTCGTATCCCTGGCTCTCGCCGTTGAAGTAGAAGCGCCACTGGTGGAAGGCGACCTGGTCCTCGCCCTCGCCACCGCTGGAGGAGACGTCCCAGTAGACCCAGTCAGGGAAGTTGCTCCACTGGGCCCATTCCATCTTCGCCGGAGACCGCCCGACGCCGCACGTGGCAGTGGTGGGCTGATCGGCGCCCGGCACGCACTCGGGGGTGATTTCCAGGTCCAGTCTCGGGGCGACGATCCGCTTGTCCAAGGCGTTCCACCCGGCGTAGCTGACCTGGCCGGTTTTGGCGCGGAAGAAGACGCGGGTGGCACGGGTGTCGTTGTAACCGATGGCGGCGGCCTGGAACTTGATCGTGTTGGTGCCCTTCAGGACTCGCTTGCCATCCACCTTCTGGTAGTACTCGGCATTGAATTTGTATTCCCAGCACCACCTGAACCGGTTGTAGACGCGGCCGTCGGGGCCTTGGGCGTCCGAGGAACCGAGACAGTCGTTCAGCCACTCGGTGCCCGCGGGGTTGTCGGGGGATATCGGCATCTCCGCCGCCCCCTTGCCGTTGCTGCTGCGCTGAGCACCGTCGTCGGGCTTGGCCGTGTACTCGACGCCCGGGGCCGACGCGGGAGGCTTGGGGCTTGCGGCGGCGGCCGGTGAGGCGCCCAGGGCGAGAAGGGCTGCGGTGACGGCGAGTGCGGCTATAGCCGCCAGCAGTCGACTGGCGCGTTTCAAAGGTGGTCCCCCCCTTTTCCGGTGGTACGTAAACCCACTCGGGATCGAACCGGCGTAGTACCCGTCTGCGTCAGCCGGAAATGGGTCTTCCATGATCGTTCCTTGGCCCGTTCGGGCCTCACACCGCCGCCCGTCTTCGCGACGGCATTCCCGCGGTCGGCAGGATGCGCGGGCACAGCGGCCGTCGCCGGGCCGCCGAATGCGGCAGCGGCTGCCGGCGTCCCCCTTGACAGGGCACGGCGCCGCCTGTTCGGTCTTCGGCCCCGCCCTCCGTGGTGGCGATGCAAACCCGGTAAGGACATGTTCGTTTTCTCCTTGTTTTCCTATTGATTGCGTTCCGTGCCCGTGCTGGATCCGGTCGGGGATCATGCGGACACTGCCGGATCGGCTGTCGGGATCGAAGCTCCTCCTTCCGGCTCACCGCCAGCCACCGTCTGGCTTGTTTCGCTGGATTCTCTTCTGTCCTGCCGACGATCGTCTGCCCCCATGGTTCATAGGGCCGTTCCCACTGGCGCGCAAACATTCAAGGCGCCTCGACCGCCGAAGGCCCTCGGTTTCAGAATGCGCGAGATGGCCGAATACTGTGATGACTTGGTGGCGGTCGGCCGCGCCGACAGACGATGAAATCTGTTCCGGCAGCCGCTGACCGTCGAGGTGACGTCAGCGGAATCACGACCGAAACAGCCCATCTGTGCGGCGTTGGTGGTGGATCGTAGCTTCGCCGATGAAATTCTGATGACCCCCGGACAGGTCAAGACTGCGTAACAGCCTATGAAGGGTCACGGGTTTCGCCTCGGACTGGCTGATTCCGTCATCGTCACTACGTCGCTGCCGACGCTAAATTCGCCTCGATCGCCCCCCCCACCACATAACTGGCAGGGTTCCGGCCCGGGGCGTCATAGCGCCCGGCCAAAGGAAGGGCATGATGAGCCACTTAAGATCTTCCGGCCGCTGGGCCAGAGGGCTGATCGCCCTCACCACAACGGCTGCATCGACGCTCGCCGCCATAATTGCCGTGGCCGGCCCCGCCGCCGCCCAGGGCGCCACCCCCGCCGCCGACGCCAGCGCCGTTCAGGCCGGGCAGTCCTGCACGGCGGCCGACCTGGGCAAGCGCCACCCGTTCATCAAGTCAACCGAAGTCGCCCCGACGATCACCCACTTCAAGGGCTGGTACGTCACCGCGGGCTCGACCGGCTACCAGAACGTCACCACCAACACCCAGACCACCATCTCGGTCTCCGTCGGCCTCAACGGCAACGTCCAGGGCAGCTTCCCCGTCGACACCCTCGGCACCGTCGGCGCGATGCTGGGCCTGAACGTACAGGTGAACTACTCCTCCACCAGCAGCGCGTCGACCTCGGTCAGCTGGAACTTCAACGACCCCGGCTACTACGGCGTCTACAAAGGCACCAAGAAGGTCACCGGCACCTACGGAAGCCTCAACTGCAACCGCGTCCAACAGAGCGACGGCAGCTGGGCGCTGAAGTGGATCGAGGGACCCGACAGCGGCAGCTACACCACCTACTCCACCCTCGAAGAGGGCGCGGTGCGCTGCGAGGACAAGGTGCCCGCCAACAGCATCATGCGCAAGGCGCAGGGTCTCCTGGACTGCGGGACCCCGCCCCGGGCCGGACACGCACCAGGGCCGGTGGACTCCGCCAAGGCCACCGCGGCCAGGAACGCGGCAGCGAAGGACACGGCGAAGGGCACAGCGGGCAAGGCGGCCACCCGGGCCGCCAGGCCCGCCCCGCGCGCCGCCCTGGACTGTCAGCCTGACGTCTACAGGATCCACGTCCCCGGCAAGCCCCTGAACTGGAGCGCACCGCTCCTGGCCAACGATGGCATCCGGCTGCGCGAATCCAACTGGACCAGCGCCCACCTGGACAACTGGCAGCTGTGCAACGTGACAGAGCGCAACGGGGTCATCGAGGCGTCCCTGTGGAACTGGGGCAATGGCGGGTGCGCGACCATCCCGGCGGACATCGCCAACCAGGAGCAGGCCTACCTGACGACTGCCAACTGCGTGGAGGACGACCTCCAGCGGTTCTACATCTATCGCGACGTACCTGGCGGCTCGAAGATCGGCCTGCAGAACAAGTACACCGGCTCGATGCTGGGCCACGACCGGTACGCGGACGGGGAGTTGATCCGTCAGTACTCCAGCGGCAGGCAGGACGGTACGGGTACGTACGACCTGGTGAAGGTCTGACCCTTCCCCGCCTGACGCGGTCCCCCCCCTGGCCCAGGTCGCCCAACTTCCCTCTCGCGTGAACCGAGGTCGGGCGACCTGGGCCTACTCCACGGACATGCCGTAGGCGCCTGAGCGGCTCTGAGTTCCCGGCGGGCGCCGAGTGCGCCCGCACCCACCTCTTTCGCCAGAGAGACCTTTACTTGAGACCTTCAGGATCATCCTCATTCGGTGCGCGTGCACTCAGCAGGCTGGCCGCCGCCGGCCTTGAGGACCATGCCGGGGGCGGTTCTGGCCTGGGTGAGCATCGCGTTCATGCCGGGGGTCGACAGGGCACGGCGGCGGTGCTTTTTGAGAGCTGGTGTGGAGTAGCGGCGGTGACCATCGTGACGACGTCCCTGGCCCTGCTCACCGCAACCCGCACACGCCGACACGCCGGCCATTCCGAACCTGGCCGACGGCCGTGGGCTCACGCAGGTCGGCAAGGCGGAGGGCACCCCCACCGACTTCGTTATCACCGTGACGCCCCCCGAAGTCGCCGGGCAACACAAGATCCGGATCATCGTCCCGGACGACCACTACACCGACCCCGGCAAGCGCTACCCGGTGTTCTTCTTCCTGCACGGCGCCGGCGACGGACCCGCCACCCCTACATGGCCTACCCTCCTGCTCGCCACCCAAAAGATGATCACGGTCCTCCCGGACGGCGGCGCCCGTGGCTGGTACACCGACTGGGTCCGCCAGGACACCGCGGCGGGCGCCCAGAAGTGGGAGACCTTCCACATCAACCAGGTGATCCCGCTCATCGACGACAACCTCCACACGATCAGAACCAAGAACGGCCGGGCCACCGGCGGCCTGCCCATGGGCGGCTTCGGCGCCCTGAGTTACGCCGAGAACCACCCCGACCTGTTCAGCCAGACCGTGTCCCTGTCGGGCGCGATCGACTTCAATCTGTACGGGGTCCGCACGGCGATCCGCGGCATGCTGTCCAACGGCGAGTTCACCATGTCGGGAACCTCCGGCTCCGGCGACACCGCCGCCGGGAGCGGCTTTGGCCCTGCCGTTCCGACCGAATCGGCCTTCGGCCCTCTCGACGAGGGCGGTGACATGTCCCAGGCCCTCCCCCACGAGCCGGTCGCCAAGGCCGCCAGGCTCAAGGACGTCAGCGTCACCGGCAGATTGCGGCTGCGAGGCCGAGGAAGGCCAGGTAGTTGCGGGGGTCGCGTTCGTAGCGAGGTGAGAGCCGGCGATAGCCGGTCAGCCAGGACATGGTGCGTTCGATCACCCACCTGCGGCGGCCGAGCCGCGGCTCTCTCGGTCGAGGGGCCGCCTGACCACAAGAGTCAGCCGATGTGGTAGCCCTCTCACAAGGCCCCGCGCGCGGTCCAGGACCTGCTCCACGGCGGTCACAAGCAAGTCCACGGCACCGGGCGTGCCGGAGACGACGGCTGCGGCGCTGGACGTCAGCCGGGCCTGGAGCGTGGGGTCGGCGGCGGCGAGGCGGCGGGAGAGCCGTTTGCCGCCGTCGCGCCAGTGGCTGCTTCGCCGATGCGTTCCGCACCACACGATTTGATGGTGCGTCAACTACGACGGCAGTCCCCGAGCCCCGAGACCGCGGGCGAAAAGCCGAGGTGCGGACCGCCCACGCCCTGGCTAACGGCAGCAGTGAGGACGCAACCGGACCGCGCGGGATCCGGCGACCGGATCACGCGGTCGGATGCGTGGAAGCTGTCAGCCCTCGCAGGAGGTCGACCGCGCTGTCGACTGCGAGGTCCTCGGCGTAGTCCGGCAGCGCCGCCCCGTGGCGCAGGTGTCTGCGTACCAGCGCCAGTGGCAGATCGACGACAGCCAGCACCACTCGCTCCCGGAGTGCGGCGGTGGGTGCGCCCAGCCGGCCGGCCAGCGTCTTCAAGGTTTCGAGGGTCCGCTGGTTGGCGTCGGCCAGTCGGCGGGTGTAGACGTCGGGCCACTCGTCCTGGCCGAAGGCGCCAGGGCCGTGAAGCAGGACCGCCGCCTGCTCGGGATGGGATCGGCACCACGCGACGACGTGACGCGCCGCCGCCGCGCCGGCGTCGAGCGGCTCCGGCCGGGAGCTGAGCGCGGCGAGGAAGCCGGCCTGGAACTCCCCCACAGTGCGCAGCCACAGTTCCGCCAGAAGCACGGATCGCTGCGGGAAGCGGTGGTACACGGAGCCGCTGGGGGCGCCGCACTCACGGGCCACGGCCGACATGGTGACTGCGGCCGGACCTTGGATGGCGGCTAGGCGCAGGGCGGCGTCGAGAAGGGCTGATTCGTCGTAGCGGGTTGGCCTCGGCATGTATTGGAGGGTAGTCTCTAATTCAATTGGAGACTACCCTCCAATACATGGAGAGAGGTGTGCCATGGCTGTGCTGAACATCCACGAGCGCCGGATCACGGCCCCGCCGGAGCAGGTCGGATCCCTGATCGACGGACTTGCCAGCGACACCGACCGGCTGTGGCCCACGACGTCCTGGCCGCGGATGGTGCTGGACCACGGCCTGACCGTCGGATCCCGCGGTGGCCACGGTCCCATCGGCTACGGCGTCGAGACATACGTGCCGGGCCGGTGGGTCAGGTTCCGATTCTCGGCGCCGCGCGGCTTCGACGGTTTCCACGAGTTCACCGTGATCCCGGCCGAGCCTGACGGAGCCGTACTGCGGCATGTCATCGCGATGCGGCTGCACCGCACGGCCCGGCTCACCTGGCCGCTGGCTTTCCGCCGGCTGCATGACGCCCTCATCGAGGACTGCCTGGACCAGGCCGAACTCGCCCTCGCCCGAGAACCACGCATGCGCGCGAAGCGGACGCCGTACGTCCGGCTGCTGCACCGCCTCCAGGCACAGGCGCACAATCCCGGCGAGACGGTGAGAACGTGACCCGCGTCCGGTCGGCCGCCCCGGGCGGCGCGGCGTTCGGCCTGCCGACGGGTTGTCCGAGCAACTGTGAAGACGCCGACAACGCGATCACCTTCGCCGCCGGCACGACACTGGGCCCGGCGGTACTCACGAGCGCGGTGACGACAGTTACGTACGGTCCGCTCTGGGCACGGCACTTGAAGCCGAGGCCACCGTCACCTCGAGTGGCCGGAGCAATCGGTGTGCCGCTGCGACCCGGTCACAGTCACGGACGAAGGACCACGGACCCTCTGCGCAGTGGCTCAAGGCGCCGTGATGACGGCCACGGTCGCGTAACGACTCCGCGCACACCGTGCCCCAGGCCCGGCTCCTGGAAGGAACGGGGGTTTCCCGCCACCCCAACCGGCACCCACACCACTTCATGACAAACGAAACCCGAAGCAGCCGACCCGACAGGAGCAGTCCCTTGAACGCAGGCTTCATCGCCTACCACTATCCACACGCCCACTACCGCGACGAGTTCACCCGCCACGTCGAAGCAGTCGCCCGAGTCTTCCATAATGCTCCCGGATGCCTGTCAGCAGACTGCTGGATCTCCGCAGAAGGCGAGTCCGTCGTCTCCATCGTGGGGCCTGTAAATAGAACGGGTCTTCCAAGATTTTCGTAGCTGTTGATCCTTTCAGTTGAGCAGGATGCGGTGGCGGAGGAGTCGGTAGCCGGCCCGGCCGTAGGTCTGCCG
>NZ_JBVHLW010000067.1:0-22119 GCF_055558795.1 Streptomyces sp. NPDC025618 | reverse complement strand
GGGTGGGTCTTCCGGGCTGAGGACCTGGAACGCGGTGCGCTGCGGGTCACGCGCATTGAGCACCCCGACAACGCACCGCGTTCCAGAACCCCACCCTCCAGCCCCACCCCCTCCCACCGGAGGGCACGTGCGGGAGGTGTCCGCTTCAGGGGGTTCCTAATCAGCCCGTCCGGCGTTTGAGGACAACGCGGCGAAGCCGTGTTGCGGGGTCTGGGGCAGCGCCCCAGTTTCGGGAAGGGGCGGGGCTGGGGAACAAAGCAGCCCGTGGGGCCCCTCCCAGCGGTAGCTGGGGGAGATTGAGGACGCGGCCGCAGGCCGCTCCCGCCGCAGGCGGCAACGAAGCCCGCACGCCGAAGGCCGGCGCACGCCCCCCACCCGGCGGAGCCACAAGCGTGCCAACCGACCCCCACTCGCAGCCGCCCCCCCCCGGGGGCCCGGGGCCCGCCCCGGGCCAGGGGAAAGACCGCCGTCCTACCCCGCCGCCGCCCGAGAGATCCGCGCCCCCAACTCCGCCAAGTGAGAAACCAGCTCCGCCGGCTCCCGCGCGGAGAACTCGCAATCGATCAGCGCCAGCCGGAACGCCACCCACTCCAGCGAATCCGCGGTGGTGAAATCCAGCTCGCACCGGTCGGAGCCGACCGGCACAGGAACCCCCAGCTGTGAAGGAAAGCGCGCCGCCACGAACTCCGCGGGAGCGTGCAGCGTCACCACGACGCGATACGTCGGCTGGAGCCGCGCCATGGAGCGGCTCATGAATTCCGCCGCGTCCGCCGCGGGAAGCTCGCGCGGGGTGAAGCGCGCGCCGGTCGCGAAGGGGTCGCTGACCCGGTCCACCCGGAACGTACGCCAGTCGTCGCGGTCGATGTCGAACGCCACGAGATACCACCGTCGCCCCGTGCTCACCAGCCGGTGCGGCTCGACCAGCCGCTGGGTCTCGGTGCCGTCGCCCGTGCGGTAGGCGAAACGCAGCCGTTCGTTGCCGGTGGCCGCCGCGGCCATGACGGTGAGCGTGCGCGGGTCGACGGTTCCGGAGTCGCCCCAGGTCAGCGGCACGGTGGCGGCCTGGAGCGTGGCCACGCGGTGCCGCAGGCGGGACGGCAGCACCTGTTCCAGCTTGGCGAGGGCCCGCACCGACGCCTCCTCGATGCCGTCGACGGCGTGGCCCGCGCCCGCGCGCAGCCCGACCGCGATGGCGACGGCCTCCTCGTCGTCCAGGACGAGCGGCGGCATGGCCGCGCCCGCGGCCAGCCGGTAGCCGCCGACCGCGCCCATCGTGGCCTGCACGGGGTAGCCGAGGTCGCGCAGCCGCTCGATGTCGCGCCGGATCGTGCGCGAGCTGACCCCGAGCCGCTCGGCGAGCTCGCTGCCCGGCCATTCGCGCGGGGTCTGGAGCAGCGAGAGCAGATTCAGCAGCCGTACGGGGGTGTCGGTCATGTCACCCAGCCTGCCAGCGATGTGGGACACAGTCTGTCCTAGATGGCCTATAGCGTCGTTCTCGTTCCCCCCCCCCGCTCCACCAGAAAGGGCATTTCTTGATGGCCACCGATTCACCGCCCGCGGACCGCCGTCGCTGGCTGGCGCTCGCGGTCGTGATGACCGCGTCCTTCATGGACCTGGTCGATGTCACCATCGTCAACATCGCGATGCCGAGCATCCAGCGGGACATCGACGCCTCGTTCAGCGTGCTGCAGTGGCTCAGCGAGGGGTACGCGCTGGCCTTCGCGATCGGCCTGATCACGGGCGGGCGGCTGGGTGACATCTACGGCCGGAAGAAGATATTCCTGCTGGGCATGGGCGGCTTCACGCTCGCCTCGATGCTGTGCGGCATCGTCAGTGACCCGCAGCTGCTGGTGGCCGCGCGGGTGCTCCAGGGCCTGATGGGCGCGATGATGGTGCCGCAGGTGCTGTCGATCATCCACGTCACCTTCCCCGCGCACGAGCGCGGCAAGGTCTTCGGCATGTTCGGCGCCGTGGTCGGCCTCGGCGCGGTCTCCGGCCCGCTGCTGGGCGCGCTGCTCACGCAGTGGAACCTCTTCGGCCTGGAGTGGCGCCCGATCTTCCTGATCAACCTCCCGGTCGGCATCGCCGGTCTGCTCCTCGGCCGCCGCTTCATCATCGAGTCCAAGGCCCCGCGGGCCATGCGGCTCGACCTCGTCGGGGTGGCCCTGGCCAGCGCCGGGCTGCTGATGCTGCTCTACCCCCTGACGCAGGGCCGCGAGCACGACTGGCCGGTGTGGGGCTTCGTCTCGATGGCCTGCTCGGTGCCGATGTTCGTCGCCTTCGTGCTCTACGAGCGCCACAAGACCCGCAAGGACGGCTCGCCGCTGGTCGAGCTGTCGCTGTTCAAGGTCAAGAGCTTCGCGGCGGGCATCGGCGTGCAGCTGACCTTCGGTCTGACCTCCGGCATCTTCTTCCTGGTCTGGACGCTCTACATGCAGATCGGCCTCGGCTGGTCGGCGCTGCGGGCGGGCCTGACCGGCGTCCCGTTCTCCCTGGCGGTCTCGGCCGCGGCGGGCATGTCGGTGCAGAAGCTGGTGCCGCGCTTCGGGCGCAAGGTGCTCCAGGCGGGCGCGCTGATCATGGCCGCGGGTGTCCTGACGTACATCTGGGAGGCCGGCCACTACGGCGCGGACATCACGTCCTGGCAGATGGCGCTGCCGCTGATCGTGATGGGCGCGGGCATGGGCCTGATCGTCGCCCCGATCACCGACGCCGTGCTCTCCGAGGTCCCGCGCGAGCACGCGGGCTCCGCGTCCGGCCTGATCAACACCACGCAGCAGCTGGGTAACGCGGTGGGCCTCGGCCTGGTCTCGGTGGCGTTCTTCGGTGTCGTCGACAACGCGGACCCGCGCACGCGGCCGATGGCGGACATCTTCGGCGAGGCGTTCACCCACTCCCTGTGGTGGGTCGCGGGCGGCCTGGTGCTGGTCTTCGGCCTGATGTTCCTGCTGCCGAGGAAGCGGGCCGTCGAGGCGGCCGCGGGGGAGCGGCAAGAGGAGCAGGAGCTGGTGGCGGCGTAGGGCGTACGGCCGCTTCCGAGCGCCGGGTGGGCTGCCGTCAGGGCGGCCCGCCCGGCGCTTTCGCGTTCCGGGGCCGGTCCGGGCTGGGCAACTTCAGGCGGCCGGCTTGCTGTTGGTGACGGCCACCGCGGCGCGCAGGGCGCGCGCGAGTCCGACGGCGTCGTCCACCGCCCAGATGTGGGTGAAGAACAGGCGGGGTTCGTCGGTGAGGCCGTGGTTGTGGAGGGAGACGACGTCGATCCCTCCGCGCCGCAGCGCCTTGAGGGCGTCCTGGACCTCGTCGGCGATCATGACGAAGTCTCCGCTGAGCGCGGCTCTGCCGTCGCCCAGGGGCTGGAAGTTGAAAGCGGTGGTCGACGCCAGGCCGGGCGGCAGGGCGCGGCCCATGTCGGTGATGGTCTCGCGGCGGATGAAGGTGCAGGTGTAGATGCCGCCGTTACCGGTTCCCCGGGCGCCCAGCGCGGCGTCGATTCCGGAGGTGTCCAGGTCGATGGACGGTGACGGAGCGGGCGGCGTCGCGGGCGGCGTGCCGGTGTGGTCGAGGACCGCGCGCAGGTTGCGGGCCAGGGCCGCCGGGTCGTGGCCCGCGCTGTGGATGTGGGTCCACCAGACGTCGGGGGTCTGGGCGAGCAGATGCTTGTGGATGGCGGTCTGCGTGAATCCCCGCGCGTGCAGGGCGTCGGTCATCTTCTGCAAGTCGTCCTCGGTGACCACCAGATCGCCCATGGCCAGGGTGCTGCCGTCCGCGTAACGGACGAAGGACACGTGGGACCCCAGCGCGAGGCCCGGTGTGACGGTGATCCCGTGGGAGACCACGTGGAGGTCCCCGCGCGGGAAGGGCGTGTGGTAGTACATCCCCCGCATCATGTTGCCCGGCCGGCCCAGGATCCTCGCGACCTGCTGCCAGTCCGCCTGTGTGGTGGGCACCGGCTCGACCGGCTTCGCGGTGTCCTTGCCGCTGTTTCCGGCGGGGCCGCCGTGGGCGGCGGCCGGCCCGATGCCGGCCAGCACCGGTGCCAGGGCGGCCCCGGCCAGCAGCCGCCTCCGGTCCACCCCGGCCACTGCCGCCGCGTCCTGCCGCTGACTTCGGTTCATGGCAAGGCTCCTTCGTCGCGCACAGGGGAACCACGGACACGCTTCAGTCACAGAATGCCGACCGGGTCGGCGGTGAGCACCCCGGCATCCTCGGCTTCCGCCTTCGCCCGGACGGCAGGCCCGTCGTGCTGAGCGGATGTCTGCCCGTGGGTGCCCTTGGGCCGAACAGGTGCACCACGCGGCCGGGGCTCCGCGCGATGCCGCCGGAGTGGGGCGCGGGCGCGGTGGGGGCGTCCGGACGACGACGGCCGCGACGCCGGGCGCCGCGGGCGGGGCGGCGTCGGTGGTGCCGGTGCCGGGTTCGCCGTCGGCCCCGGACGGGCGGCATGGGCCGCTCCATTGACGGCGCCTTCTCTTACGCGAAGGGGGAGCGGCATGCGTCAAGACCACCCGTTTGTGCCCGCTTGCTGCCCGAATCCATTTACTTCCCTCCTCTACTCGGGGTAACGTGCCGGACAACCACACACCCGGGCATTGAACGGACACAAAGCATGTACGCACCGGAGCGGCAGCAGGAGATCTTGCGGATCGCCCGTGAGAGCGGGCGCGTGGACGTGCTCTCGCTCGCCGAGGAGTTCCAGGTCACCGCCGAGACCGTGCGGCGCGACCTCAAGGCACTCGACCGGGCCGGGCTCGTCCGCCGGGTGCACGGGGGTGCCATCCCCGCCGGGCGGCTCGACTTCGAGCCGGACCTCGCCGAGCGCGAGGCCACGGCCGCCGGTGAGAAGGACGCCATCGCCCGCGCCGCGCTCGCCGAACTGCCCGCAGACGGCAGCGTGATCATCGACGCGGGCACGACCGCCGCGCGCCTGGCCGGGCTGCTGCCGCTGGACTCCACGCTCACCGTCGTCACCCACGCCCTGCCGGTCGCCGCGCGCCTCGCCGACCACCCCGGCATCGCGCTGCACCTGGTCGGCGGCCGCGTACGGCACCGGACGCGGGCCGCCGTGGACGCCTGGGCCCTGCGCGCGTACGCCGAGGTCCACGCCGATGTCGCGTTCCTCGCGACCAACGGCTTCTCCCTCGACGGCGGGCTCACCACCCCCGACCTCGCCGAGGCCGCCGTCAAGCGGGCCGCCGCCGCGGCCGCCCGCCGGGTCGTGCTCCTCGCGGACTCCGCGAAGTACGGGCAGCGGCACTTCGCCCGCTTCGGCGACCTCGGTGCGGTGGACGTGCTGATCACCGACGCGGGCCTCGCCGACGAGGACGCGCGCGCCGTCGAGGCCGCGGGCCCGGCGGTGGTCCGCGCGTGATCCTCACCGTCACCCCCAACCCCAGCCTGGACCGCACCTACGAGGTGCCCCGGCTGGAGCGCGGCGCCGTCCTGCGCGCCGCCACCGACCGCGTCGACCCCGGCGGCAAGGGCGTCAACGTCTCCCGCGCCGTGGCCGCCGCCGGGCACCGCACCGTCGCGGTCCTGCCCGTCGCCGGACCCGAGGGCGCGACGCTGCTGCGGCTGCTCACCGAGCTCGGCATCGAGGCGGCGGGCCTGCCCGTACGGAGCGGCTCCACCCGCGTGAACATCTCCGTCGCCGAACCCGACGGCACCCTCACCAAGGTCAACGCCCCGGGCCCCGAACTCGCCGCCGACGAGGCCGAGTCCCTGCTCACAGCCGTGGGGGAGCGGTCGGCCGGCGCCGACTGGATCGCCTGCTGCGGCAGCCTCCCGCGCGGCCTCGCGCCCGAGTGGTACGGGCGGTTGGTGGCCCGCGCGCACGCCGCCGGGGCCAGGATCGCCCTCGACACCTCGGGCCCGGCCCTGACCGCCGCGCTGCGCGAGCGCCCCGACGTCGTCAAGCCCAACGCCGAGGAGCTCGCCCTGGCGACCGGCCGGGCGCTGACCACGGTCGGCGACGTCGTCGCGGCGGCGCGGGAGCTGCGGGCCGCGGGCGCGCGGGCCGTCCTCGCCAGCCTCGGCGCGGACGGGCAGCTGCTCGTCGACGACTGCGGTACGCACTTCGGCACCGCCCGGGTGCCCGCCGTCCGCAGCAACGTCGGCGCGGGCGACGCCTCCCTCGCGGGCTTCCTCACTGCCGGCGGCTCCGGCCCGGCTGCCCTCGCCTCGGCCCTGGCCCACGGCGCGGCGGCCGTCCAGCTGCCGGGCAGCGCCATGCCGGCGCCGTCGGATCTGGAACCGGCGGCGGTGACGGTGAGCGCCGAGGTGCCCCTCGACCGCGCCCTGACGGAGCCGGTGTCGTGACCCCGCTGATTCCCCCACGCGCGCAAAGGAGCCCGCGATGAGTGAGCTGATCACCGCGGAACTGGTCGATCTCGGCCTGTCCGCCGAGACCAAGGAGGCGGCGGCGCGGTCGCTCGCCGAGCGGATGGCGGCCCTCGGCCGCGTCACCGACCTCGACGGCTTCCTCGCCGATGTCGCCGCGCGCGAGGCGCAGATGCCGACCGGTCTCGACGGCGGCATCGGCATCCCGCACTGCCGCAGCGCGCACGTCACCGAGCCGACGCTCGCCTTCGGCCGCTCCGCCGCCCGGATCGACTTCGGCGCCCCGGACGGCCCGGCGGACCTGATCTTCCTCATCGCGGCCCCGGACGGCGCGGACAGCGATCACCTGACGATCCTGTCCTCGCTGGCACGGCAGTTGATGCGGCAGGAGTTCACGGACGCGCTGCGGTCGGCGGGCAGGGCGGACGCGGTGGCGGCGCTGATACGGGGGGACGAGCCCCCTGAGGAACTGCCTGACGAGTTCCCTGAGGAGCCGCCTGAGGAGGAGGCGAGCCCGGAAGCGGAGGCGCCGGATCCCGAGATACCGGAACGGGAAGCACCGCAGCCCTTCCGGATCGTCGCCGTCACCTCCTGTCCCACCGGCATCGCCCACACCTATATGGCGGCCGAAGCGCTGGAGCAGGCGGCGAGCGCCGCCGGGGTCGAACTCGCGGTCGAGACGCAGGGTTCGGCCGGTTTCACCAAGCTGGACGCGCGGACGATCGCCGCGGCGGACGGCGTGATCTTCGCGCACGACGTCGAGGTACGGGAGCGGGCCCGCTTCGCGGGCAAGCCCACCGTCGACGTCGGCGTGAAGGCGGGCGTCAACCGCCCCGCCGAACTGATCGCCGAGGTGCGGGAGATGGCGGCCGCCGCCCCCGCGGCCGTGCGGGCCCCGGCCCCCATGGACACCGCGGCCGCCTCCGAGGACGGCTTCGCCACCCGCCTCCGCGCCTGGCTCATGACGGGTGTCAGCTATATGGTCCCGTTCGTCGCCGCGGGCGGCCTTCTCATCGCGCTCGCCTTCGCGATCGGCGGCTATCAGATCGACAAGGCGCCTTCCGTGGCCGGTCACTTCGCCTGGGCGGAGTCGGCGAGCTGGGCGGCGCTGTTCTTCCAGACGGGCGGCGCCGCGTTCGCCTTCCTGGTGCCGGTGCTGGCCGGCTATATCGCGTACGGAATGGCCGACCGGCCCGGTCTCGTACCCGGCTTCGTCGGCGGCTCGATCGCCCTCACCGTCAACGCGGGCTTCCTCGGCGGCCTGATCGCCGGTCTGCTGGCGGGCGGCGCGGTGCTGGCCGTGCGGCGGGTGGGCGTGCCGCCGGTGCTGCGCGGGATCATGCCGGTGGTGGTGATCCCGCTGATCTCGTCGGCGGTGGTCGGTTTCCTGATGTTCCTGGTGGTCGGCAAGCCGGTCGCCTCGCTCCAGAAGGCGCTCACCGACTGGCTGAGCGGGCTCTCCGGCGCCAACGCGGTCGTCCTCGGCGTCGTCCTGGGCCTGATGATGTGCTTCGACCTCGGCGGACCGCTCAACAAGTGCGCGTACGCGTTCGCCGTCGGCGGCCTCGCCGACCCCAACGACGGCAGCCTCAAGGTGATGGCCGCCGTGATGGCGGCGGGCATGGTCCCGCCGCTCGCGATGGCCCTGGCCACGACCGTACGCGGCCGCCTCTTCACCAAGGCCGAGCGCGAGAACGGCAAGGCGGCGTGGGTGCTGGGCGCGTCCTTCATCACCGAGGGCGCGATCCCCTTCGCGGCGGCGGACCCGCTGCGCGTCATCCCGTCGGCGATGGCGGGCGGCGCGGTGACGGGCGCCCTCTCGATGGCCTTCGGCTGCACGCTGCGCGCGCCGCACGGAGGGGCGTTCGTGGTCCCGCTGATCGGGGCCCCGTTCCTCTACCTGCTCGCGATCGCGGCGGGCACGGCGGTGAGCGCGGCGCTGGTGATCTCGCTGAAGGGCCTGCGCGCGGCGCGGCTATAGCTCCAGAAGGGGTTCCAGGGCGCGCAGCTGCCGGCGGATCTCGTCCAGGGACCCGGTCCGGTCGCGTTCCAGGACGAGATAGATGAACATGCCGCCCTCGCGCAGCCGTGGCAGCGGCCGGATCATGTGCAATTCCCCGGACAGCGTGATCAGGATGTCCTCCACGCTGTCCGGGGGATAGCCGAGCAGCTCCAGCGTGTAGAGCTTGGCGCGCATGACGTCGCTGTCCCCGTAGGCGACCTTGTCCATGTCCAGCCCGCTGCCGCGGTCCAGCGACCCCAGAACCTTGCGCTGCTGGAAATCGACTATCGCGACACCGGTGGCCCCGTCGATCGCCAACGCCTTCTCCAGGGCATTCGCAAGGGTACCCATCCGGCCACGACCTCCTTCGAGCAGAATCCGACAGGACGCGACGACGCCCGTGCTTCTCGGCTGCTCAGGACACGCACGCTAGCGGAGATGAGGGAGATCGTGCATTCTCCTTAGTTTTACTGCGCATCAGTCCGTAGGACACACCTCCCGCTGGGCGCGACGCGCCGTGGCGATCACCGCCACGCGACCGGCCCCGGACCCGGATCACGGGGGCTGTCCCCCGGGAAGGTGTCGGGACGGCCCCAGCGCGCCGGGGCCGCCGCACGCGTGACGATCTCCTCAGCGGCACTCGGCACCAGGCACGTTGAGGAGTGGTCACATGATCGGCAACGGGAAGCGGCTCGCGGCGGCGGCTCTCGCCCTGGCCGCGACGCTGGGCCCCGCGGCGGCGGCGTACGCGGTACCGGCGGCGCCCGCGCCGGCCGACGCGTCGGCCCCCGTCCGCGCGCTGGACCGGAAACGCCCGCGACATCGCCCAGACCTACACCTTCCTGACCCTCGACCCCGGCGACCGGAAGTCGTCGACCGCCATGGAGCGCTACCGGGACCAGGTGATGGCCGGGACCACGGCGTGGTGGCAGCGGCGCACCGGCGGCAAGATCCTGCTCTCGGCCCACAACGACCACGTGGGCTACGCGGCCACCGACCCCACGACGTACCCGAAGACCCAGGGCTCGTTCCTCCGCGACACCCTGGGCGCGGCCTACCTCGCCGTAGGCACCACCTTCGACAAGGGCTCCTTCCTCTCCAAGGCCGAGGCGCTCGGCGGCGAGTGGAAGAAATTCACCGTGGGCCCGGCCGGCCCCGGCACGAACGAGCACACGCTCGACCAGGTCCGCTACCGCGACTACTACGCGGACCTGCGCAAGGCGCCGCCCGCGGCGCGCGGCTGGCTGGGCACTGCGCGCCCGACGTACAGCGTCGGCACGAAGTTTCCGCAGGACGGGACGCCTGAGATCGCGCTCGGGGGGAGCTATGACGTCCTGGTGCACGTCCACGCTGTGCGGGAGGCGGGGAAGTTGTAGGGCGCCGCGTCGGCGACGTGACCCTGACGGGTCATACGGGCCAGGATGCGCGCGAATCGTCCAGCCAGGCGAACTGTCCGTCGGGCGTCACGGTGTGCCCGAACCGCGCGTGCTCCGGCCGCCCTTGGCCCTCCCACCAGCGGTAGGCGGCCTCGACCTCGTCCCAGAGCCGACGGGGCCCGGACTGCCGGACGGAGGGCGGCGCCCAGGGCTGCCCGGGGTGGCCGTCGCCGTCCCCTTCGTCCTTGCGGTGGTCGCCTTGAGCGAATGCGGTGGGGTTCATGAGGGCGTCTCCTTATGGGGGTTGGTGCGGGTCGGCCGTGGGGATGTGGGATGGACCGGATCGGAGCAGTCCTTCAGCGAGGCCGGTTCGCTTCCCGCGCGCACTTGTCGCAGACGTACCGGGAGCGGAGCACGAGCCGCATGGCTTGTGGGTCCCGGTGCTCGGGGCACAGCCAGGAAAGCTCGGAATCCTCCGGCAAGTCGTGCTTGAGGAACTGCCGCAGCGTGGCACGCACGCCGTCGCCGTCGGGGGTGTCGCTACTGGTCATCTCCGGTGTCCTCGCCGCCGGTTTCCTAGGGCGGGTCGGCGGGGATGATCGTTTCGTTTGCCCCCAGGTCGTACCTGTTGACTTCGTCCCTGCTCATGCGGTGGCTATCCTGGCCGGCTGCTGCGGCCGCGTTTCCTCGGCGGAGCGACCGGATGGGCGTCTGGGTTCACTCATCCGTCGGCGACGGTTCGACTACGCCGCCACGAGCTGATGCGCACGGCGTCGGTGATCGGAGAGCAGGCTGTTCATGTCCCTCATCGCAGCCCAGTCGCGGCGTGCTTCGGCATCCCACCGGGTTCGGGCGAGCAGGATGCACGTCGTGCAGGTCTCGGTCGGGGCCAGGATTACGACGTGGAAGCCGGACGTTCCGGCGACGGGCACGACGGGACGGCTGTGGGCCGCGATCACGAGTGGGCCTCTCGCCAGTGGCGGGCCTTCTCCGCGTTGACGGCGGCGGCCTCGGCCAGTCGGCCTTCTCGCACGGCGAGGACGTGGGCGAGGGTGAACCCGTGGCATTTCCTGCACGGGCGGGAGGCGGTCGGTGTGCTTGCCGCCGCGCTGGTGCGGCTCATCGCGCTGACGCCGCCCCTCGGTGCGCCGACTATGGTGACTTGACTCGCGATTCAGGGGAGGAACGAGTGCCACGCTCACAGCCGACGGCTCGACAGATGAGGCTGGGGCGTCTCCTCAGGGGCCTGAGGGATGACCGGCCTCAATCCGTGGTCAGCGCCCTCGCGTGGAGTGAAGCCAAGATCAGTCGTATCGAGTCGGGGCGGATCGGGATCAGTGAAAATGACCTGGACCTCCTCCTTGGCCTCTACGGCGTCAAGGATCAGCCTCTGCGTCGACACGCTCATGAGCTGCGCGTGAAGGGCGGCAGCAGGGCTGGGAGAGCAGTCCTTCCCTCCGGGGAATTCTCTCGCCGGAGTACGCCTCTTTCATCGGGTTCGAAGCCGACGCCTCGGAAATGCTCACCGCTGAGCCGGTGGTGATTCCCGGCCTCCTCCAGACTGAGGAATACACGCGCGCCTTGCTCGGCGAGTTGGCGGATGAGCCCAGTGAGGAAGAGGTCAAGAAGCTGGCTGCCGTGCGGGCGAAGCGGCAGGAGGTGTTCCGGAAGGACGCCCCGCTGAGGTTTCGTGGAGTGGTCTCCGAGTCTGTGCTCAGGCATGAAATCGGCAGCCCGAATGTCATGTCGGGCCAGCTCAGGTACTTGACCGGCCTGGACCGGCGGTTCGGTGGCCGTGTGCGGCTCCACGTGCTGCCCGAGGCGGCAAGTGCCCATGCCGCCCTGCACGGAGGGCCGTTCGCGATCCTGAGGTTTCCGGAACGGTGGGAGCCCGATGTGGTGTGCCTTGACGGCCTCACTGGCATGCGCTACCTGGAGAAGGAGCCCGAGACCGGCGTCTATCTCAGGGCGTTTCAGAACTTGCTCGCCGAGGCGTTGAACAAGGAAGAAACCCATCGGCTGATCCGGCGCCGTATTGACGAAATCGAGACAGGGGAAAAATGACCAGAGCCATACCTGACGCATCCATACTCGCGGTGCGGTGGATGAAGTCGAAGGCGTCAGGCCAGCAGAACAACTGCGTCGAGGTGGCCTTCGGAGGCGGGTCTGTGTACATCCGCGACAGCAAGAGCCCAGCCGGCCCGGCGCTTCCTCTTTCGTTGGCCGGGTTCGTGGAGTTCATCGAGAGCGTCCGCACAGAGGGATCCGGTCACTGAGCGCACCGATGAGGCCCACCCCCAGCGACCCAGCCGGCAGGGCTCGCCGCCGAGGCGGGCGGGAGGTCGTCCGAGCCGACAGTGGATGAGTGCGCTGCACCACGAAAACCAGCGGGAGTCGTTCAGGCCGGCGTCCGCGTGGAGGTGTGGCAATCACACGTAAGGCAAGTGCCTAGCGGGCTGTCCGAGCACTCCATTGATGGCGTCAGACCGTGAATTCCCTGTGCTCGACCCCTCGTTCCCACACGGCCTCGAACGCCGAAGAGCACAGCTCGACAACAGCAGGGTCTTCGGTCACCGAGTATTTCGGATCGGCCCAGTCGCCGTTACCGGTGAAGTGATTGAACTGCACCAGCCGGCCGTCGAAGATCCAGAGATCGTTGCCGGGCAGGGCGATGTCCGACGCCTGGCGGCGGGGAAGCCAGCGCACCTGTTCGCCGAGCATGACGTTGACCGGAGTCAGAGCGTGCTCGTAGCGGATGTAGTCGGTCACGGGCTCGGAGACGATTCGGGCGCGGCGCATCACCACGCCCCGGCCAACGGCCAAGCGCACCAGTGGAGTCCAGCCCTGCCAGAAGGCTGAGTCAGGGTCGAGGTCGACGCTGCCGGAACGCTTGAATTCCGCGAAGCCCTCAGCTTCATCACCGACGCCGTAGACGTCCCGCATCTCCAGGTGGACGGCCGTGCTCCGGGCGGCCCCGAGTAGCGCGGCGAAGTCCGGTGCACCGTCCTGCGACATCACATGCCTCCTTGAGAATCGGCACCCCGAGCTCCGGGATCCGAGCCCCAGCCCTCTGCGCGCCAGCGGGAACAGCCTCAACTGCCAGGAAATCTGGCCCCCCGACCCCAACGCAAACCCCGGGGCGAACGCCCCTCAAGCCACCTGCGCCGTAGCCGCGAGGACCAACTCCCGTACAGTGATTCGCTGCGGCCGCTGATCCGTCCCGGGTTCAGGCGAGCGTCCACGACGGGCCCTCCGGGCCGTGTGCCCACAGGCATTCCCCGTCGGCGCCCACCGTCAGGCCGAGGTCTGTGAGCGCGGGCGCTCCGGCTTCCCGCCACTTGGTGACCGCCTGGGCGGCTTCCTCCACAAGGCGGCGCGGGCCCCACTGCCGTACGCGTCCGTCCGGCTTCCACGCCGCCCACGAAGCACCGTCGTGAGCCTCGAACCACCACGTCTCCCTGCCGAACGCGACGCGGATGCCGGGAACCAGGGCGTGGAGCAGGAACTCCGCGCCCAGCTCGTGCTCCACGGGTGAAAGGTCGGCGTCCGTGCGGGACGTGTCCGACTCGGGGAGGGCGGAACTGATGATCTCCCGCATCTCCACCGCGTCAGCGGCGCGCTGGCCACGCAGCATCATGAACGTCATGGCGTCCACCACGGGCCCGCACGCCGTCTTTCCGTCCCCGGCGACCACCAGGCGTACGAGGGCCAGGCCCCGGTAGGGAGTGAGGACGATCCCACCGGGTCGCGTCTGGCCGATCCACGCCGGTGGAACCCGCATGGCGGACGCCGTGCACAGGACCCGGTCGTACGGCCCGCCGCCAGGCCACCCCAGCGCGCCGTCACCGATGACGGCGCGCACGTCGCCGTACCCGGCCGCCGCGAGGTTGTGACGCGCGCCCTCGGCGAGGCGGTCGTCGACTTCGACGGTGACGACGCGGTCGGCCGGGGCCCGTTCCGCGAGCAGAGCGCAGTCGTAACCGCTGCCCGTGCCGATGTGCAGCACCCGGTGCCCAGGCTCCAGGCCGAGGTGGGAGAGCTGGCGGGCGACCACGCGGAGTTCGGACAGGGACGAGGTGAACCGCCCCGCCGCGCCGTCGGCGTAGGCGGTGGCTCCGTCGTCCATCTGCGTGACCAGGGCGCGCGCGGGGGAGTAGACGGCGTGTGCCCATGCCTCGGGGGCGGTGTCGCGGTCGATGAGCGGGAACCCGCCGCCCTCCCGCTCGGCTTTGATCCAGAACCGGGGCGGTGCGAAGAGCGTACGGTCGACGGCCTCGAACGCGCTCCGCACCCACGGGTCGGTGAACTGCCCGTCCTCATCAAGGTGTTGCACGCAGCTGCGGCGCAGTGACGTGAAGTCGATGGTGGTCATCGCCGGTGCGGGGCGTCGCCGTCGGTGGTGGACGGTTCGTTCACATAATCGCTCTGCCGGTCCCGGTCCTGATCTACGTCGTATTCGCGGTCGTCGTCGTCCGGTTCCCGCTGGTCGTCCTTGCGTCCCATGCGGCCAGTGTGGCCGTATCGGCGGCGGGCCGGAAAGAGCACCCCCGCCCCCACCCCCGAGCCCCGGGATCCGAACCCCCGGCCCCGAGCTCTCTATGCAAGGAATGGGTGGTAGGCCGAACCCACCCACCCTCCCAATCCCCGCGCATACCACGCGCGTTCACTTTCCGTGTTCAGGTTGCGACACTGCGCTGCCACCCTCTAGCGTTCGCAGCAACAAAGCGACCCCGACCGGTGCGCCAACACCATGCCGGGGTCTGACCAACAAGATCGAAACGAGCGATCTCATGGCTGACGCCGACTCTAGCCCTGCCCCGCGCCCCGCGCACCGACACCCCCTCGCCCGCCCCGGCTACGGCAAGCGCACCGCCCCCGAGCAAGCGCCCCGCCGCCGTACCGACTTCGCGCATCTGCGGCCCCGCGAGGCGTCGATCGCCGCGTTCATCGACCGGCTGCCCGAGGGCGCGGCCATGGACGCCAAGACGCTTGCCGCCCAGCTGCCCGACTACGGGCAGGCCGCCTGCCTCACCGCGCTCCGGCGGCTCTCCGAGGCGGGGCATCTGCGGCGGGTGACGGAGCGGATCAAAGGTGACGGCGGCAGCTGGCACTGGGTGACCCGCTCGCATTTCTCCCGCACCGCCCGGGACGACGCCTGGTGGACGGCGGTCCTCGCGGGCAACGTCCCGGCGCCGCGCGACCGGTCGCGATCGCAACCCGAACCCCAGGCCCCGGCCCGTTCGTACGCGTACGACGCCCTCGCCTCCGTCGGCCGTGCGGATCCCCGCATGACCCTCTCCGCCGCCGACTGCGCGGCACTCGAAGAGCTCGCCGCCGCGTGGCTGGCGCGCGGCGCGACCGAGGCGGAGCTCGTACGCGCGCTGACGGCCGGGCTGCCGCCGGAAGTGCACTGCGCGGGTGCCCTCGCGCGCCGTCGGCTCATCGACAAAATGCCGCCCGAGGCCGCCCCCGGACCTGCTGAGACACCCCTGCGCATCCTCGAGTGCACGATCTGCCGCGCGCCCGGCCGCCCCGAAGCGCTGCCCGGCGGGATCTGCCGCGACTGCCGGGGCGAACCCCCGCTCCACCCCCTCCATGGCGTGGCTCCGGACGGCGTGCGGGCCCGCATCGCGGAGGTCCGCGCTGCCGTCGGCGCCCGCCCGTACGTCCATCGTGGCCGCTGACCCCCGCCACCGTTCCGCTGTGTGATCAAAGCAGCGCACCCCGTGATATTTGACGCCGACGGCGGACGCTCCGCATCATTCCACTAAGACGTTAGTGAAACGAGGGAGCGAATGATCGTGTTCCGGGTGGACCGGCGCAGCGGCGTCGCCACCTATCTGCAACTCGCGCACCAGGTCAGACAGGCCCTCCGGCTCGGCGTGCTGGAACCGGGGGACCGGCTGCCCACGGCCAAGGAAGTCGTCGCGGCCACCGCCATCAACCCCAACACCGTGCTGCGGGCCTACCGGGAGCTGGAGCGCGAGGGGCTCGTCGAGCCCCAGCCGGGACAGGGGACGTTCGTGCGGCGTTCGCTGTCCCGGCCCGCGACGGCGGCGGACTCGCCGCTGCGCGCGGAATTCACCGACTGGGTGGACCGGGCCCGCGAGGCGGGTCTGGAACGCGAGGACATCGCGGCCCTCACCGCCGCCGCCCTCGACGAACGCTTCCCGGCGCCACCCCCGTCCCACCGATCACCGCAGTCCATGGAGGAAGACACGTGACCGACCCGATCGCCTCTACGGCCCTGAGGGCGACAGGGCTCGGCCGCAGATTCCGGAGCGGATGGGCGCTGCGCGACTGCGACTTCGCCCTGCCCGCGGGCCGCATCACCGCGCTCGTCGGCCCCAACGGAGCCGGCAAGAGCACGCTGTTCCACCTCGCCACCGGCCTCCTGCGGCCGACCGACGGCGAGATCAGCGTCTTCGGCGCCGACCCGGTCACCGCCGGGGCCCGCGACCGCACGGCCTTCCTCGCCCAGGACAAGCCGCTCTACCCCCGCTTCACCGTGGAGGAGACCCTCCGCTTCGGCCGCGAGCTCAACCATGACTGGGACCAGGCCGGCGCCGAACGCATCGTCCGCGCCGGGAACATCTCCCTCGACGCCCGCGTCGGCGCGCTCTCCCCGGGCCAGTGCACCCGCGTCTCGCTCGCCCTCGCCTTCGGCAAGCGGCCCGACCTGCTGCTCCTCGACGAGCCGCTGGCCGACCTCGACCCGCTCGTACGCATCGAGGCCATGGGCCTGGTCATGGCCGAGGTCGCCGAACGCGGCACCACCGTCGTGATGTCCTCGCACGTCCTGTCCGAGCTGGAGAACGTCTGCGACCACGTGCTGCTCCTCAAGCACGGCGGCGTACGGCTCCAGGGCGACGCGCAGCGGCTGCGCGAGGACCAC
Source organism: Streptomyces sp. NPDC025618 (assembly GCF_055558795.1). Classification (NCBI taxonomy): domain Bacteria; kingdom Bacillati; phylum Actinomycetota; class Actinomycetes; order Kitasatosporales; family Streptomycetaceae; genus Streptomyces; species Streptomyces sp. NPDC025618. The sequence goes on along the minus strand of NZ_JBVHLW010000067.1, from coordinate 5,510 downwards.
GTCCTGCTCACCGGCCGCGCCGAGAGCGCGCGCGAGGACGGCCTGCCGTCCGGCCTCGGCGGCGCCACCGTCGTGGAATCCACCGTCACCGGCCGCCAGGTCACCGCCCTGCTCCGCACGGAACCGCGTACGGACGGCCGTGCGGAAAGCCGTACGGAATGCCGTACGGAAGGCCGCCCCGCCGACGACCTCGCCGACGTCCTCGCCGACGACCGGTGGGTCACCGAAATACCCTCCCTGGAAGACCTGTTGCTCGCATATCTCCGCTCCGCCCCGGCCGACGCCGCCCCCTCCGGTGACACGGAGGCAGCGGCGTGAAAGGCACCCTCTGGCTGGCCTGGCGCCAGCAGCGCACGCTGATCCTCCTCGGCGCGGCGGTCCTCGTCGCCTGCGCGGTGTGGGTCGCGTTCCAGCGCGCGGACATGCTCGCCTTCATCAGCGACCACCACATCGACACGAAGAACTGCAAGGGCTGGAACGGCGACTGCGGAAGCGAAGCCGCCGAGCAGCTGATCGACGACACCAACGGGCCGCTGCGCGCGCTCGGTTCGCTCAGCACCGCGCTGCCCGTGCTCATCGGCATCTTCTGGGGCGCGCCCCTGCTCGGGCGCGAGCTGGAGAGCGGCACCTGGAAGCTCGCGCTGACCCAGGGCGTCAGCGTGCGCCGCTGGTTCCTCACCCGCTTCTCGCTGGCGCTCGGCTGCGCGCTCGTCGGCTCGGCGGTCCTCGCCGCGCTCCTCGCGTGGTGGTGGGAGCCGGTCTCCAACATGCTGAACGGCCTCTACTGGCACGACGGATACATCTTCAACGCCACCGGCCCCGCCGCCGTGGCCTGCGCCGTCCTCGGCCTCGTCGTCGGCACGGCGGCCGGGCTGGCGCTGCGCCGGACGGTGGCCGCGATGGGCGCCGCGCTCGCCGTGATCGCAGGCGTACGGCTGCTCCTCAACGCCGTCCGCCACGACTGGATCTCACCCACGCTGCGGACCAGCCAGGGCGACGCGCCCCGGCAGTACATCGGCAGCGCGGAATCGGCCGGCGACTTCGGCTTCATCGACCGCGCCGGACGCCTGGTCCACGAACCGGCCGCCTGCGCCTCGGGCCCCGGACTGCCCGACATGAAGACCTGCATGGCACAGAAGGGCTTCACCGGCCGCTTCTACAAGGTCTATCCCGCGAGCGACTTCTGGGTCTTCCAGTGGATCGAGACCGCGATCCTCCTCGGCCTCGCGGCCGCCCTGATGGCCCTGATCTGCGTCGCCCTGCGCCGCCGCGCCGTTCTCTGAGACCCGCCACCACCCGCACCCGGGCCTGCCCGGGTGCGGGTCCGCTGTCGCCCGCGGCGCTCGCAACGCACCGCCGCACGCGACCTCGTCTCAGCCGCCGTACGCGACCTGGTCTCAGCCGCCGTACGGGTCTCCGTACAGATCGCCGTACAGGTCCGCGTACGACGGGAAGACACCGCCGGGGCCGTCCACCCCCTCCGCCGCCAGGATGCCCTTCACCACCGCGCGGGTCAGGACGTCCGCCCCCGCCGCCAGGATGTCGTTGAGCGCTCCCGCCGCCGGGAGGACCGTGCTGCCGAACAGCTCCTCCTCGGGCAGCGGGCGGTCACCGGTGGCCAGGGCGAAGACCGTGTCGCCGTCGCTCAGCAGGTGTACGGGCCGCACCGCCCGGGCCAGACCGTCGTGCGCCGTACCCGCCAGCTTCTGCGCCTGGGCGCGGGTCAGCGCGGCATCGGTCGCGACCACCGCGAGCGTCGTGTTGAGCGGAGGCCGTACGGAGGCGGCCGACCGCCTCGCCGACTCCTGCCGTGCCGCCGCCAGCCGCTCCTGGGCGGCGCGGTGCCGCGAGGGCGCCGGGACGTCGACCACGCCGTGCGCCAACTGCCCGTACAACGCCCCCGTCATGGGCTCGACCGCCGAACCCGCCGCGTTCACCACGGCCAGCGCAGCGACCGTCGTGCCCGACGGCAGCACCACGCTCGCCGTGCCGACGCCACCCTTGACGCCTCCGGCCACCGCGCCCGTACCCGCGCCGACCGTGCCCTGCTCCACCGGCGCCCCCGCCTCCGTACGCGCCGCCGCCTCGGCCGCCTCCCGCCCGAGCGCCGCGTCGGGACGGGCCCGCCAGTCGCCGCCCCGGCCGAGGTCGAACAGCGCGGCCGCCGGGACCACCGGCACGACCTGCGCCGGATCGGGACCGACCCGGAAGCCGCGGCCCGCGTCCTCCAGCCAGGCCATCACCCCCGAGGCGGCGTCGAGCCCGAAGGCGCTCCCGCCGGAGAGCACGATCGCCTCGACCCGCTGCACGAGATTCCGCGGATCCAGGGCGTCGGTCTCCTTGGTCCCCGGACCGCCGCCCCGCACGTCGACGGCGGCGACCGCGCCACCCGCACCGGTGAGCACCACGGTGGTGCCGGTCAGGGCGCCGTCCCCGACGCGCCGCGCGTGCCCGACCCGCAGTCCGGGAACGTCGGTCAGCGCGTCGAGAGGACCGGGGGAGGGCCGCTGTGCGGCGTGGGCATCAGTCATGGCCCATGCGTATCACTTCCCTTCCGTCGTGTCTGCGGTGTCCGCGGCCACCGCCTCCCTCGCCGTCCGCCGGGTGGTCAGGAAGACCCCCACCGCCACCGTGCCCGCCGCGACCACCCCGGCCAGCAGCACCGCGGCGTGCCCCGCGAACGTGCAGGCCAGCACCAGCACGGCCGACACCGGCAGCACCAACTGCTGCGCCAGGCCCCGCTTGTGGTGCCGGGAGTGGATCAGCCACACCGAGAGCATGAAGAGCGCCGTCGCCGCCGTGACCGCCCCCGACGCCGCGAACGTCGAGATGTGCGCCTTGCCCACGGCCTCCTCGATCGCCACCTCGATCCCCGCCCCGACGGCCGCCGCCGAGCCGAAGACGAAGTAGTGGCCGTAACCCCACAGGAACGCCTGGCGGTTGGAGGCCAGGTGCAGATGGATGGGCACCGCGAAATAGATCCAGTACGCGGCGAAGATGATCAGCAGCCCGCCGCCCGCGATCGGCAGCAGCGTGCCCAGCGCCTCGTGCTCGTCCACCGCGGACTGGACGGCGACCGTGGCCGCCGACACCGTCTCGCCCAGCACGATGATGGTGAACAGGCCGTACCGCTCCGCGATGTGATGCGGATGCCACCCCGTCTGGTACCGGTGCTCGGCGATCGCGGGCACCGACATCTCCGCGACCGCCATGACCACGAAGAGCCACGGCTTGGCGTGCTGCGGCAACAACAGCAGCCCCAGCCAGCCCACCTGGCACAGGCACACGCCCACCGCGTACCGCAGCGCCGTCCGCCGCTCCTCGCCCGTGCTGGAGTGCGCGGCCCGCAGCCACTGCGTCACCATCGCCAGCCGCATCACCAGATAGCCGAACCAGACCACGCTGAAGTCGCTGCCGTCGAAGGCCCGGGGGACACCCGCCGCCAGGATCAGGACCCCGGCCATCTGCACCAGCGTCACCACGCGGTAGAGCACGTCGTCCGTGTCGTAAGCGGAGGAGAACCAGCTGAAGTTGACCCACGCCCACCAGACGGCGAAGAACACCATCAGATAGCCGGGGAGACCGGTGGCCGGATGGTCCTCCGCGAGGGCGTGCACCAGCTGCCTGCCGGCCTGCGCCACCGCGACGACGAAGCACAGGTCGAAGAACAGCTCCAGCGGCGTGGCGGTGCGATGTGCCTCGTCGCGGCCGCGCTCGGTCATGCGGCGCACGACTCCGCCCGATGCGGGGGTCAAGACCGCGCACCGCTTCCGGCGCTTCGCCCCGGACCCCGCGCCACGCCTCGCGCGGTGTCCTCGAACGCCGGGCGGGCGGCCGGGGTCTCAGACCCGGGGCGTGGGCCCTGGTCGTCTTCCGGTGTCGGGCGGGCCGTGGTCCGGCGCCCGGGGCGCGTGGTCCGGGCTCGCCCGGCCGCCGGGTGACCCGGGGAGCGCGGGCCCGTGGCCGGCAGGGCGTATGTGGGCAGCATCACATCGCTCATGCGGCGATTCTCGCCGCTGCCACCGCCGGGCGCGCGCCGAGCCTTCGGCGGCCCGACCGTACCCTGGAGGCATGAGCAACGCCCCCGAACCCGCCGCCGAGCCCCCTGTGCCGCCGCGCCGGCCCGCCGCCGCGCTGATCTTCGACGACCCGCTGTCGCAGCAGTCCTCGGACGACACGGACAGCGGCTGGGGCGAGCGCCCGGCCGGCGGCGGCAGCGCCGCCGACCTGGCCCGCTTCCTGGACGAGAAGCCGCCCCACCACATCTGAGCCCCGCGGCGGGCCCGCGGCCTCAGCGCTGGGCCGGGACCGGCTCCGGCTCCGGGCCGCGACGCTGCTCGACCAGCGCGTCCCGGATCTGCTCCAGCAGCTCGATCTCGGTGACCTGGGCCGGCGTGGGCTCCGCCGGGTTCTTCGCGGCCTGGCGGTCCTGCCAGCGCTTCATCGGCAGCAGCATCAGGAAATAGACGACCGCGGCCGTGATCAGGAACGTCAGCGTCGCGCTGAGCACCGTGCCCCACTGGATGAAGACACCCTCGGTCACCTCGCCCGCGGCGTTCCTGGAGCAGGGGCCCTTCAGGCAGGCCGCGTAGTGGTCGAGGTCCTTGGTGCCGAAGGCGCCGACGACCGGGTTGATCACACCCTTGACCACCGAGTTGACGATGTTGGTGAACGCCGCACCGATGACAACGGCGACCGCGAGGTCTATGACGTTGCCCCGCATCAGGAACGCCTTGAAGCCACCAAGGACGCCTGTTTTCTTCTCGCTCACCGAGCGGCCTCTCTCTTTCTGTACCGGAATGGCATGGTCCATGCCTTCTGGAAGAGTTTGCCAGGTCTGGGTGGGTGGTTGGGGTGATCATGCGAGGGCGTAGTGCGTGAGGGCGGGCAGGCAGGGGGTCACTGTCGCCGCGGCGGCGGCGGCCGCGATCGCGATCGTCAGTCGGCGTCTGCGTGGTCCGGCCCTTCTCCTGCCCACTCGGACCGGTTCGAATAGGGGGAGGGTGTGGGTGGGCGGGGGCGTGTGGTTGCTTCGGGGTGCGCGTGTCATCGGGGCCGCCTCGGGTTGGCTTGCGGGCTTGGGCGGTTCCCACGATTCCGTGTTCCTGGCGGTTTCGCTTGGGCCTGTGGATTACCGGGCGGTTGTGGATAACGGGGCCACCTTCCCGGGGGGGCTGGGGGGTTTGTGTCCCGCCCCCCGGCTGCGGGTTTCGTTGCCGCCTGCGGCGGGAGCGGCCTGCGGCCGCGTCCTCAGCGCCGGACGGGCTGTTTGTTCCCCAGCCCCGCCCCTTCCCGAAACTGGGGGCGAGCCCCCAGACCCCCGCGCACGTTGCGCGGCCCGGAACTGGGGCTGCGCCCCGGACCTCCAGCAACACGCTTCGCGCGTTGTCCTCAATCGCCGGACGGGCTGATTGGGAACCCTGAAGCGGATACGTCCCGCACGTGCTCTCCGGTGGGAGGGGGTGGGGCTGGAGGGTGGGGTTCTGGAACGCGGTGCGAATTCGGGGCAC